>NZ_JAYRYM010000011.1:0-38578 GCF_041917035.1 Devosia sp. | reverse complement strand
GGCGGCAAGCCGGCCCGCGAGGCGATGGAGGCGGCCCGGGCGCGCATCGCTGCCATCGACGGCGACATGGTGGCGCTCGAGGACAGGCGCGACGAGCGGGCCAAGGGCGTTCGGGACCTGGCGCAGGGAAGCGACCCGGCGTTCAGCACGGCGGTCAACGGCCTCGCCGAAGCGCTGGGACGGGAGGATATCCAGACCCTGCTGGCGGCCGCACGCACCACCCAGACCGGGCAGGACGACACCATCGTCAAGCAGATCGACGAGGTGCGCCAGCGCGCCGCCGAGGAAGAGACGGACAGCCGCGAACAGCGGGCACGGCTGAAGACGCTGGCGGCGCGGCGACGCGAACTCGAGGACATCCAGTACGAGTTCAAGAAGCAGGGCTTCGACAATCCGCGCTCGAGCTTCCGGGAGGACAGCCTGGTGGGCGACCTGCTCACCGATTTCCTGCGCGGCGGGATCAGCGCGGCGGACTACTGGGGACAGTGGCAGCGCAGCCAGAAGTGGTCGGGCGGCAGCCGGGCGGAGCCGCGTCGCCAGGAGCCGGCACCGAGCGGCTTCACCTGGCCGGATTCGAGCTTCGGCGGCGGCACGAGCAGCCGTCGCCAGGGCGGCTTCGGGGGAAGCTGGGGCCGCCTGCCGGGAGCAGGCGGCGGCGGCTTCGGCGGCAGCCCGGGCAGCAGCGGCGGCTTTTCGCGGCCGCGGACGGGATCGAGCGGCAATCGCACCAGCGGCGGCTTCAAGACCGGCGGCGGCTTCTAGGGCGAGACACGCATCGTCGCGAGTACAGCGGTCGCCACAGCGGAAGCAGCCGCGCCCACCCATAGCGAGGGAGTGGGGGGTATTGCCCCACCCACGGTGTCATTCCCGCGATAGCGGGAACCTCCGCTTGCACGCGATCCCACTCACGCAAACCGAGAGGGGCAAACGGCGATCCCCGCTTTCGCGGGGATGCCCCGGTGAGAGAACGAGGTATGGGGGTGGCCCGGCCGGTACCGCAGGCTCGATGTCATCCCGGCGCAGGCCGGGACCCAGCACCTTGCAGACGGGATGCATCTCAGGATGGGCCCCGGCCTCCGCCGGGGTGACCGCGGTGGGGGTGGCACAATGGTGCCCCACACATGAGGCTAGGGTGAGGGCCTACCCCGAATGTCCATCGCAGGCCGGCACCGTCTCGATCGAGGCGGCCGCCAGCACGTCCTCGACGGACCGATCGGCGAGCAGCGGCGCGAGGCCGGAGGCGCCGGGAAGGGCGACGAGAACCGAGACGCTGACTCGCGCCGGGTCGATCTCGGCGGTGCGGCAGAGGCCGGGGCTCAGCGACAGCGTCATGGCGGTGTTGCCCGGCGGCAGGGCTCTCGCCCATTCCTGGGCCGCGCGAATGGACGCCTGGTCGGCGCCGGAGAAGCCGAAAAAGTAGTAGCTGCGCCCGTCGGCGGGCGGCGGCAGGGCATCGGCGAGGTCGGAGGCATCGGCGGCAACCAGGGCGGCGCGGATATGGCGCCCGCCATCGGCCGGGGCAGCAAAGTCGAGGCTGACCACCGAGCCCTGCCGGACCGGTTCCAGGGACGCCGGCAGGTCGAAGACCAGCAGCAGGCTGGCGATATCGTCGTCGAGATGATCGAGCGGGCGCGGGCGCGCCGCCGGGTCCAGCGACAGCGACGCGCACCCGGCCAGCGCCAGCAGCGCCGCAAGCCCTCCCGCGCGCCAAAGACTGCCCACTGCGACTCCTCCCCTGCGGGTCGCAGTCTAGCGCCTTATGCGTAGTCCCGGAATGCCCGCCGCGGCGAGGGACGATGTCCCGGCGCGAAGCCGGCTCAGCCGAAGACGCTGGCGCCGCGATCGGCGGTGCCGACCAGGGCGCGGAAGCCGGCAAAGAGCTCGCGGCCCATGCCGTGGTGATCGCGGCGAAGGTCCTCGGTGGCGGGGGTGCGGGAGAAGAACTCCCTTTCGTCGCCGATGAAGGCGAGCGTGCCCGCGTCGGCGTCGAGGCGGAGCAGATCGCCGTCGCGGATCTTGGCGATGGCGCCGCCGTCGCCGGCCTCGGGCGTCATGTGGATGGCGGCGGGGATCTTGCCCGATGCTCCCGACATGCGGCCATCGGTGACGAGCGCGACCTTGTGCCCGCGATCCTGCAGGATGCCGAGCGCCGGGGTGAGCTTGTGCAACTCCGGCATGCCGATCGACCTGGGGCCCTGGAAGCGGACGACGGCGACGACGTCGCCGGTGATCTCGCCCGCCTTGAAGGCGGCGAGCATGCCGTCCTGCGTGTGGAAGACCCGTGCCCGTGCCTCGACCACGCGGTTCTCCGGCTTGACCGCGGAGACCTTGATCACCGACTTGCCCAGATTGCCGGACAGGACCTTGAGGCCGCCATTCGGCGAAAAGGCCTGCCGGACCGGGGCGAGGACCTTGGGGTTGCCGGACTGGACCGGGGACGGCTCGAAGACCAGCTTGTCCTCGGCAAGGCGCGCCTCGACCGCGTAGCCCGAGAGCCCCTGCCCCCAGACAGTCCTGACGTCCTCGTGCAGGTACCCCGCCTCGAGCAGCTCGCGGATGAGAAAGCCCATGCCGCCCGCGGCGTGAAAGTGGTTCACGTCGGCGACGCCATTGGGATAGACGCGGGCGAGCAGGGGCACGGCTGCGCTGAGGTCGGACATGTCCTCCCAGGTGACATGCAGCCCGGCGGCGGCGGCGATGGCGACAATGTGCATGGTGTGGTTGGTCGAGCCGCCGGTGGCGAGCAGACCGACCATGCCGTTGACGATGGCCTTCTCGTCGATGACGTGGCCGATCGGGGTGTAGTCGTTGCCCTCGGCGGTGAGCGAGAGGGCCCGGCGGGTGGCCTCGCGGGTCAGCGCCTCGCGCAGCGGGGTGCCCGGATTGACGAAGCTGGCGCCCGGCAGATGCAGGCCCATGATCTCCATCAGCATCTGGTTGGAGTTTGCGGTGCCGTAGAAGGTGCAGGTGCCCGGCGAGTGATAGGACTTGGCCTCGCTCTCGAGCAGTTCGGCGCGGCCGACCTTGCCCTCGGCATAGAGCTGGCGGACCTTGGCCTTCTCGTCGTTGGAAATGCCGGTGGGCATCGGGCCGGCGGGGACGAAGACGGCCGGCAGGTGCCCGAAGGTCAGCGCGCCGATCATCAGGCCGGGAACGATCTTGTCACAGATGCCCAGATAGACGGCGGCATCGAACATGTTGTGGCTGAGCGCGATGGCGGTCGACATGGCGATGACGTCGCGGGAAAACAGGCTGAGGTCCATGCCCGGCTGGCCCTGGGTGACGCCGTCGCACATGGCGGGCACACCGCCGGCGACCTGGGCGGTGGCGCCGATCGAGCGGGCCGCGTCCTTGATGATGTCGGGATAGGTCGCATAGGGCTGATGGGCGCTCAGCATGTCGTTGTAGGAGGTGACGATGCCCAGGTTCAGCGCCTTCGAACCGGCGAGCTTGGCCTTGTCGCCGGGGGCGCAGGCGGCAAAGCCGTGGGCGAGATTGCCGCAGGCCAGCGCGGCGCGGTGCACCCCCTTGACCCGCGCGCCCTCGATGCGATCGAGGTAGTCGCGGCGCGAGGCGGCGCTCCGGGACGCGATGCGCTCGGTGACTTCATGGACGGTCTTGACGACGTTCATCTCGAACTCCTTGGGGGAAGCACGAGGCCGGCGGGCAGCGGACAAACCGTTGCCGGACGCGGGCCTACGGGCTCCAGAAGATGGTCAGAGGGGTCCGGCTCTGGCGCAGGACGGCGCGGACGGGCATGTCCTCGATCGCCCCCTCTGCCGATGCCCTTTCGAGCACGCCGGCCTTTTCCTCCCCTTCGATATGCAGGTAGAGACCGCTGGTATCGAGCAGGCGCTCAAGCACCAGCGTCACCCGGGGTTCCCCCGCCCCCGGGGCCCGGATGGCGATGGCCGGTCCCTTGCCGGTCAAGGCCGCGGCGAGACTGTCGCCTCCGGGGAAGAATGACGCGGTGTGGCCGTCGCTGCCCATGCCGAGGATGACCGCGTCGAACGGCCTCGGCAGATCATTGACCAGCATGTTGGTCCGGGCGATGGCGGCATCGTCCGGCGCCTCGCCACCGGTATGGAGCGGGACAAAATGGGCGATCGCGGCCGGCCCCTGCAACAGACGCTCGTTGACCAGGCCGGCATTAGACCGGTCCGAAGTCTCCGGAACCCAGCGCTCGTCGACGAGCGTGACGATCACCTTGCCCCAGTCGATATCGCGGCGGCGGCCAAGAACCGAGAAGAAGCGCGCGGGAGTGGAGCCCCCCGAGACGGCCAGCACCGCCCTGCCCCGCGCGGCGATGCCGTCGTTGAGGCGCTCGGCAACCGTCTCGGCCAGCGCCAGCGCCAGGTCCTCCTTGGTGCCGAAGCTGCGCCGCGTCACGTTCAATGCCCGTCCTCGTGCCAGGTGCGGCCATCGCGCTCGATCAGGGCGATGGCGGCAGTCGGCCCCCAGGTGCCCGCCGTGTAGCTCTGCGGGGCGTCGGTGGAGGCATCCCAGCCGTCGCGGATGGGATCGACCCACATCCAGGCGGCCTCCAGTTCGTCACGGCGCATGAACAGCGTCTGCTGGCCGCGGATGACATCGAGCAGCAGGCGCTCATAGGCCTCCGGAGTGCGATCGGCGAAGGTCTCGGCAAAGCTCAGGTTCAGCGGCACCTCGCGCAGGCGCATGCCGCCCGGGCCGGGGTCCTTGATCATCATCAGCAGCTTGACGCCCTCGTCGGGCTGGATGCGGATGACCAGCCGGTTCGGCCGCGGCGCCCCCTCGGCATGATCGAAGATCGAATGCGGAATATGGCGGAACTGGATGACGATCTCGGAGGCGCGGCTGGGCAGCCGCTTGCCGGTGCGGATGTAGAAGGGCACGCCCGACCAGCGCCAGTTCTGGATCTCGGCCTTGACGGCGACAAAGGTCTCGGTGCGCGAGCCCTTCTTTTCGACCGGCAGTTCGTCCTGGTAACCGGCGACGGCGGCACCGTCGACGCTGCCGCCGCGATACTGCCCGCGCACGGTGACGCGCGGCACGTCCGGACCTGTCACCGGCTTCAGCGAGCGCAGCACCTTGAGCTTCTCGTCACGCAGGGCATTGGCGGCATCGGAGGCCGGCGGTTCCATGGCGACGAGGCAGAGCAGCTGGATGATATGGTTTTGCACCATGTCGCGCAGCGCACCGGACTCGTCGTAGTAGCCGCGAGTGCCCGCGCCGACCGACTCGGCGACGGTGATCTGCACGTGATCGATGTGGGCCGAGTTCCAGATCGGCTCGAACATGATGTTGGCGAAGCGCAGCGCCAACAGGTTCTGCACCGTCTCTTTGCCCAGATAATGATCGATGCGGTAGACCTGATCCTCGTGGAAGATCTTCGACACTTCGTCGTTGATCGCGATCGAAGAGGCGAGGTCATGGCCGAGCGGCTTCTCGATGACCACGCGGGCATCGCGCCGATAGTACTTGCGCTTGTGGATGTACTCGCAGGTCGGACCGAACAGGTCGGGGGCAATGGCGAGGTAGAAGGCGCGCACCACCTTGGGATCGTTTCGCAGGTTCTTGCTGAGGTCGCCCCACTTGGCCTCGTCGGTGACGTCGTTGGCGATGTAGGAGCAGACCGACACGAACCGATCGATGGTGGCCGCGTCCTGGTAGCCGGATTCAACGAAGGCGGCGATCGACTCGCGCACCAGCGTCTGGAAGTCGGCATCGCTGAGCTTGGAGCGCGAGACACCGATGATCCGGCTCTGCTCATCGAACTGGCCATCCTTGAAGCGGTGGTAGAGTGCCGGAATGAGCTTGCGCTTGGTCAGGTCGCCGGTCGCACCGAACACCACGTAGTCGAACGGCTGGACGGGGATGATGCGGCTGGACACGCTCTTGAGGCTCCTGTCGAGGTAGTTCATGCGATACTCAGTCGGTAATCGTCAGGCGGGGGGAAAGTTCTGCCTGGCAAGGATGACGGCCCCGTGCAGCGGCTCGTGCATGGGGCGGACGATGAACTCGCCGTAGCGGGCGATCAGCAGCGGGTAGAGCCTGGTGCCGAAGCCGCCGACGGCGGCCATGGTGCGCGCCCCGCGGGCCTTGAACCAGTTCACATAGGCATCGATGTAGCCAAGCTCGATCTCCATCAGCCGCAGCGCGACCGGGTCGCCCTTGTCGTAGAAGTCGAAGAACAGCGGGATGAGAGCGCCGAACTCGGCCGGTGCCCGGCCCAGCAAGGTGGAGGGGGCGCCGGCGGCGGCCGTCAGCGGGCCGCGCGGATCCTGAGGGAAGGACCAGTCCATCACCGCATCGATGCTGCCGCCGAGCCGGGCAATGACGGCGCTGGTGAGCTCGGACGCCGGAACCAGCCCATCGGCGGCCTCGACCGCATAGCGCACCAGTTCGCGACCGAGGATCGCCCCCGACATCTGGTCCCCGATATGGAAGCCCCAGCCGCCGCACTGGTGGCGCTGGCCGTCGACCATGGCGAGGGCCGCCGAGCCGGTGCCCACGATGATCACCGCGCCGTCGGCGCCACCATGCGCACCGGCGCGGGCGATGTCGATGTCGTCATAGACCCGGACATTGGCGAACGGCCATTGCCGCTGTTCGAAGGCGGCGCGGGCCGAAGGGAGACGCCCGCCCGCCATGCCGAAGCACGCATGGGTGTTGGCTGTTTCGGCGAAATCGATGCCGGCCTTGGCGAAGACCTCGCGCGTGCCTTCGGTGATCGAGCGGTAGGCCGGTTCGCCGCCCTCGATCTGCAGGTTCGATCTGCCCCCGCCTGCATCGGCGAGGGTTTGCAGGTTCTCGTCGGCGAGGCGGATACGGCAATTGGTGCCGCCACCATCCACCCCGAGATAGTACCTAGGCACGAGCGGCACTCTCCACGTCTCTTGGCTGGCCGACCCAGGGGCCCCCGAGTCCGGCGCGGACCATAATGCCAAAGACCTCTAGACGAAAGTAGAATAAGCGATGGGCCGCGTCACGGAAGCGATCCGCCTGCATGGCACGCATGCGTGGACGGCACGGGCTCGGGATCGATACAGCGCCCGGCGCGTTGCGCTAGAATGCCCCGGCGGTGGCGAGGAGACGGAACATGGGACACGTGCTGGTGCTGGGAGGGGCCCGCTCGGGCAAGACCGGCTTTGCGGAGCGGCTCGCCATGCGGGCCGGGGAACGGCCCGCGTACCTGGCCACGGCCGAGGCGCTAGATGCCGAGATGCGGGAGCGGGTCGCCGCGCATCGGCAGCAGCGGGCGCACCAGTTCACCACCATAGAGGAACCGCTCCGGTTGAGCGCTGCGATCCGCCGGGCGGCGAGGCAGCACGATGCGATCCTCGTCGACTGCCTGACGCTATGGATCACCAACCTGCTGATCGCCAACGAGGATGTCGCCGCCGCGGTCGACGAGCTGGTGACGACCTTGCGCGAGACGGTCGACGCGCGGGCGATCCTGGTTTCCAACGAGGTCGGGCTGGGCATCGTGCCCGACAATGCCATGGCCCGCACGTTCAGGGACCTGGCCGGCGCGGCCCACCAGCGGCTCGCCGAAATCTGCGACGATGCCTATTTCGTCGTCGCGGGCCTGCCGCTGGTGCTGAAGGGAAGGCCAGCGGAGACGGAGCCCGCCCCGCGCCGGGTGCACGAGGCCTGACGGTCAACCCAGCTGCCAGGCGAGCACGGCGGCGACGGCGGTGATGGCAAGGACAAGGTCGAGCATCCTCCGATAGAGCCGGAGCGCGTGCTCGATATCGTCCGGTCCCAGGTCGGCGCGGCCGTCGCCGAAGGCGGGCAGATCGACGATCTCCCCGCCATAGCTGCGCGGCCCGCCGAGGCGAAAGCCGAGCGCGCCGGCAAAGGCGGCCTCGGGCCAGCCCGCATTGGGGCTGTCGTGCCTTGGCGCATCGCGCAGCGCCGTGGACCATGCGACCGTCGGCCGACCGCCTCGGACGAAGAGGGCGGCCATTGCCACGAGCAGCGCCGTCAGCCGGGCCGGGACGAGGTTCAGCAGGTCGTCGAAGCGGGCGCTGGCCCAGCCAAAGGCGAGATATCGCTCGGTCTTGTGGCCGATCATCGAGTCGGCGGTATTGACGGCCTTGTAGAGGGCAATCCCGGGCAGGCCGCCGACAACCAGCCAGAAGAGCGGAGCGACGATGCCGTCGGAGCTCGACTCGGCGAGGCTCTCGATGGCGGCGCGCGCCACTCCGGCCCGGTCGAGCGCCTCGGGGTCGCGGCCGACGATGTGGCTGACGGCGGACCGGCCGTCGGGCAGGGAGCGACGCAGGCCGGC
Organism: Devosia sp.; assembly: GCF_041917035.1. Taxonomy (GTDB): domain Bacteria; phylum Pseudomonadota; class Alphaproteobacteria; order Rhizobiales; family Devosiaceae; genus Devosia_A. The sequence continues at coordinate 30,303 of NZ_JAYRYM010000011.1, read as the reverse complement.
CGCGACATCGGCCACGGTACGGCGGAGGGAAGACTGGGCCAGCAGACTCGATGCGAGCCCGGCTTCGAGCACCCAGCCGAACGGGATGAGCCGGCACAGCCAGGCGAGCGGAACGGTGACGAGCGCGGTGGCGGCCAGCAGCAGGACCAGCGCCAGCACGCCCCGGGCCCTGCGCCCTGCTCCGCGGTTGAGCCGCCGATCGAGGCGATCGATGAGGGCGCCCATCCAGGTCACCGGGTGTCCGATCGCCCTGAACAGCGGTTGCGGGTAGCCGGCGAGGCGCTCGACAAGCAGAGCGAGCGGGGCGAGCAGGGCCTCCATCCGTCACGGCCCCGGCGGGCGGGCCAGCGCCAGCAGCCGGTCGAGATCGAGACCGGCCTCGAGATGCCAGGCGAGGAGCTGCAGGGTCTGGTCGATGTCGCGCTCATAGGACTGCTCGCCCAGTGTCGCGGCGCCCAGTGAACCGAGGAAGGCGCGGCGGAAGCCGTCGGCCGCGAACAGGCCGTGCAGATAGGTGCCCATCACCAGGCCGTCGCGGCTGATGGCGCCCTCGGCCCGGCCCGCAACTGTCGCAAAGGGGTTGTCGCAATCCTCACCCCGGGTCTCGCCCATGTGGATGTGGTACCCCTCGATCGCTTCGCCGGTGGGGTTGTGGCGGGCGGTCTCGAGGCGGAGCTGCTTGCTCTCGCCGAGCCTCGTGTCAACGCGCAGCAGCCCGAAGCCGTCGACCGCCCGGGGCAGACCTTCGATGCCGAGGGCATCCTCGATCCGCTCGCCCAGCATCTGGTAGCCACCGCAGATGCCGAGGATCGGCCGACCCCGCCGGTGATGCGCCATGATGTCGATGCCCCATCCTTCCTGTTGGACGAAGCGGAAATCGTCGATAGTCGCCTTGCTGCCGGGGAGGACGATGAGGTCCGCCTCGGGGATGGGGTCGCCCCGACGCACCATCACCACCTCGACGCCGGGTTCGGCGCGCAGGGGATCGAGATCGTCGAAATTGGCGATGTGCGGCAAGTGCGGCACGGCAATGACGAAGGGGCCGCCACCGCGTTCCCGCTGCTTCGCCAGGCCGAGGGAATCTTCGGCGGGCAGGCGGTCCGCCCGGTCGAACCAGCGCACCGGCCCGAGGCACGGCACGCCGGTCCTTGCGGCGATCATGCGCAGACCGTCGTCGAACAGGGTCGGATCGCCCTGGAACTTGTTGACCAGCGTGGCGGCGATCAGCCGGGCGTCTTCGGCATCGATGACGGCGAAGGTGCCGACCAGCGAGGCGATGACCCCGCCGCGCTGGATGTCGCCGATCAGCACCACCGGCAGGTTGCGGGCGCGGGCGAAGCCGAAATTGGCAATGTCCCCGTGGCGGAGATTGATCTCGGAGGCGCTGCCGGCGCCCTCGACCAGGACCAGGTCGGCATCGGCCGCGAGGCTGTCATACGCCTCGAGCACGCTCGGCAGGAAATCTCCGCGTTTCGCCCAGTACTCCCGCGCCGGCATGGTGGCGATGCGCCTGCCACGCACGATCACCTGCGAGCCGGCCTCGTGCTCGGGCTTGAGGAGGACGGGGTTCATCGCCGTCACGGGGGCGCGACGGGCGGCGCGCGCCTGCAGCATCTGCGCCCTGCCGATCTCTCCGCCATCGACGGTCACGCCGGCATTGTTCGACATGTTCTGCGGCTTGAAGGGCGCAACACGCAGCCCGCGATCTGCAAAGGCGCGGCAGAGGCCGGCGACGATCAGCGATTTGCCGACGTCGGAGCCGGTCCCCATGAACATCAGCGATCTGGCAGGCATGCGAGGCATTTCCCTAGAACGGCGCGGTGTCGATGACGTGGGCATAGGAGCCCATCACCCGGCCGACCACCAGACCCATTGGCGGCAAGGACTCGCCCAGCGCGTCGGTGGCGGCGAACAGCGGGGTGCCGTGCGTGCGCCGTGCCGAAGAATAGTGGAACTCATGGCCGGCAAGTTCGGCTGGGAAGGGCAACGGGCTGCGGTGAGCGAGACGACGATAGCCTAGGACGCGCTTCGGCCGGTCGATGCGGGTCTCGTGCGGCAGCAATCCGGCCATGGAATAGGCGGTGCCGGCCCTGTCGGTGAGGGTGGTGCCGAGCACCATGAAGCCGCCGCACTCGCCGTAGAGGAGCGCGCCGCGGGCCGACGCGGCGCGCAGGCCGGCGATGAACCGGGAGGCCTGCGCCAGCTGCGCGGCGTGCAGCTCGGGATACCCCCCCGGGAGGAAGATTGCATCGGCCGCGGCCTCGGGTGCTTGGTCCGCGAGCGGGGAAAAGAAGGTCAGCTCGGCGCCCGCGCCGCGCCAGTCGGCGAGGATATGGGGATAGAGAAAGGCGAACGCCGCGTCGCGGGCGATGGCGATTCGCCCGCCGAGCGGGGGCAGGCGCCGCGCGGGTGCCGATACGCCCGCCCCGGCCAGCGGCGTCGAAAGCGCGAGGAGACGATCGAGATCGAGGTAATCCTCGACCGCTTCGGCCGCGGCGGAGACCACCGCATCGAACCGGGCGACCTCATCGGGGAGGACGAGGCCCAGGTGGCGATCCGGCAGCACGAGCCCTTCGCGCCGGGGGATGACGCCGAGCAGCGGCACGGCGGAAGACGCGAGCGCTGTGCGCAGCATGGCCTCGTGGCGCGCCGAGGCGGCGCGGTTGACGATCAGGCCGGCGACGCGAACGTCGCTTCGCCACGTGACGAAGCCGTGGGCCAGCGCGGCGATGGACTGGCTCTGGCGCTCGGCATCGAGCACGAGAATCACCGGCAGGCCGAGGGCGGCCGCCAGATCGGCGGTGCTGCCCCGGCCGTCGGCGGCGCCGTCGAAAAGCCCCATGACCCCTTCGACGAGGAGCAGGTCGGCATCCGGCGAAGGCGCGGCGGCGAGGGCCGCGAGGCGCGGCCCTGACATGGCCCAGGGATCGAGGTTGACCGCCGGCCGGCCGGCGACGCGCGCGAGGATCGCGGTGTCGATGTAGTCCGGGCCCGTCTTGGCGGGCGCCACGGCCAGGCCGCGTGCCCGCAGGGCGGCGGCGATGCCCAGCGTCAGCGTGGTCTTGCCGGAACCGGACCGGGGCGCGGCGATGACGAGGCCGTTCATGCGGGAACCCCGGAATCGCCACAGCGCATCCCCGGCGCGAGCCGCCGGGCCGCAGACCAGGACACACCGCGGGAAGGCGCAGAATTCTTCTGCGCTTCCTTGGGGCTAGTGCCTATAGTGCGGCGGAAGGGCTGGCCACCGAGCGTACCGGCACGGCCGTGCCGGAGGCAGCGAGCCCACGCATTCCGCTTGCCGACTCTGTGTCGCGTGAGGGAAGCGTGGTAGCGAAGCGCCTGGCTGGCGGCGCCGCGGCGATCGTCGTGCCGGCGGGCAGTTGCAGCGGCGCGATCGCAGGGGGAAACGACTGGGCGATGAGAATCCTGATCCTGGGCGGGACGGAAGAGGCGCGACTGCTGGCGGAACGGCTGGTGGCGATGGGCCACGAGGTCACGACGTCTCTCGCCGGACGGACCAGCGATCCACTGCTGCCCAGGGGCAATGTGCGGGTGGGCGGCTTCGGCGGGGCCGACGGGCTCGCGGGCTTCCTGAAGGCCGAGCGCATCGACCGGCTGGTGGATGCGACCCACCCCTATGCCGCAGAGATCAAGGCCGGCGCGGTGAAGGCCGCGCAACTTGCCGAAGTGCGGCTGGTCCGCTTGGTGCGACCGGCCTGGCACGAGCCGCAATATGCGTTCTGGAAGCACGTGGCATCGCCCCAGGAAGCGGCCGCGAGCCTGCCCAAGGGGGCACGGGTGCTGCTCACGGTTGGCCACACGCATCTCGAGGTCTACCTCGCCCGAACCGACTGCAGCTTCGTCGTCCGCTCGATCGAGCCGCCGGAGAAACCCCTGCCGGTGAATGCCGCCATGCTGGTCGCGCGGCCGCCGTTCTTCCTCGGGGGCGAACTGGCGCTGCTGCAGGAGCAAGGCATCAGCCACCTGATCTGCAAGAACTCCGGTGGCGTGCAGACGGAAGCGAAGCTGGCGGCGGCACTGCAGCTGCGCCTGCCGGTGATCATGATCGCCAGACCGGCACTGCCCCCGGCGCATGAGGTGCCGACCGTCGGACAGGCCATTGCCGCGCTGCGGCTCGACCGCGCCTAGGCTCACGGGGCGGCCCTGAGCTTCTTCTTGCCGGCGTTGCGCAGCACGTGGGCGAACCCCTCGTCGTAGAGCCGCGACGCGCGAAACGCGGTCTCGCCGAACACCCGGCCGACGAGGATGAGGGCCGTGCGCGTCAACTTCTCCTGCCTGACACGGGCCCGCATCTGGCTGAGCGTCGTGTGGATCACTTCCTCGTCCGGCCAGGTGGCCCGGTAGACGATCACCACCGGGCAATCAGCACCGTAATGGGGCGTCAGCGCCGTCTCCACGTAGGCAAGGTTGCGGATCGAGAGATGAATGCAAAGCGTCGCCCTCGACTGGCCGAGGACCTCGAGACTCTCGCTCTGCGGCATGCTCGACGCCTTGCCGGAGGTGCGGGTGAGGATGATGGTCTGAGAAATCTCCGGCAGGGTCAGCTCCGCCGCCAGCTGCGCGGCGGCGCCGGCAAAGGCCGGCACGCCGGGCACTACCTGGTAGTCGATTCCCAGCGCATCAAGCCGCCGCATCTGCTCGGCCACTGCGCCGTAGATGGATGGATCGCCCGAGTGGACGCGAGCGACATCCTTGCCTTCGTCATGGGCTTTGTTGATTTCGTCAATGATCTCGTCGAGATGCATCGACGCCGTGTCGCGCACGAGGGCCCCGGGCGGCGCCGATGCGACAATCTCCGGCGGCACCAGCGAACCGGCATAGAGACAGACCTCGCAGCGCTCGATCAGGCGCTGCCCGCGCAGGGTGATCAGGTCGGGAGCACCCGGCCCCGCACCGATGAAATAGACGGTCACTGGTGCTTCCTTGCGTAGCCGCGCGGCGTGTAGGCGACGAGGCCGTTGCCGCGCTGAAAGATGCGGGACGACGAGGCACCGATGATGACAATCGTCAGCATGTCGACCTCGCTGGCGTCGAAGTGCTGCAGTTCGACGACGCGCACCGTCTCGCTCGGCCGTCCCAGGTTGGAGCCGATGACCACAGGGGTCTGCGGTGGTCGATGCTCGGCAAACAGCCGGCGGGCGGCGTCGAGCAGATCGGTGCGACGCTGCGAGCGCGGATTGTAGAGCGCCGTGACGAAGTCGGCGGTGGCCGCTGCCTCGAGCCGCGCCAGGATCTGCTCGCGCGGGGTGAGAAGGTCGGAGAGCGAAATGCAGCAGAAATCGTGGCCGATCAGGGCTCCGGCCGCGGCGGAGGCGGCCTGGAAGGCCGAAATGCCGGGATGAACCTCGAGGTTGACGCGCCGCGCCACCGGAGAGACGGCGCGCTCGCCTTCGGCATCGAGCAGTTCGCAGGCGAGCGCCGCCATGGCGTAGATCTGGGAGTCACCCGAACAGATCAGCGACACGACCTTGCCGGAACCGGCGAGCTCCAGCGCATGGCGGACACGCGGCTCCTCCTCGCCCAGATCGTAGCGATGCTCGGTCCGACCGGCCCGCAGGTCGGCGACGAGATCGAGATAGAGGCCGTAGCCGACCCAGTCGGTGCTGGCCTCGAGCGCGGCAATGGCGGCAGCGGTGCGGAAGGCGGCGGCACCCGGTCCGACGCCCACCAGGTGGAGGAGTCCCGGCGGCCGGCCGAACCTGGCGGTATCGATGGGACGCGGCGCCCGCCCGATGGCGCAGGTCACGCGCTTCGACTTGATCTTGGGAGCGACCAGCGGTCCGGCCTTGAGGGCCGCCGCTTCCGCAACGCTGGGCGTGCCCACGGTCTCTTCGACGTAGTCGGAAGGCGACTTGAGCCGGTAGCGCTCCTGGCTGAGCTCGGTCGCCGAGAACAGCCTGAACGGCACACCGAAATGCGCCGCGGCGCCGAGCAGCGCCGGCTCGTCGGCCTTGATGTCGATCGAGGCGATGGCGGCGAGGCTCTCGGGCGCGAGATCGCGGTTGTCGAGGGCGAGGTCGATCATCTCGATCACCTCCTCGGTGCTGACGCCTCGTTCGCAGCCGACGCCGGCGACCAGCGTGCGCGGATGATAGACGATACCGCGCTCGATGCGGCCCCGGTGCTCGCTGACCAGCACCTTGACCGCGCCCATCGAGGAAACCGGATAGCCTGCTTCCGCCAGGAAGGGCGCATAGCCTTCGACCTGCAGCTTGGCGCCGAGCAGCATGGCCATCATGGCCGGACGAGCATCCTGGGGGGTGCCGAGTGTCCACCCCGGCGGAGGTTCGTCGAGCGCGAGCGCGAACCTGCTGTCCGAGGCGGTGGTTATGGCGGCGTGTCCGCCAAGCGACACGGCCAGGTCGCGCGCCAGCCGGTTGGCGCCGCGGTGCCCGCCGAGCAGCGGCACGATCGCGGCGGCATCGTGGGACACGGCCAGCACCGGGGGCTCGACCGACTTGTCGGAAAGTGAGGGCGCGAGCAGCCGGATGAGGATGCCCGCAGCGCAGACCCCGATGATCGGACGCCCCTCGCGGAACAGCCGGGGCAGCAGGACCGACGCATCGGCGGCATCGCCCCCGCAAACGCACAGATCGCCGCCGACGGCGTCGACGATGCGCGCGGCGACTTCCCGGCCGGAATCGGAGAACACGATGACGGCCGGTTTCACGAGGCGACGCTCCAAGCTTCGACGCCACGATAGCAGAGGATGGTCGAGAAATACGGGCGCTCGCCATGGGCGAAGGCGACGAGGGGGGTGACCCGCTGCCGACCGGTGGTGGCGTGCTCGACCACCATGGCGCCCTCGGCATGGCCCGTTTCGACGAGCAGGGACCGAATGCGGTCGAAGTGCCGCCCGACCTTGATGATGGCGACCGCGGGGGCGACGGCCAGTTCGGCGCGCAGCACCGCGTCCTCGAGCGGCGCGGGCAGCACCTTGAGCGTCTCGTTGCGCGCGGCAAGCGGCCGACCGATCGCCGCGGCCGCCGCCGTCAGCGAGGTGACGCCGGGAATGACCACGACCGGGGCGATGCCGGCGACCCGACCGACGAGATACATGGCCGAGCCATAGAACAGCGGATCACCCTCGCACAGCCAGGCGACATCGCGACCGGCCCGGAGGTGATCGACAATGCGCGCGGCCGCGTCGTCGTAGGCGGCCTGTGCCGGCCCTCGCTCGCGGGCCATCGGGATGGAGCAGGGCAGACGCAGTGCCGCGGGATTGACGTAGCCGCCGGCGATATCGAGGGCGAGCGCTGCGCCGTCGCCGGTCGAGGGATAGGCCACGACGGCGACGGCGCCGAGACAGCGGACCGCCTTGAGGGTCAGCAGTTCCGGATCGCCGGGGCCGACCCCCACGAGGAACAGCGTCGCGGTCATGGCGACACGACCAGCCCGTGCAATGCCTTGGTGACCGACCACTGCGTCACCGCCATGCGCGGCTTGAAGGCGCGGTGGCCGCCGACGCGATCGAGCGTCGACACCTCGATGCGCACCAGTTCGCCCCCGAGCTGGAGGTGCCGCGAATAGAGCGCATGCTCACCATCGAGCGTGACGGCATTGGCCACCAGGCGGCCGCCCGGCTTGAGGGCACTCCAGCAGGCATCGAAGAGGTCGTCATTGCCGACGTCGCCGCCCATGAACACGGCATCGGGCGGCGTGCGGCGAGCAAAGCTCGCGGGCGCCTGCTCGCCCTCGATCTCGATATGCGGCACACCCAGGGCCGCGGCGTTGACGGCGATCATCTGCATGCGCTCGCCATCGCGCTCGAAGGCAACCGCCATCGCTTCGCGCACCGATCGCATCCACTCGATGGCGACGGAACCTGAGCCTGCGCCGACATCCCACAGCACCGCCCCGGGAAACGGGGCGAGCTTGGCGAGGGTGGTGGCCCGCACCTCGCGCTTGGTCAACTGGCCGTCATTGACGTAGCTCTCGTCCGGCAGGCCCGGCACGACGGGGAGGAGCGGCGCGGTGAAATCCGGCACGCACTCGATGGCCAGCACATAGAAATCGCCGACCCCATGGGTGTCGAAGGCATCAGCCTCCTCGGTGGTGATCCGCTCTTCGGCGGCACCGAGGTTCTCGAGCGTGGTGAGGTGACTGCGCCCGTAGCCGCGATCGGTCAACAACTCGATGGCGAGGTCGACCGTGGTATGGTCAGAGGTCAGGGCGAGGATGCGATTGCCCGGCTGCAGGTGCGGGTGCAACAGTTCCACCGGCCGGCCGTGCAGCGACAGGGTCGTGACGGCCTGCAGCGGCCAGTGCAGGCGCGCGGCCGCCAGCTGGAAGGCCGAGGGGTGGGCGTGCACGACATACTCGGAGGCAACCAGATAGCGGGTCAGGGTGGCCCCGATGCCGAACCACATCGGATCGCCCGAAGCCAGGATGACGGTGGGAGTCCCGCGCAGCCGCATCACCTGATCGATCATCGACTCAAGCGGCGGTTCCCACTCGATCAGCGTGCGGCCATCGGCATAGCTGGCGGACGAGGCGGGTTCCGCCGGCTCGCCCGACAGGGCCCGCGCCACCGCCTCGAAACTGCGCTTCGAAACGAACTCCGGGTTGAACAGGTCACCGCTGGCCCCCGCGCGGTTGACCGGCTCGACACCGGCGAGGAACCGGGCCGGACCCATGACCACCTCGGCATAGCCGAGCAGCAGCTTGAAGGCAGGCGGCAACTCGCTCGGCCCGCGTTCTCCAACCCCGACAATATGCAGCCAGGCCGTCATGCGGAGAGGCCTTTCGTCATCGCATTGAGCGCGGCACTGGCAATGGCAGACCCTCCCCGCCGACCGCGCACCGTCAGATATGGAATAGAAAGCCGGTCGGCAGCGAGCAAGGCCTTGCTTTCCGCGGCGCCGACAAAGCCGACGGGTGTGGCAATAATGGCCGCCGGACGCGGCCCCTTGTCTAGAATCAGGTCGATGAGGCGGAACAGGGCGGTCGGCGCGTTACCGATGACGACCACGGCGCCGGCAAGGCGCGGGCGCCACAGGTCCACCGCGGCGGCGGACCGTGTAGTTGCGAGCAACCGCGCCAGTTCGGCAACGTTCTGCGCACCCAGGGTCACGATGAGTTCGGTCGCCTCGGGCAATTGCCGGCGGATGATGCCGGCCCGCACCATCTCGCAGTCGCACAGCACCGGCGCGCCCGCCTGCAGCGCCTCCATCGTCGCGGCGACCACGCGCGGATCGCCCTCGATATCGGCGGCAAGGTCAACCATGCCCGAGGCATGGATCATGCGAATGGCGACATCGTGGAGCACCTCCGGCAGATGCGACAGATCGGCTTCGGCCCGGATGACGGCAAAGCTCTCCCGATAGATCGCATCCGGATCGCGGAGGTAGGCCGTCACTCCTCGACCGCCTCCCGCGCCAGCCGGCCCGGGACCTTGGGCAGGGTGCGGGGGCCCAGCGGGTGGTCGGCATGCGGATAGGGATGGTGATGATGCTCCGCGTGGCCATGCGCATGCTGCCCGGTCCCGTGCGGGTGGGCGTGGGCGTGCGAGTGCGGCTGGACGGCTCCGAGACGGACCGGCAGCGCGGCCTGATCGGCCAGCAGGGCGTGGCGGGCCGCAGGGTGAGCGTGAGTGTGGGGATGCTCGTGCCGATGGGCGTGGTCATCATGCCCGTGCAGCGGCGTCCAGGGCAGACCGTGCCTCAGGCAGAAGGTCTCATCCCGACACGAGCTGTCGCAATCGCCCTTGCACGGGCAGTTCTCCAGTCCGCCGCCAATGCCCTCGACGTGATGATGGTGGCTCTCCTGCCGGAGTCCCACCTCCGCCTCGAAGCCCAGCACCTGCTCGCGGTACTTGCACATGGCGCAGTTCATGAGGTTCTGCCCGACGAGTATCTCCCTGATGCGGTCGAGGAAGGTGTCGATCACCAGGGGGTGGTCGTTGAGATAGGGCGCGTCGAGGATCTCGATGTGCGGGTGGCGGATGCGCGCCTCGGCGGCGGCATCGTAGATGCGCTTGACCAGCACGCCGGTGAACAGGAAGTAGGGGAAGACGACGATGCGGCGGTAGCCGAGCCTCGCGGCATGCTCGAGCGCCGGCGCCACGAGAGGAAAGGTGACGCCCGAATAGGCGACTTCGCCCCAGCCGAAGCCCATGCCCTCCCACAGCATGCGCATCACCTTGGCGACGTTCGAGTTGGCGTCCGGATCGGACGCACCGCGCCCGACGACGAGCAGCAGCGTCTCGGTCCGCGGGATGGCGGCGGGCGCGGCATCGATCGCCTCCTGCACGCGGTCGCCGGCAGCGCGCAGCATCCTCAGATCGACGCCGAGTTCGCGCCCGTAGGTGATGGTCAGGCCCGGGTGCGACGCCTGGTAGGTGTTGAGCACGGAGGGGATGTCGTTCTTGGCATGGCCGGCGGCAAACAGCATGCCGGGCACGGCCAGGATGCGGTCGAGCCCCCGGGCCCGCAGGCGATCGAGGCCGTGGTGAATCACCGGGTTGGCGAACTCGAGGTAGCCGTACTCGACCGGCACGCCCGGGAGGCGTTCGCGCAGCCGTTCGGCCAGAACGGCGAACTCGCCGACGGCGCGCTGGTTGCGGCTGCCGTGGCCGCAGAGCATGATGCCGGTACCGGCGGGCAGGTCAGGAAGGATCGTCATTCTCGCCTCGGATTTGGGCAGGCGTTCCGCCCACCTCGATTGAGGCAGAGTTCGCAAAGACTCATCCGCGAGCACCGGGCTTGGTCCCCGATTTGGGTCGACCGCACCGGACGTGAATTTCAGTCCCTTGAGGAACGCTGCGCTATCAAGGGGTTGTAGTCAGCCGCCGGATTGGGGTCAAACGATTCCCGGCCAGATCGGAACGCTTCTCAAAATCACTGGCAAATACAGAGGCTTGCCACTCCTGGACGGACGGTCTATTGGCCGGCAATGGCGACGGGACGGACGAGCGTGGCAGTGAAGGTGGCCTTCGGCAGTCTCGCCGTCGGCCTGCTGGTGCTTGCGCTCAAGGCCTTCGCCGCATGGGCGACAGGATCGATCGCGCTCTACTCGGATGCCCTCGAGAGCGTGGTCAACGTCGTCACGGCCGCCGTGGCCCTGGCCGCGGTGCGGCTTTCGGCGCGGCCGGCCGACGCCAGCCTGCCCTATGGCTACCACAAGGCCGAGTACTTCTCGGCGGTCATCATCGGCATCTTCATCGCCGTGGCGGCGATCGTGATCTTCCGCGAAGCCTATTCCGGCTTTGTCGCGCCGCGCGGCTTCCGGCTCGACCCGACCGGCGTTGCGGTCAGCATCGTCGCATCGGCGCTCAACGCCGTCTGGGCCTATTGGCTGATCCGGCTGGGCAGGCAGGAGAAGTCGCCGGCGCTGAGCGCCGATGGCCGGCACCTCATGACGGACGTCGTCTCGACCCTCGGCGTCCTGCTCGGCGTCGTCCTCGCGGCGACCACGGGGTGGACGCAACTCGATGCCATCCTCGCCGCCCTCGTGGGTGTGACCATCCTGTGGTCGGGCTGGCAGCTGATCAGGCACAGCGTCATCGGGCTCATGGACGTGGCGGTGGAACCGCGGACGCTGACGCTGATCCGCGAGATCATCTCCGCCAATGCCGAAGGCGCCATCGAGGCGCACGACATCCGCACCCGGCAGGCGGGCAAGATGATGTTCATCGAATTTCACCTTGTGGTGCACGGGGCGATGAGCGTCGAAACGGCGCACGGGATATGCGACCGGATCGAGGCCAAGCTGCGCGAAGCCGTGGACAGCGCCCAGATCACCATCCATGTCGAGCCCGAGAGCAAGGCGAAGCACTCGGGCATCGTGGTGCTGTAGCGCTGTGGCCCGTCAATGCGCCGCCGCGCAGTGCTGATGGTCGGACAGCACTTCGACGATCCGGCACTCGGCGACGGTGCCATGCCTGCCGCCCGAGAGCATTGCGACCAGTTCGCCGCGCAACCGCGTCAAGCTGGCGATGCGCTCGTCCACCTCGGCGAGGTGGGCCCGCGCCACCGCGTCGACATCGGCACAGGGGGCCTGGCTGCAGCCGACGAGACGGAGCAGCGAGCGCAGCGACTCCATGGAGAACCCCATGTCGCGGGCATGGGCGACCAATTGCAGCCGATCGAGTTCGGCCCGCCCGTAGCGACGCTGGTTGCCCGCGGTGCGGGGCGGCGCCGGCAGCAGGCCGACGGCCTCGTAGTAGCGGATGGTGGGGACCTTGACGCCCGACCGCCGGCTGAGTTCACCGATCGACAAATGCTGCATCGGGCCCCTTGAACCTCCAGTGACTGGAGGGATTATGTGGAGTGCCCGAGAGGTTTCGCAAGCGGATTGACGATGAGCGACGGGCATGAACACGCGGCCAGCTTCGATGGCATGAACGACACCTACCGGCGGCGGCTGCTGATCGTCACCGCCGTCAATATCGGCATGTTCGTCGTCGAGATGACGGGCGGGCAGCTCTCCGGCAGCAAGGCGCTGCAGGCCGACGCAATGGATTTTTTCGCCGACGGCGTTACCTATGCGCTCAGCTTCTGGGCGATCGGCAGGCCGACGCGGGTGCGGTCCGGAGCGGCCCTGCTCAAGGGGATCAGCCTGCTGCTGATGGGGCTGTGGGTGGCGGCGACGACGCTCTACCAGTTCCTGCTGTTCGGCGTGCCGGACGGCGAGGTGATGAGCATCATCGGCCTGCTGGCGCTCGGCGCCAACCTGTTCTCGGTCTGGCTGCTGGCGGCCTACAAGGATGGCGATGCCAATGTCCGATCGGTCTGGCTGTGCAGCCGCAATGACGCCGTCGGCAACGTGGCCGTGGTGGTGGCGGCCGGCCTCGTGGTGCTGTTCAACTCGGGTGCGCCGGACCTGATCGTCGCCGGCGTGATGGCCGCCCTGTTCCTCAGTTCGGCCTGGCAGATCCTGCGGCAGGCCCTGCGCGAGTGGGGACATGCGGGCGCGCAAGACGGGCACGACCATCCGCATTGACCGGGGCGGTCCGGTTCGGCAGAGTTTCGCCATGCGTATGACGGTTGTCCTGCTGGTTCTGGCAGTGCTCGGCGCACCGGCGTTCGGCGCGGACTGGGGCCACTACCGCAACGAGCGATTCGGCCTCGAGGCCGAGGTGCCGCCGGGATTCCTCCCGGGCGATCCGCCGGCCAATGGTGACGGGCTCTCGTTCCGCTCCGGCGGGGCCAGCCTGACGATCGCCGGCTCGTTGCTGATCGAGGGCGCATTCGAGGCGGCGGTTCGCCAGCAGATCGGCTTTGACGCGCAGGAGCACTGGGCGGTGACCGATCAGCGCGTCACTCCGAGCTGGGCCAGCTGGTCGGGCGTCCTCAACGGGCACGTTCTCTACGTGCGCGCCATTCCGATCTGTGGCGGGGCCGGAATCGGCACGCTCCGGCTGACCTATGCGGAAACGGAAATCGCCGCCTTCGACCCGGTGATCGACCGGCTCGTCCGTTCGTTGCGCGACAGCGGCGAAGGCTGGCAGTGCTGAAGGCGCCTCGACGGTCCGGAGACGATCTGACACGATCCGGGAGCCCGAGCCGGGGCGGCAGCGGACGGCTTGGCCCGCGTGTGGCGGGTCAGAACTCGATGCCTGGCTGGGCCTTCACGCCGGAGCGGAACGGGTGCTTGATCTCGGTCATCTCGGTGACGAGGTCGGCGATCTCGATCAGCTCGTCCTTGGCGTTGCGCCCGGTGACGATGACGTGGGTGTCGCGTGGCTTGTTGCGCAGGACCTCCAGTACCTCCTCGAGTGGCAGGTAGTCGTAGCGCAGCACGATGTTGAGTTCGTCGAGCAGGATGAGCTTGTAGGCTGGATCGGCGATGAGCGCCTTGGCCATTTCCCAGGCGCCGCGGGCGGCGGCGAGGTCGCGCTGGCGGTCGGCGACATCCCAGGTGAAGCCTTCGCCCATGGCCCTGATGGTGACCTGGTCAGGGAATTTCTCCAGCACGTCGCGCTCCCCGGTACCCCAGGCGCCCTTGACGAACTGCACCACGCCGACCTTGAAGCCGTGGCCGATGGCGCGGAATACCATGCCGAAGGCGGCCGTGGATTTGCCCTTGCCCTTGCCGGTATGGACGATGAGCAGCCCGCGCTCCTCGGTCTTGGTGGCGAGGATCTTGTTCCGCGCCTCCTTCTTCTTGCGCATCTTGTCGGCGTGATAGGCGTCACGCTCCGCCTCGGTCATCAGGTCGGTCTTCTTGGGGGCGCGGTCGGCCGGCTTGTCGGTCATGCGGTGAGACTTTCTACGTGGTCGAGGATCACCCGGGCGGCTTCGACCGGCGACATCCGGCTCACGTCGAGCGCGAGCAGGTTGGCATGGGAAACAGGAAGAAGTGGACGGGTCGCACGGCGCTCAAGTGAACGTTCCCGATCAGTCTGCTTGAGCAGCTTGGCCCGCTCCGGATCGGTGACGCGCCGTTCATATTCTTCGTCATCATCGCATCGGAGCAGCACAGGGACCAGCGGAGCCCTGCGCCGAGCAGCCAGGTCGAGCACGGTTGTGTATCGCCGACGGCCGAGGTCATCGTCCATCAATACATCGGTAAGGATGTAGCTGAGACCAGGGGGCGCATCCTCAACGATGGCATCGAACACTGCGGCCCGGACACGATCGATCTTGTCCTTTACCGAGGACGGAATGCCTCCGAGCTGGTCGTTGGCAACCGCAGTGAATACCGGATTGGCGGTTAGGTGGTTGTCGATCAATACGGCTTCGGTCCGCTGGCCGATAGCGCGTGCAATGGTCAACTTGCCCACGCCCTGATAGCCCAACAGATAGATGATGCAGTGTCTCATTGCGCCTCGCCACTCAACCATGCGTACGCGGAATTGGAGCGTGGCGTCCAGAAGCCGCGGCGCCGGGCTTCGTTGAACTTGTCGATCAGCTCATCATAGCCGTAGCGGTTGTTCGCCTGGATGAACTCACGGGTTGCATCGTCTTCGACAAAGGCCTCGAAGGCGAGGTCGAAGTGGTGGGTCTTCACCGCCCCGGTGGTGGCGGCGAAGGCGAACATGTAGTCGAGTGTGGCGATGATCTCGAAGGCGCCCTTGTAGCCATGGCGCTTCACTCCGTCGATCCATTTGGGGTTGACGACGCGGGCGCGCACGACGCGCGACACTTCCTCCTCAAGAGTCCGGGCCAGTGGGCGTTCGGGGCGGGAGTGGTCGTTATGCCAGGCGGCGGGCTTGCGGCCGGTGAGGGCCTCGGCGGTGACGGCGAGGCCGCCCTCGAACTGGTAATAGTCGTCGCTGTCGAGCAGGTCGTGCTCGCGATTGTCCTGATTGTGGACGATGGCATCGATATCGTTGATCCTGGCAACGAAACGCTCCCGCTCCGGCGTGCCGGCCGAGTGGGCGCCGTAGGCGTACTGGCCCCAGTTGAGGAAGGCCTCGGCGAGGTCGGACCGGGTCCGCCACGACCCTGAGTCGATGAGGCCCTGCAGCCCCGCCCCGTAGGCGCCGGGCTTCGAACCGAAGATGCGATGGCCGGCCCTGAGCGCGGCCTCGCTCTGGGTGGCGCCGGACTTCATCAACTCGAGCGCCTCGGTACGCATGCGGGCGGCGATGGGATTGTCGTCCTCGGGTTCGTCGAGCGCACCGATGGCGCGGACCGCCTTGTCGAACAGCGCGATCTGGGCCGGGAAAGCATCGCGGAAGAAGCCGGAGATGCGCAGGGTGACGTCGACGCGCGGGCGGCCGAGCCTGGCGAGCGGGGTGATCTCGTAGCCGGAGACGCGCAGCGAGCCCGGGTCCCAGACCGGCTTCACGCCGATGAAGGCCAGGGCCTGAGCGATGTCGTCGCCGCCGGTCCGCATGTTGGCGGTGCCCCACACCGAAAGGGCGAGCGAGCGCAGCGGGAGGCCGTGATCCTGGAAGTGCCGCAGCAGCAGGTTCTCGGCGGACTTCTGGCCGAGTTCCCAGGCGGTGGGGGTGGGCACGGCGCGGATATCGACGGAGTAGAAGTTGCGGCCGGTGGGCAGCACGTCGAGCCGCCCGCGCGACGGGGCGCCGGAGGGGCCGGGAGCGATGAAGCGGCCGTCGAGACCGTCGAGCAGCGCGGCGATCTCGTTCGCTCCGGACGCGCGGAGGCGCGGGCGGATGACGGTGTCGATGGTATCGAGGACGGCGCGCGTGGCAGTCCAGTCGGGGTCGGGTGCGCGGCCCTCGACGAGTTGGGCGGCGAGGGTCTCGAGGTCCTCGACGACGTCGCCGACCGTGCGCATCTCCCGACCCCCAGGGCTGGGGGTGGGGGTCGCGAGGCTTGGCACAACCGCCTCCGGCACGGGCCCGGTCCATGGGGCGCCGAGGTCGGCGGTGAGCGGGTCGAGCCCCAGTTTCAGATCGTCGGCCAGGGCGCGGATCAGGGACGCCTCCCCTGCCCCCGGGCCGCGGGGGACGCGGGCGAGGGCAACGACCAGGTCGCGCTCCAGGCGACCGGTGGGGGACTGGCCGAAGATGTGGAGGCCGTCGCGGATCTGGGCCTCCTTGAGGTCGCACAGGAACGTGTCGATGCGCCTGAGGCTCTCGGCCTGGTCCGGAACGAGGCCGATATCGCGGTCGAGGCGCGCATCGCGGGCAAAATCGAGGATGCGCCGCCTGAGGCCGGCAAGGCGGCGGCGGTCCATGCCGGAGGCGGCGTAGTACTCGTCGAGCAGCGCCTCGAGGTCCTTGAGCGGTCCGTAGGTCTCGGCGCGGGTGAGCGGGGGAACGAGATGGTCGACGATCACCGCGCCGGTGCGGCGCTTGGCCTGCGTGCCCTCGCCCGGATCGTTGACGATGAAGGGGTAGAGTTGCGGCAACTCGGCCCAGAGCGCGGCGGGGTAGGACGCCCGATCGAGCGCGGTGGCCTTGCCCGGCAGCCACTCGAGATTGCCGTGCTTGCCGTTGTGGATCATGGCATGCGCTCCGAGTTCGTGACGCAGCCAGAGATAGGCCGCGAGGTAGCCGTGCGGCGGTACGAGATCGGGATCGTGATAGCTGGCCGTCTCGTCGAGGTGATAGCCGCGGGCGGGCTGCAGCAGCACGGCGAGATTGCCGAAGCGGATCGCGGGGAGATGGAACGTGTCGCCGCGAACGAAGGGATCGGTTTCGGGAGCACCCCAACGGGCAGTGACTTCGGCCTGGAGCTCGACCGGGAGTCGGGCAAATAGTTCGCGATAGCGGGCGAGGGAGACCGGGACGCCCTCGCCACGCTCGGGATGGGCGTTGGTAGGGCCGGACTGCAGCAGATCGATGAGGGCGTTGCCATCGAGCGGCAGCGCGCGTCGGGAGGACCCCTCATCCGCCCTTCGGGCACCTTCTCCCGCAAGGGGAGAAGCTGATGGAGCCGAAACGCCATAGCCGTTTTCACCCAGCGCCTTCAGGATATCGACCGTCGACTGCGGGGCGTCGTAGCCGACGCCGTTGGCGAGGCGGCCATCGCGGATCGGGTAGTTGGCGAGGACGATGGCGATGCGGCGCCGGGAGCGCGCGGTGGCGCGGAGGGTGGTCCAGTTCCGCGCCAGCGTCACGGCCCGGCGGATGCCGTCCCGGTCGGGGGCATAGGCCGACAGCGGACACTGGGTGCGCGCGTGCCAGACGGCTTGCTGCTTGTGGCCAACGAGGATCATGCCATGCCGCCCATCGAGCTCGGGCAGGACCACCTGCATGGCGAGGTCCTTGGCGGTGAGGCCCTGGCTGTCGGCGGCCCATTGCGCCTCGGGACGACCACCCTGAATGAGCTGGACCACCGGCGCATCGGTGCCGGCAAAGGGGTTCTGCGCGGGGTCGATGCCGTCGAGGCCGACGGCAAAGCCGGTGAGATTGAGGATGACCTGCGGCGGATATTGGGTGAGGACGCGCTGGACGAAGCCCAGGCAGGCCCCCTCCTTCAGCGTCGAGACGACGAGGGGCACGGGGTTGAGGTGTTGCGCCTCGAGTTCGGCAATGAGGGCTTCGAGCGTGGCGGTGCCGGCCCCTTCGAGGGTGGCGCGATAGAACAGCACGGCGACGTTGGGATGCGCGGAGCGCGGCAGCGCATCGACCATGCCGAGGCCGGGGAGCCAGAGGCCAAAACGGGGAAAGGGCGCGATGTCCAGGCTCGCGAGGGCCCCCTCGCTGGTCTCATCCTCCTGTTGATCCGGAAGCTGCCTCGCGTCCTGCCGTCGGGTGGCGACCTCGCCCGTCGCGGCAGGACGAGGCCCGGTCAGGGCGGGAGCGAGGCTTGCGATGCGGCGGAACGACTGCAGCAGCACATCCGCGTTCGCCGGCCCGCCCGCTGTGAACAGCGCATGCAGGCGCGACCAGTCCGTCGGGGCGATGGAGGAGCGCTGCTGCAGAATCGGATCGGGAGTCGCATCGCCCGGCAACAGGGCGAGCCGGACGCGCCCCGCCAGAGCCAGAGCGATCAGTTCGTCGACGCCATACTGCCAGTAGGCGGCACCGCCGAGCAGGCGGACGACCACGAGCCTTGCGTGCCGGACGGTGTCCTCGAGCCACAGGTCGACCGAGAGGTTGTGCCCCAGACGCAGCAGGTTGGCGAGCCGCAGGTCCGTCGCGCCGGCGCGGTCCGCGGCAGCAGCGAGCATCGCCAGTTCACTGTCGGCGGCAGAGGCAAAGACGATGTCGGCCGGCGTCTGGCCGAGGTCGATCGCCACGCCGTCCTGCTGCAATGCCCCGGCCTGAGCAGCGAGGAGATGCATCAGCGATGCGCCTTGATCGGCATCAAGCGGTGCGGACGGGCCGAGGCCAGTATGGCACGCATGTCACGCGCCCTGCTCATCGCCGCCAAAGTCGTCGCTCTAGCGGGCATCGCCCTGCTTTCGGTGTTTGCCCTCGACGTCTTCGGGAGCGGCGAACCGCTGCCGACAGTCGTCGTGGCGCTGCTGATGCATCTGCTGCCGAGCTTCGCGCTCCTTGCCGTCCTGGCCATCGCCTGGAGGTGGCCACTGGCAGGAGGGCTGCTGTTCCTCCTCGCCGCCGCGGCGGTCTTCCTCTTCCTCCGCAATCCCTTCGGCGTCAACCTGATGCTGGCCGGCCCGCTGCTGCTCGCCGGCAGCCTGTTCATCGGCGGCGCCCTCAGTGCGAAGGCCGGCCCGCATCGGCGAGCGACGCGCTGATCGCCTCGCGGTCGAGCGGGCTCTCCCCGATGACCACGAGCGCCGTCCGCTGTGCCTCGCCCGGCCGCCAGGGGCGATCGAAATAGGCGGTGACGCGGGGCCCGACGGCCTGGATGGCCAGCCGCGACGGCATCCCCGGCAGGGCAGCGAAGCCCTTGAGCCGCAGCACGTCGTGATCCCGGATGGTCCGCTCGATCGCCCCGAGCAGGTGCTCCCTTCCGGTGACGCCGTCGAGCGTGATCGAGAACGAGTCGAAGTCGTCGTGCTCGTGCCCGTCGCCGCCGTGCTCGAGTTCGTGGTGGCTTTCGCGACCTGCCAGATCGTCCTCGGTGGCGAGGCCAAGCCCCAGCAAAGCCGCGACATCGACATGACCATTGCGGGCGCGGACGAAGCCGGTGCCGGGCCGCATCTCGGACCTCAGGTGGGTCTCGATCGTGTCGAGCTCGCTCGCGGAAACGAGATCGGTCTTGTTGAGAACAACCATGTCGGCAGCCACCAGCTGATCCTCGAACAGCTCCCCGAGCGGGGTTTCGTGGTCCAGCATGGCATCGGCGGAGCGAAGCGCGTCCACCGCCGCCTCGTCGCTGGCGAAGCGGCCCTCGGCGAGAGCAGCGGCATCGGCAACCGTGACGACGCCGTCGATGGTGACTTCGGACTTGATCTCGGGCCAGTTGAACGCCCGGATCAGCGGCTGCGGCAGGGCAAGGCCCGAGGTCTCGATGACGATGTGGTCGGGCCGATCATCGCGAGACAGCAATTGCTGCATGGTGGGGATGAACTCGTCGGCGACGGTGCAGCAGATGCAGCCATTCGACAGCTCGATCATGTCCTCCTCGCGGCAGGTTGCGTCGCCGCAGCCGGCGAGGATTTCCCGATCGACCCCCATTTCACCGAACTCGTTGATGATCAGGGCGATGCGGCGGCCCTGGGCGTGGGCGAGGAGGTGGCGGACGAGCGTCGTCTTGCCGGCGCCGAGGAAGCCGGTGATGACGGTAACGGGGATCTTGTCGGTCATGAAGGACTCCGCAATGCAGTGGGCATCCCCGTTTCGGCGGGGATGCACACGCTCCTGTGTCTGGGTCTCAGGTTCCGGGTTTCAGTTGTAGAGCCGCGGCGTCACGAGGCCGGTCGCGGCGAGGCCGCGCACCAGCTTGGCCGCGGCCAGGACACCGAGGTCGATCAGCGGCTCGAGCAGGACCACGAGCATGTAGGCGCCGCCAAAGGTCGCGACGGCGGCGAGGTTGTCCGCGCCCAGGCCCTGGCCGTAGAGCGCCCAGAAGCCCACCCAGACGACCACGCCGCCCTGATAGGTGACCGAAAGCGCCAGCGCCTGGCCATAGCGCAGGTCGACATAGGGCGTGTTGGCCGGAACGATGCGATCGACCACGAGCTTGGTGGCGAAGAGCGGCCCCAGCAGGGTCGTGACATTGGCAAAATACTGCGGCAGGTCGAAGGGGGCAAAGAACAGGCCCTGGATCAACAGGCCCAGCGCGAGGCCGATGGCGGCCGGCGCGGCGCCGAACACCAGCAGCAGTGTCGAGCCCAGGATCAGGTGGACCTCGCTGACGCCGACCGGATGATGCGGCAGCAGTTCGAAGAAGCAGAAGACGGCGGCGGTGGTGGCGACCGAGCGGGCGAGGAGCGAGATCGCCCCGCGTTCGCGCACCGCGTCGGTGGCGAGCTTGAGGGTCATGGCGCCGGCGGCCGCAGCGGTGCCGAAGGCCAGTAGCATCTTTTCGGGAGAAATGAGGTCAGGTTCGATATGCATTTGTCGAAATCCAGTCCGAAGTGAACGAAAGGTCCTGAGACGCCCGGCGCGTCAGCGACAGGTCGTTGGAGGCCAAAGGCCCCATGGACGGACTCAGCCCGATGGTCTGGTCATGCATACCTCCGCCTGTCCCACCGACAGATGAGCGTTCAACGAGGCGCTGGCAGGTCTCCTGGCTCACGGGTCGTCACGCACCCCCGTCTTCCCGGCCCGACGGGCCAGTGACTGGTGGGGGGCGCTCGCCGCTTACAGTTGCGGGGGCAGCCACGGATTTGGTCCCTGATGGGTACGCCGCACCGTGTTCCCTTTTGATCCCCTCGCCCGAACGGGTCCGGGGAACCAACGCTGAGCAATGACTACGCCCCGCAGGGGGCGGCGGTCAATCTTCGAGGGCGGAGAAATCCGGGTAGCCGACGGTAATGGCGGCGATGCGGGCATCGACCGTGTGCAGCAGCGGCTCGCTCGAGGCGACCATGCGGTCGCCGGCGATCGGCTCGACATCGAGGTCGCCGGGAATGTCGGCGGTCGGCTGGAAGGAGACCGAGACGTGGCAACCGCCGGCAAGGTCAGCAAGCGTGCCGCCATCGAACCCGGCGTAACCGCCATAATCCCACCAGAACCCGGTCAGTTCGAACGGAGCGCCGTTGAGGGCCTCGACTTCGCCGACGCTCATCCCGACCTTCAGGCCGCCGGGGGCCGTATCGCCGGCCGGTACGGTGAAATAGGCCAGCCGCTCGAAGGCGGCTTCATCCCACCAACCGAACTCCATCTGCCGTTCCGAATCGCCCGGGAACACCGTCGTCGCAACGAGGGTCGAGCCCTCGGGACCGGGGACTTCCCCGGTCACGACATTCTCCCGGCCGAAGGCCTCGACGAGGAGCGCCTCGGAACTGTCCGCGGCGAAGGGTCCATCGCAGGTTATCTCGGCGGCCGAGGCCGGCACGAGGAACCCGACCAGGCCGGCAAATGCGAAGACGGCGAAGCGCATACTGATCCTCCGTGACCGCGACGACGCTAGCCGATGCCGGCGAGTCTGGGCAGCCCCCGCGGCAAAAACCCGGCGGCCGCGGCTAGCGCGGAATCGGGCCCTTGAAGATGAAGAAGGCGCCGCAGGCGATGAACAGGAAGCCAACGAGGTGGTTCAGGGTCAGCGGTTCCTTGAGATAGAGCACCGAGAAGGCGGCGAACACGGTCAGCGTGATCACCTCCTGCATGGTCTTGAGCTCAGCGGCGGAATAGACGGCGTGGCCGATCCGGTTGGCGGGTACGGCGAGCCAGTACTCGAAGAAGGCGATGCCCCACGACACCAGCACCACCAGCCAGAGGGCCTGCGAGGGGAACTTGAGGTGCCCGTACCAGGCAAAGGTCATGAAGACGTTGGAGGCGATCAGAAGCACGATGGGCAGGACGTGCGGCAGCGAAAACACGGGACGGCGCTCCGGTTGGCCGGGTGTGATGCCCGCCGGGTCGCAGGGCACCACAGCATGGGGGCAGCACAGCATAGAGCGCGATTCGGCCGTGGTGGGCAGGCCCCCCACTCAGGGGGAGAGGCACTCGATGAGGCCGGCGGCGAGGGCCTCGATCAGTTCGCGGTAGGCCCGCGGGCCCTCGGGCACAGCCGCACCTTCGGGATCGAGAACACCCGCCCGCGCCGAGCTGCCCTCGATCAGCACCTCAACGATGCGCGGATCGAATTGCGGTTCGGCAAAGACACAGGCGGCATCCAGAGTCTTCAGCCTCGTGCGAATCTCCGCAATCCGATCGGCCCCGGGCGTGACTTCGGGACTGACCGTGATCGAGCCGACCACCTCCAGGTCGAAGCGACGCTCGAAATACTGGTAGGCATCATGAAAGACGACGAAGGGCCGGTCCGCCAGCGGCTCCAGCCTGGCGCGGGTCTGCTGCAGCAACGCCTCGAGATCGGCAATCTGGACCCGGCCGTTCTCGGCATAGGTTGCGGCGTGCTCCGGATCGGCCGCCGACAGGCCGGCGACGATCTCACTCACCATGACCTTGGCGTTTTCGGGGTCGAGGAAGAAGTGCATGTCGGCTTCCGCCTCGTGGGCGTGGTCGTGTCCCTCCTCGTGGTCGTGGTCGCCCTCGTCGTGCGCGTGCGGCTCGAAGGTGCCGCCTTCGCGCGGGGGCAGCAGCGTGATGCCGGGTGATGCGGCCAGTTCGACGATCGCCGCCCGGGGCGCGAGCGTGGTGATCGCATCCTCGAGGAAGAGTTCGAGGCCGTGGCCGGTCCAGAACACGAGGTCGGCCTCCTGCAGAGCAACAGCATCCGAGGGCCTGAGGCTGTAGGTATGCGGCGAGGCCGCTCCCTTGACGATCAGTGCCGGCACGCCGAGATCGCCCATCACGGCGGCCACCAGGGCGTGCACCGGCTTGATGCTGGCCACGACGCGGGGAACCTCGGCGCAGGCCGGGGTCGCTAGTGCTCCCACGGCCAGCAGCGCCGACAGGGCGAACTTGAACATCGGCGAACTCCGTTCGATATGTTATGACATTACGCTAGCGCGAAGTAATGCTATAACGTAATGCAATGCGGATCGACAAGAGGCCTGACGGGCGCAGAGATGGACCTTTCCACACGGCAGACATTGGTGGAAATCGCCGATGCCGGCGTCTCGCGCGGCGGCAGATGGCTGGTCGAAGGCATCGACCTGTCCATTCGCAGAGGCGAGATCGTGACGCTGATCGGGCCGAACGGATCGGGAAAATCGACCACCGCCAAGCTGGTGACGGGCGTACTGCGCCCCGACACGGGCAGGGTCGTGAGGCAGCCCGGCCTGACGGTCGGCTACGTTCCGCAGAAGCTGACCATCGACTGGACGCTGCCCCTGACGGTGCGTCGGCTGATGTCGCTGACCGGCCGCTTCGGGCGAGGCGAGATCGAGCAGGCGCTCGCCCAGGTCGGCATCCCGCACCTGGTCGATGCCGAGGTCCAGCACCTGTCGGGCGGCGAATTCCAGCGCGCCCTGATGGCGCGGGCGATGATCCGCAAGCCCGATCTGCTGGTGCTCGACGAACCCGTGCAGGGCGTGGATTTCTCCGGCGAGGTAGCGCTCTACGACCTGATCGGCGAGATTCGCGACGAGATCGGCTGCGGCGTGCTGCTGATCAGTCACGACCTGCACGTGGTCATGGCCGCGACGGATACCGTGGTCTGCCTCAATGGTCACGTCTGCTGCCGAGGCACCCCCGAGTCGGTGGCGCGCAGCCCGGAGTACCTGAGCCTGTTCGGGGCGCGGGCGGCTTCGGCGCTGGCCGTCTATCAGCACCATCACGACCATACGCACCTTCCGGACGGACGGGTCGAGGAGGCCGACGGTCGGATCCTGTCGGCGCACGAGCACGTGCATGACCACCACGGGCACGCGCATGGCGATCACGGCCACGGGGCCGATGCGGGACACGACCATGCTCGATGACTTCTTCACGCGCGCGCTGGTGGCGGGAATCGGGCTGGCCCTAGTCACCGGTCCGCTGGGCTGCTTCATCGTGTGGCGACGCATGTCGTATTTCGGCGACACCATGGCGCACTCGGCCCTATTGGGGGTGGCGCTGAGCTTCCTGCTGCAGATCGACCTGACGATGGGCGTCTTCTTCGTGGCGACCGCGGTTGCGGCGGCACTGCTGCTGCTGCAGAGGCGTAACGCCCTCTCGACCGACGCGCTGCTCGGTATCCTTAGCCACTCGACACTGGCGATCGGCCTGGTGCTGGTTGCCTTCATGACCTGGATCCGAGTGGACCTGATGGGGTTCCTGTTCGGCGACATCCTGGCCGTGTCGGTGGTGGACATCGCCGTGATCTATGCCAGCGGCGGGGCGATCCTGGTTCTGCTGGTGCTGGTCTGGCGCCCCCTGCTGGCCGCCACCGTCAGTGCCGAGCTGGCGGAGGCCGAGGGGATGAGACCGGAGATGACCCGAGCCCTGCTGATGCTGCTTCTCGCCTCGGTCATCGCCATTGCCATGAAGATCGTCGGCGTCCTGCTGATCACCTCGCTGCTGATCATTCCGGCGGCGACGGCGCGCCGCCTGAGCGCCACGCCCGAGCAGATGGCGCTGATTGCCGCCGGCATCGGTGCCCTCGGCGTCGCCGGGGGACTGTTCGGCTCGCTCCACTACGACACCCCGAGCGGACCCTCCATCGTGGTGGCGGCGCTGGCCCTCTTTCTCGTTTCGCTGCTGATCCCGTCGCACCTGTTCGCTGCCAAGAGAGGCAAGTCCCCCTGATGGCCCACACCCATGACGATCACCACCACGAACGTCCGCGCGACCTGACGCGCAACCAGGACCTTGTGCTGAGCACGCTGAACCAGGCGCACGGTCCGCTCTCGGCCTATGACATCCTCGACAGGCTGCGCGACGACGGGCTGCGGGCACCGCTGCAGGTCTATCGGGCCCTCGACAAGCTGGTCGAGCAGGGTCTGGCGCACCGGCTGGAATCGCTCAACGCGTTCGTCTGCTGTGCCGACGCGGGCTGCCACAAGGCCCGCGGCAACGCGGCCTTCGCGATCTGCTCGGGCTGCGGACGCGTGGACGAGTTCGCCGATGAGGAGGTGAACACCCGCCTCGGCGACTGGGCGGCGCAGCACGGCTTCGCGCTCGAGCGTACAACCATCGAGTTGCGCGGCCGCTGCGCCGACTGTCAGAAGGGCTAGCCCGCCTTTCGGGCCTCCGCGGGCCCGCTGAGCAGCCGGGCCAGCTGATCCACCGGCATCGGCCGGGCGAACAGGTAGCCCTGGAACTCGCGGCAGCCGTAGCGCGCCAGCAGCGCCGCCTCCTCGCGCCGCTCGACCCCTTCGGCCGTGACGGCCAATCCCATGGCGAAGGCATAGATCATGGTCGCCTCGACCAGCGCCGACTGCGCCGCGTTCTGGTCGATATCGGCAACCAGCGAGCGGTCGAGCTTGACCCGGTCGAAGGCGAATTGCCGCAGGTAGCCGATCGAGGAATAGCCGGTGCCGAAGTCGTCGAGCGCCAGAACGATGCCGCGCGCGCGCAGTTCTTCCATGACTCTCTTGGCCCGCTCGGGCTGGGCGATGAGGAAGGACTCGGTGACTTCCAGTTGCAGCCGGTCGGCCGCCATCCCCCATT
Source organism: Devosia sp. (assembly GCF_041917035.1). GTDB lineage: Bacteria > Pseudomonadota > Alphaproteobacteria > Rhizobiales > Devosiaceae > Devosia_A. Next base: position 4,346 of record NZ_JAYRYM010000011.1, on the reverse strand, counting down.
CCTCCAGAACAGCGCTGATGGTGGTGCCGAGGTTGGGATTGCGCAGTTGGGCCGCGGAGACGTTGACCGAGACCTTGATGTCCTCGAATGGGCCGATCTCCTCGATCGCCCTCCGCAGGGCGAACATGCCCAGGTCATCGATCAGGCCGGACTTCTCGGCGACGGGGATGAACTCGCCCGGCCCCATCGGGCCACCCGGGCGGCGGTTCCAGCGCATCAGGGCCTCGACGCCGATGATCGACTGCGTGGCGAAGTCGATGATCGGCTGGTAGTCGAGATCGAACTCGTCGGCGTTGAGGCCGCGCCGGATATCGGCTTGCAGCTCGAGGCGCAGGCGGCGCTCGTCCTCGATCCCCGGATCATAGACCACCAGATGATGCCCACCGGTCTCGCGTGCCCGCGCGAGCGCGGTCTCCGCCCGCCGCATGAGGTCCCCGATGGTTTCGCGCGTGACCACGCCCTCGGCAAAGCCGACGCTGAGGCCGACCTTGAGCGTGAGGTTGTCGACCTTGATCGCCTCGCTGGCGAGACCGAGGATCCGCATGGCCAGGCCACGGACCAGATCGGCCCCATCATCGCCGGCACGCGCCAGGGTGAACTCGGCCGCCCCAGTGCGGGCGAACTGGACGTGCCCATTGGTCGCTGCCTCGATGTGATCGGCCAGGACGTCCATCAGCCGGTCTCCGGCCTCGCGTCCGTATGAGGCGATGACGTCGAAGAATCCGTCGATGCCGATCTGCGCGGCGGCCAGAGGCATGTCGCGGCGCTTCCTCGGCATCATGTTGCGCAGGCTTTCCTCGAGGGCAAAGCCGTTGGGCAGCCCGGTCACCGGATCGTAGCGGGCATTGTGCCAGTCGCGTTCGTCGGACTCGGTCCGGCTCTTGATCGAGGAGAAGAAGGCCACCAGCACCGCCGTGACCAGCACGCCGATGATCAGCATGAGGATCGCCGCGACGCCGGCCGCGTGCGCGAAGGCGGGATCGCCCGGGCGCCGCGGCTGCCACGAGATGGAGGTGATCTCGGCGCCGTCGGCGTCATGCAGGACCATGCTCTCGGCGCCCGGCTCGTGCGCGCGTTCGAAGCGCGGCAGCGGCAGCTGGAAACGGGCCGCGACGCCGCTCAGCATCTCGTCGTTCAGCTGCTTGGCGAACCACAGGATGCGGCGTTCGCTCCGGGGCACGCTGGCCTGACCGGTATTGCCGTGCACCACCGCCGCGGCGAGCGCGGCCGCGCCATCGTCCCGGCGCACCAGATGCGCGACGGTGGCGTCGTCACCGAGGCTGTTGATGTTCTGATCGAGCTCGGCCAGCATCGTCGCCGCGCTGCTGAAGTGATCGGCAAGTTGACCGCCTATGGGGCCGCGGCTGGTTTCCCCGAAGACGATCTGGCCGGCTGTATCGGTCAGCACGACAGTGTCGTAGCTCTCCGAAATGCGGGCCGTGGCACCCCAGACCGAGTCGAACCAGGCCGGGTTCGGCGTGATGTAGGTGTTGACGTAGGCCTCGGTCCAGGTGGCTTCGTCGGCGGTCCCTTCACCGAGGGCGACGACCAGGGACTCGATTGCCGCCACGATCGCCTTGCGGCCGCGATCGGCATCGATGGCGTTCATCTCCGCGCTCATCAGGTACATGATGAGGAAGACCAGCGAGCAGACTGCCGCGAACACCGCTGCCGCCGGAACGGCAACCCAAAGCAGGAACGTGCGAAGCGGATGCCGCTTCGGACTGCCGCCAAAGCGTGCGCCACGCCCGGCATTGGCCGCGGTCGGCGAGGGTTCTGCAGCTTGCGGCAATGAGGGTCACCAGCGCTCCGGACTCGACCGAAAACGCTAGTGGAGGGCACTTAACACCGGCTTAAGCCGATGGCGCAGGCGGCGCGGGTCACGCCGCGGCAACAGACTTGCGCGCCAGCCGGGCCCGGATGCTCTCGACATCGGCGCGCGGCGTGGCGGCGAACAGGGTCCTGGTATAGGCGTGCTGCGGCGCCTCGAAGACGCGGTCGCGGCTGCCGTACTCCACCGCCTCGCCCAGGTACATCACCATCACCTCGTCGGCGATGTAGCGCACGACGGACAGATCGTGGCTGATGAAGACATAGGTCAGCCCGAACTCGTCCTGCAGATCGGCGAGCAGGTTGAGGATCTGGGCCTGGACCGACAGGTCGAGGGCCGAAACCGGTTCGTCGAGCACCAGCAGCGAGGGATTGAGGATGATCGCGCGGGCGATGGCGATCCGCTGGCGCTGGCCGCCGGAGAACATGTGCGGATAGCGATTGAAGTGCTCGGGTTGCAGCCCGACCTTGACCAGCATCTGCATGGCCCGCTCGCGGCGTTCGGCGAGCGGCATGTCGGTATTGAGCAGCAGCGGCTCCATCAGCACGTCGCCGATCTTCTGGCGGGGATTGAGCGAGCCGTAGGGGTTCTGGAAGACGATCTGCACCTTGCGGCGCATCTCGCGGGTGACGCCGGTCCCGCCGATATCGACGGCGACCCCGTCCATGAACAGTTCGCCTGAGGTCTGCCGGTCGATCAGGGTCAGGATGCGGGCGAGCGTCGACTTGCCTGAACCGCTCTCGCCGACGATGGCGAGGGTCCGGCCCCGGTCGAGCGAGAAGCTGAGGTCCTTGACCGCATGAACGACCCGGCCGCCGCCAAACAGGGTGCCGCCGACGTGATAGTCGCGCGAGATGCCGCGCGCCTCGAGCACCGCACTCATCGGGCCACCAGGTCGTCGGTGCTGAAGCCGGAGACGGTGGGCAGGCGATCGCCGGTGGCGTTTTCCGGCAGGGCGGCGAGCAGCGCGCGGGTGTACGGGCTGTTGGGCGCGGTGAACAGCTCGAGCACTCCCGCCTCCTCCATCTTGCGCCCCTTGTACTGCACCACGACGCGATCGGCGGTTTCGGCGACGACGCCGATATTGTGGGTGATCATGATCAGGCCCATGCCGTGCTCGCCCTGCAGCCGCACCAGAAGGTCGAGGATCTGCTTCTGGATGGTGACGTCGAGCGCCGTGGTCGGCTCATCGGCGATCAGCAGCTTGGGGTTGCAGGCGATCGCCATGGCGATCATCACGCGCTGGTTCTGGCCGCCCGACATCTGGTGCGGGAACGAATGCAGCCGCTGTTCGGGCTCGGGGATACCGACCTGGTGCAGCAGTTCGATGGCGCGGGCCCGGCGCTCGGTCCGCCCCATGCCGAGATGGAAACGCAGCACTTCCTCGATCTGGAAACCGACGGTGAAGCACGGATTGAGGCTGGTCATCGGCTCCTGGAAGATCATCGCCACGTCGCGGCCGATGATCTTGCGGCGCTCTGCGGAACTCAGCGTCAGCAGGTCGCGCCCATCGAAGGCCATCCGGTCGGCGGTGACGGTCGCGGTCGGCGGCAGCAGACCCATGACGGAGAGCATGGCGACGGACTTTCCCGAGCCCGACTCGCCCACGATCGCCAGCACCTCGCGGGCATCGACATGCAGGTCGATGCCCCTGACGGCATGGAACAGGCCGACCGAGGTATCGAAGCTGACGGTGAGGTTCCTGACTTCGAGCAGGTGCATCGGGTCAGCTCCGCTTGAGCTTCGGGTCGAGCGCGTCGCGCAGCCCGTCGCCGACCAGGTTGATGGCGAGGACCGTGATCAGGATGGCAAGGCCTGGCATGGTGACGATCCACCAGGCCGAGGTGATGAACTCCCGCGCCCGCGCCAGCATGGTGCCCCATTCCGGCGTCGGCGGCTGGGCGCCCATGCCGAGAAAGCCGAGGGCGGCCGCCTCGAGAATGGCATTGGAAAAGCTCAACGTCGCCTGAACGATCAGGGGACCGAGGCAGTTGGGCAGGATGGTGATGAACATCAGGCGCAGGTGCCCGGCGCCGGCCACCTTGGCCGAGACCACATACTCGCGGCTCTTTTCGGAGAGTACCGCGGCGCGTGTCAGGCGGGCGAAGTGCGGCTGCAGCACCAGGGCAATGGCGAGCATGGCATTGAACAGGCCGGGCCCCAGGATCGCCACCAGCACCAGGGCGAGCAGTAGCGAGGGAAAGGCGAGGATGATGTCCATGATGCGCATGATCAGGGCATCGACCCAGCCGCGGAAATAGCCCGCCACCAGCCCCAGAGTCACGCCCGAGAACAAGGCGGCAGTGACGACGAAGAAGCCGATGAACAGCGAGAACCGCGCCCCGTGGATCAGCCGGGAGAGGATATCGCGCCCGACCTCGTCGGTGCCCAGCAGGAATTGCGGCTGGGTGCCGCCGGCCCAGGGCGGCGCCATGCGGATGAATTCCCGGAACTGCTGATCGGGCGGGAACGGCGCCAGGACCGGCGCGAGGAGCGCCACCAGCAGCAGCAGCAG
>NZ_JAYRYM010000010.1:0-39962 GCF_041917035.1 Devosia sp. | reverse complement strand
GATATCGTCGATGAGCCCGATGATGTTGCTGATCTTGCCCGAGGACGCCGTGATCCGCTCCATCGCCTCGGTGGCGCGGTTCATCACGACGCCGCCCTCGGTCGCGGTCTGGCTGACCGCGCGGGCCTTGGCGCTCGCGGCTTCGGCGCGCTTGGCATTGTCGCCCACGGTCTGGGCGAGCTGGCTCATGGCCGTCGAGGTTTCCTCGATGGTCTGGCCCTGCTTGCTGGTGCGGTCGTTGAGATCGTTGGCGCCAGACAGCATCTCGCCGGTCGCGGTCTTGAGCGTGCGCGAGGTGTGGCGCAGGCCCTGGATGGTTTCGCTCAGCGTGTCGCACACATTGTTGGTGTCGTCGCGCAGGCGCCCGAAGGCCCCTTCATACTCGCCCACAACGCGCAGGCTGAGATCGGAATTGGCTAGCGCCGACAGCACGTCGCCGGTTTCGGTGAGGCCGCGATCGACCGTCTCGACCAGATTGTTGACGCTGTCGGCCAGGCTGTTGAGCTCGGCATCGGGGAAATCGGCCGTGACGCGCCGCGAGAAATCGCCGCGCACCGCCGCATCCACCACCTGGCCGAAGGAGCGCTGCAGGTTGCGCATCATCAGCGCCCTCTCTTCGCGGTGACGCTCGGATGCGGCGCGCTCGTCCTCGGACATCGCCTCGACCTGCCGCGCATTGGCGCGAAACACTTCGACCGCATCGGCCATCTCGCCGATCTCGTCGCGCCGGCCGGCGTAGCGATTCTCGACGTCGAGGTCGCCCTGCGCCAGTTTCTTCATCCCGGCGGTGAGGGCCGTGATCGGCCGCGTGAGGCCGCGCGAGAACAGCAGACCGGCAAGGCCGACAAGCGCCAGCAGCGTGCCGCCCACCAGCAGCATGCTCTGGTATAGCCGGGCGACCGGCGCGAAGATCTCGTCGCGATCCATCACCGCCATCACCGCCCAGCTCTGCGTAGCCGTGATGTCGGCCGGCGCGGCGGCGGCGATGACGCTGCGGCCGCGGAAGTCGTTGGAGCCGGTCTCGGTCGGCACGCCCCAGATGGCCTCCTTGATGGCGTCGTCGAACAGCGTCGGCTGCAGCATGTCGTTCTGCGGCGTAAAGCTCGAATCCGAGCGCGCCAGCCCGTCGGGCGCAACGATGATCGTGTCGCCCGTGGCCCCGAGGCCAGAGCGGTAGGAGATCACCGCACTCTGCTTTTCCGCTCCGAACGAGATGGCGAGCACGCCGGTGAGCGCGCCGTCATCGTCGAGCAGCGGCGTCGCGAGGAAGGCAAGGAACTCGCCGCCCTGCGGCGCGTAGGGTGAGAAATCGACGAACGCGACACCATCGGACGTGGTCTGCGCGGCGGCGGCGCGGAACGCCTCGCCGAGGCCGGAACTGGCGAGCGGATCGGCGCTGCCGGCGGCGAAATTGGAGGCGAAATCGTCCGCCTTGGTGACCGAATAGACGAGATTGCCCAGCGCATCGAAGAGATAGAGGTCGCGGTAGCCGTTCGCCGTGATCTGCTCGCGGAATACCGGCTGGTAGCGCTTGTGGTTCTGCGTGTAGTCGGGCGGCGCGCCCTTGGGTACGTCGGTGGCGAGCCGCTCGGCGGCATCCATGCCCGAGAACACGCCCTTGAGCGTGGTCGAGGCGTTCCCTTCGCCGCCCTGCAGTTCCATGCCCTGCCAGCCCTGCGCCATGTTGTTGGTCGCGGTCCGCGTCGCGGTGGCGCGCCCGGTCTTGGTGAGGTCGAGCTGCACGGTCTGCAGATAGGTCGCCAGCTGGTTGGCCCGCTCGAAGGCGATGGTGGCAAGCTGTTGGCGCGCCTGGCTTTCGAGCGCGTTCGAAGCGATCAGATAAGAGGCGATGCCGACACCGGCGGCGACCACGATGGCCGAGCCGATCAAGGCCAGCGGCAGTTTCTGCGAAAGCCGTAACGACGGAACGAGCTGCATGACGAGACCCCCGGCTGCCGTCCGCTGGCGCGGACGGGCAATGTCGGGCGGGAATGCTAGGCCCGCATGGCTAAGGATCGGTTACGGAGAACTGCGTGGCCCTAGAACTCCGCCCAATCCTTGTCCACGGCGGCGTTGCCCTCGCGCAGATATTGCTGCCGGGCGGCGGGCTTGCTGCGGGGAGCCGGCCCTCGGACCGGCGTCTCCCGCGCCGCGGCCCCCCCGGCAATGCGGAACACCGCGACCACCTGATCGAGCTCGGTGGCCTGCGCCTCGGTCTGCTCGATGGCCGCATTGGTTTCCTCGACCAGCGCCGCATTGTGCTGGGTCATCTCGTCCATCTGCCGCACCGCGACATTGACCTCGGCGATGGCGGACGCCTGCTCGCTGCTTTCGCGCGCAATGCCTTCGAGCAGGCTACGGTTGTTGCGTACGGCCTCGAGCACGCTGCCGAGCTTGCGCGCCGCATCGGCGACGAGCTTGGAGCCGGCCGCAACTTCGGTGCCCGACTGCTGGATCAGCGCCTTGACGTCGGCGGAGGCGCTCGCGGCCGACTGGGCGAGGCGGCGAACCTCGACGGCGACCACGGCAAAGCCCTTGCCGGCATCGCCCGCCCGCGCCGCTTCCACCGACGCATTGAGCGCCAGCAGATTGGTCTGGAACGCGATGTCGTCGATGAGCCCGATGATATTGCTGATCTTGGCCGAGGACTGCGTGATGCGCTCCATGGCGCCATTGGCGAGGGTCATCACCGCGCCGCCCTCCTCGGCCGCCGTCGTCACGTCCGACGCATCGCGCGAGGCTTCGCGGGCGCGCTCGGAATTGGCGAGCACCGTCTGGGAGAGCTGCTCGATGGCCGCCGACGTCTCCTCGATGGTTGCGGCCTGCTTGGTGGTGCGCTCGCTGAGATCGTTGGCACCCGAGAGGATCTCGCCGGTCGCCGTGCGCAAATCGCGCGAGGTGGTCTTGAGTTGGCCGACAATGGCGGTGAGCTTGTCGGCCACCGCATTGGTATCCTGCTTGAGCTGCGCGAAGGCGCCGCGATAGTCGCCCTGCATGCGGCGGGTGAGGTCGGTATCGGCGAGCGCGCCCAGCACCGAGGCGGTCTCGGCGATGCCGCGGTCGACCGTCTCGACCAGATTGTTGATCGAGGTGGCGATGGCGCTGAGCTCCGGATCGGGGAACTCGGCATCGACGCGCCGGCTGAAGTCGCCGGCAACTGCGGCGTCGACGACGGCGCCGAACGCTTCCTCGAGCCCCTTCATCATGGCGCTGCGCGTTTCCTGGTCGCGGATGATGCGGATGGCTTCCGCTTCGGTCATCTCGGCGACCTTCTGGCCGTTCTGGCGGAACACTTCGACGGCGCGGGCGAGCGTGCCCACTTCGTCGGTACGCTGCGTCTCAGGCACGGCGACGCTGTAGTCGCCCTCGGCCATGACGGTGACAGTGCGGCTCATCTTGCCCAGCGGACCGCCCACCAGCCGCCCGACAAGGACGAACAGCAGGGCGCAGGCGATCAGCACACACAGCCCCGCCAGCGCGATGATAGTGGTGCGGCCCTCATTGACCGTGGCCTCGAGCGTCGCCAGCGGGACGCTCGAAATGGCGACCCAGCGATCGGCGGTGCCGCCGGCGCTGAACGGCACGGCGATCAGCCGGACCGGCTCGCCGCCGGCGCCGATCGTCGTCGCCTCCTCGGATTCGTCGCCTTGGAGCGCGCGCTCGACGATGCTGCGCGCCGGGTCGGACGCCTCGAGCACCTTGCCGATCAGCGTCGCATCGGGATGCGCCACGACGAGACCCGAGGTGCTGACGATGATGACGCTGCCGGTACCGAACGGCTTCACCGCGGACACGCGCGTATTGATGTTGTCGAGCGCCAGGTCGATGCCGCCGGTGCCGATATAGGTGTCGCCCGCCATCATCGGGGCGCCGAAGGACATCATCAGCGTGTCCTTGCCGCCCACGAAATAGCTGTAGGGCTCGATGGCGACGGTGCGGCCGAGCGCCTTGGGCTTGAGGTAGTAGTCGCCGGTGCCCGGCTCGTCATAGCCCATGAGCACTTCCCGCACGATCGAGCCGGAGGCGCGGTTCCAGTAGACGACGTAGCGGCCGGTGGCGTCGTAGCCCGGCTGGTTGGCGAAAGCAGCGTCGTTGCCGTCGAGCGCATTGGGCTCGAGCCCGGCCCAGGTCCCCAGCAATTCGCCGTTGCGTTCGAGGAAGCGGTTGAGCGCTGCGTCATAAGCGGCGCGGTCGGTGACGCCGGCCGCGTGCAGCGCTTCGAGCGCGGTCACCACCCCCTCGGCCGAGCGCTCGGCATGCATCAGGCCGGACGACACCGACTCGGCGATGCCGCTGGTGGTCTCGGTCTGCAGCTGGCGGGTCTGCGCTTCAATGGTGCGCGACACCTGCTGGACGAGGACCGTCATGCCCACGGCAAACACCGCCGCGAGGCCAATGCCGCCAAAAAGGGCGACCTTGAGGGAAAGGGAATTGATACGCATGCTGAAAATTGGCTCCAAAGTGCGCTGGCCTGCACTCGCCGAATCTGGAGCCGAACGGGGGAAGCCGCACTTCGCCGCAGTCAAGACCAGTCCGTAAGTGCATTCCCGAGAGCAGAGATAACGTTGGCACGTTAAGACCGAGTGAACGCCGTTCTATTCTGTCGGCGGTCAGAACGCTGCACGGTCCGTCGCGATGGCGGCGCCGGTCTCCTCGACCAGCGCCGCATCGTATTGAGGACCTGAGATAAGTCGTCCGGCTGTCAGAACTCCGACCAGTCCTTGTCGACAGCCGCGTTGCCGTCGCTGGCGAGATAGGTCCGCGCCGCGGACTTGATCTGCTCCCGCGGTGCCCGCGCCTCGCGCCGCGCCGGCTGGGCGGTGCGGGCCGGCTGGTCGGCGATGGTGAAGATGTCGACGATGCGGTCGAGCTCGGCGGCCTGTGCCTCGGTCTGCTCGATGGCGGCATTGGTCTCCTCGACCAGCGCCGCATTGTGCTGCGTCATCTCGTCGAGCGAACGCACGGCGACATTGACCTCATCGATCGCCGAGGCCTGTTCGCGGCTTTCGCGCGCGATGCCCTGCAGCAGTTCGAAGTTCTTGCGCGCCCCCTCGAGCATGGCTTCGAGCTTGCTGGCGGCTTCCGCCACCAGCTTGGAGCCACCGGCCACTTCCGTGCCCGACTGCTCGATCAGTGCCTTGACCTCGGAGGACGCGCTCGCCGCCGACTGCGCGAGGCGCCGGACTTCGACCGCGACGACGGCAAAGCCCTTGCCGGCATCGCCGGCGCGCGCCGCTTCTACCGAGGCGTTGAGCGCCAGCAGGTTAGTCTGGAACGCGATGTCGTCGATGAGGCCGATGATGTTGCTGATCTTGCCCGACGACGCCGTGATCCGCTCCATGGCCTCGGTGGCCGCCAGCATCACCTTGCCGCCCGCTTCCGCCGTGTTGGTGACCGACTGGGCGCTGGCGCTGGCTTCCTGCGCGCGCGTGGCATTCTGCGCCACGGTCGCGGCGAGCTGCTCCATCGTGGCAGACGTCTCTTCGATCGTTGCCGCCTGCTTGGTGGTGCGTTCGCTGAGATCGTTCGCACCGGCAAGGATCTCGCCGGTCGCGGTCTTGAGCGTCCGCGAGGTGCCGCGCAATTGCTGGACCACGTCGGTCAGCTTGTCACCTACCGCGTTGGTGTCGGCCTTGAGCCGCGCCAGTGCGCCGGCGAACTGGCCGTTCATACGCTGCGTGAGATCGGCCTCGGCCAGCGCCGAGAGAACCTGGCCGGTTTCCGAAATGCCGCGGTCGAAGGTCTCGACCAGATTGTTGACGCTCTGGGCGAGGCCGTTGAGCTCGGCGTCGCCCAGGTCGGTATGCACGCGCTTGGAGAAGTCGCCCAGGATCGCCGCACCGACGACGGTGGACAGATCGGCGTTGAGCGCGCTGGTCCGCTCGACACGCGTGGTGTTGGTCGCGGCCGCCGCGTCGGCGACCTTGGCCAGTTCCGCCCGGTTCTGTAGCACGCCGCGGAACACATCGAGCGCGCGGCCGATCTCGGCGACTTCGCGGATGGCGCTGCGCGCGATCGGCGCGACATCGAGGTCGCCGCCCGCAAGCTTGGTGAGGCTGCTGGTGGTACCCGCGAGCGGCCGGGCGATGAGGCTGCGTGACAGCACGGCGATGGCGCCGGCGAGCACAAGGAAGATGGCGAGACCACCCCAATTGGCGATATGCGCCATGGTGGCATTGGTCGCGGCGGTGGCCGCTTCACGGGCATTGGCCGCTTCGATGGCGTCCGACACGTCGGACATTTTGCCCTCGAGCGCCTTGAAGCTCGCGTCGAACGCACTCAGCTCCTCGCGGGCGCCCAGGACGTCACCGCCGATCGCCCGGTCGACAATGTGAGCCGCCGCCGTGATGTAGGCATCGAGCGGCTCGCCGAGGGCGGTGACGGCGCTGCGGATATCGGCCGGCAGCGAAAGCTCCTCCTGCGCGGCGATCGCCGCACGGAACGTACCGCCATACTCATCGACCTCGACACGCGCATCTGCCAGCATCGCGCTGTCGGCGATCGCCGCGGCGTACATGGCGCGAAACACGACGCCACGCATGCTGTCATGCATCATGTCGGCGGTCATGTGATCGCGCATCGAGCTCATCAGCGTCGCCGACTCGGCACCGCTGCGCTCGAAGCTCTGCGACACCCACAGGCTGCTGCCAGCGATGGCGAGGCCAACGGTTAGAACGACGATCGAGAGTCCAGCGGCGATCGCGCCGAACCTCATGGAGAATCCAGACACGCTAAGTGAGCCGCGATCGGACGCGGCGACTGCCGAAAAGCTCAAGACGGTAACCCCCAGTGTGACGCTGACACCGCTGTTTGCGGTGGATGTCACCCGGCGACTGGGGATCGCATGCGGAGGAAGACAGGCCGCACGCGGAACATGGCGGGCCAGCATCCGGCCCAACCCCAGTCGTTCGAGTGCATTCCCGCCTTCGACTATCGCCGATCAGCGTTAACCTACGGTAAAACGCTTAGAATTCGGCCCAGTCGAGGGCCGCGTTGCCGTCGGCGAGGTACGTCTTGGCGGCTGCCTTGGTTCGGATCGACTTCGGCGCGGCGGCCGCAGTCCGCGGTGCCGGCGCGTGGGTCGCCTGCTGCTCCTCGAGATGGAAGATGTCGACGACCTGGTCGAGCTCGACGGCCTGTGCCTCGGTCTGCTCGATGGCCGCGTTGGTCTCTTCCACCAGCGCCGCATTGTGCTGGGTCATCTCGTCCATCTGACGGACGGCGACATTGACCTCGGTGATGGCGGTGGCCTGCTCGCGGCTTTCGGCGGCGATCGACTCGAGCAGCGCGTGGTTGCGCTGCACCGCCTCGAGCATGCCCGTTAGCTTGCCCGCCGCATCGGAGACGAGACGCGAGCCCGCCGTGACCTCGCTCGCGGACTGCTCGATGAGCCCCTTGATCTCGGACGACGCTTCCGCCGCCGACTGTGCGAGGCGCCGCACTTCGACCGCGACCACCGCAAAGCCCTTGCCCGCCTCGCCGGCCCGCGCCGCCTCGACCGAGGCATTGAGAGCGAGGAGGTTGGTCTGGAAAGCGATGTCGTCGATGAGCCCGATGATGTTGCTGATCTTGCCCGACGATGCGGTGATCTTCTCCATCGCCTCGTTGGCGCGGACCATCACACTACCGCCTTCGGTCGCCGCCGTCGTGATGTCGGCCGCGCTGACCGACGCCTCGCTGGCGCGCTCCGAATTCTTGAGCACGGTCTCCGCGAGCTGCTCCATCGCCGCCGACGTTTCCTCGATCGTCGCCGCCTGCTTGGTGGTGCGCTCGCTGAGGTCGTTGGCGCCGGCGAGGATTTCGCCCGTCGCCGTCTTGAGGTCGTAGGAGGTCTTCTTGAGCCGGCCCACGATCGCCGTCAGCTTGTCGACCACCGCATTGGTGTCGTCCTTGAGACGACCGAAGGCGCCGCGATAGTCGCCCTCCATCCGACGGCTGATGTCGGCCGCGGCAAGCGCCGCCAGCACGTCGCCCGCGCCGCGCAGGCCGCCATCGACGGTTTCCATCAGGGTGTTGAACTTGGTCGCCAGCACTTCGAGATCTGGCTCTGACGAGCCGGTGGGGAGGCGCTTGGAGAGGTCGCCATCGACGGTGGCGCTCACCACATCGTCAAAGCCCGACTGGAATGTCTCCATCGCGGCGGCACGCGCCCGCGCCCGCTCGATGCCCTCGCGCTCGAGCTCGCTGAGCTGCGCGACCTGAATGGCGTTCTCCTTGAACACACCGACGGCGGTAGCCATCTGGCCGATCTCGTCAGTTTTGCCCAGGCCCGGGATTTCGACCTTGAGGTCGCCCTGCGCGAGCCGCCCCATCGCCGCGGTCATCGCCGCAAGCGGCCGCACCACATGGCGTGTCGCGATGAAGATGGCGGTGGCGGTGCCGGCGATGAGACCGAACAGGATGACGCCGAGCACGCTGGGCAGGACGATCGACTGGAAGCGCGCAAGGTCGGCATGCAGCGCGTCGAAATCGGCCTGGTCCTTCTTGACCACTTCGTCGATCTCGGCCTGGTAGGCCTTGCGGTTGGCGCGGTTGGCCTCGTTGTTGCCCTGCTCGTTGGCGAGCGCCGGATCGATCGTGCCCAGTCGCGCGGTCTCGGCGCGGAAGGTACGGAACTCGGCTGTGCGGGTGACCACCTGCTCGAAAGCCGGCAGGTCCTCGGCCTTCACCAGCGGACGCCAGGTGGCGAGGTGCGCATCGATCTTGTCGAGCGAAGCGAGGATGCCGTCGCCGAACGGCTTGGCCTGCTCAGTGGTATCGGAGGCATAGATGCCACGCGCATCCATCACCACCGCGGTGACGAGGCGGTTGAGATGCTCGCCATTGAAGGCGCGGGCGGAAGCCGCCTCGAGCTCATTGACCTGACGCGAATAGACATTGGTGATGTAGACCGCCATGCCGCCAATACCGACGATGACGAAGCCCATGACAGCAACGATGAGCAGTATCTTGGTCCGCAATTTCATAATGTGACAGTGTTCCCGCGCGCACGTTCGGCCGCGCCCGATGCGAAGCGCGGCGGTTGATGTCAGACGCCGGCAAAATCAGCCCGGCAGATCCAGTGAGGCATTCCCGCCGCAAGAAATCGCACGGCCCCCGTTAAGGAGCCGTGAAGCATGTCTGAGGATGAGCGCCGCCGCAAAAAGCAAAGGGCGCCCGGAGGCGCCCTCGATACCGCTCGGCGAGCGAATGGTATCAGTGGGCGGTCTGGCCCACCGTGCCGGCTTCGAGCAGCAGGTTCTTCCACTGGTCGATCTCGGTGCGCAGGCGATCCTGCTCTTCGGCAGTCGTCGCCGCTTCGAGCGCGGTCATCCCGCTCGCAATGAGCGCCTCGATCTCGGTGCGGTTGAAATCCGCCACCGGGCGGGCTTCCTCGGCGAGAATGGTGAGGCCGGTCGGCGCCACGTCGGCAAAGCCGCCGCGCACATAGAACACATGCGCGACATTGGCCTGGTCGGTGACCGTGATGAAGCCCGGCTTCAGCGTTGTCATCAGCGGCGCGTGGTCGCCCAGCACCGTGAAGTAGCCCTCCGCTCCCGGCACGATGACCGAGCGAGCCTGCTCGGACAGCACCAGCCGCTCGGGAGAGACGATCTCGATCTTGACGCCTTCGGCCATCATTCAACTTAGCAAATAGCGAGCAGCGAATAGCGAATGGTCGCCAACCGCCTGTTACCCCTATTCGCTACTCCCTGTTGCGCTGTTCGCTTCTGGTTAGGCCGCGGCCGCGAGCTTCTGGGCCTTCTTGACGGCATCATCGATGGTGCCGACCATGTAGAAGGCCGCTTCCGGCAGGTGGTCGTACTGGCCGTCGACCAGACCCTTGAAGCCCTTGATGGTGTCTTCGAGCGCCACAAACACGCCCGGGGCGCCGGTGAAGGCTTCGGCCACGTGGAACGGCTGGCTCATGAAGCGCTCGACCTTGCGAGCGCGCGCCACGGTGAGCTTGTCCTCTTCCGAGAGCTCGTCCATGCCCAGGATCGCGATGATGTCCTGCAGCGCCTTGTAGCGCTGGAGGATCGCCTGCACGGCACGGGCCACGTCGTAATGCTCCTGGCCGACGATGTTGGCGTCGAGCATGCGCGAGGTCGAGTCGAGCGGATCAACCGCGGGGTAGATGCCCTTCTCGGAGATGGCGCGGTTGAGCGTCGTCGTCGAGTCGAGGTGGGCGAACGAGGTCGCCGGCGCCGGGTCGGTCAAATCGTCGGCGGGCACGTAGATGGCCTGCACCGAGGTGATCGAGCCCTTGTCGGTGGTGGTGATGCGCTCCTGCAGCGCGCCCATGTCGGTCGCCAGCGTCGGCTGGTAGCCCACGGCCGAGGGGATACGACCGAGCAGCGCCGACATTTCGGCGCCCGCCTGGGTGAAGCGGAAGATGTTGTCCACGAAGAACAGCACGTCCTGGCCCTGGTCGCGGAAGTGCTCGGCGACGGTGAGGCCCGACAGCGCCACGCGGGCACGGGCGCCCGGCGGCTCGTTCATCTGGCCGAACACCAGGGCGCACTTGGAGCCGGCGGTCGAGCCGTTGTTCTCCTTGGGGTCCTTGTTCACGCCGGACTCGATCATTTCGTGGTAGAGGTCGTTGCCCTCGCGGGTACGCTCGCCCACGCCGGCGAACACGGAGTAACCGCCATGCGCCTTGGCGACGTTGTTGATCAGCTCCTGGATCAGCACGGTCTTGCCCACGCCGGCGCCGCCGAACAGGCCGATCTTGCCGCCGCGCGCATAGGGGGCGATGAGGTCGACGACCTTGATGCCGGTGACGAGGATCTGCGCTTCCGAGGACTGCTCGGTGAAGCTGGGCGCTTCCTGGTGGATGGCGCGACGCGAGGCGGCGCCCACCGGGCCGGCTTCGTCGATCGGCTCGCCGATCACGTTCATGATGCGGCCCAGCGTCTCGTCGCCGACCGGCACCGAGATGGCGGCACCGGTATCGGTGACGACCGCGCCGCGGACGAGACCTTCGGTCGTGTCCATCGCGATGGTGCGCACGGCGTTTTCACCGAGATGCTGCGCCACTTCGAGCACCAGGCGGTTGCCGTTATTGGTGGTCTCGAGCGAGTTCAGAATGGCCGGGAGATGGCCGTCGAAGGTGACGTCCACCACGGCGCCGATGACCTGGCTCACACGCCCGACGGGCTTTCCTGCTTCTGCCATTTTGGACCTCTTGTTCCTGCTTAGAGCGCTTCCGCGCCCGAAATGATTTCGATGAGTTCTTTGGTGATCTGCGCCTGACGCTGGCGGTTGTAGACGAGCGTCAGCTTCTTGATCATGTCGCCGGCATTGCGCGTGGCATTGTCCATGGCGCTCATCTGCGCGCCGTAGAAGGACGCGGAGTTTTCGAGCAGCGCACGGAACACCTGCACCGAGATATTGCGCGGCAGCAGGTCGTTGAGGATCGCCTCTTCGTCCGGCTCGTAGTCGTAGTTCACGCTCGAGGCCCCGGCCGCTTCGGCGGGCGCCGCGAACTGCGCCGGGATGAGCTGCAGGGCCGTCGGCTCCTGGCTGATCACCGACTTGAAGGTGGCAAAGAACAGCGTCGCCACGTCGAACTCGCCGGCGGCGTACATGGCGAGGATCTTCTCGCCCACGCTGGCGGCGTTGACATAGCCGAGCTGGCGGACTTCGCGGAACGAGATCGTCTCGATGATCTTGTCGGCGAAGCTGCGCTTAAGGATGTCGTTGCCCTTGCGGCCGACGGTCAGGATCTTGACCGTCTTGCCCTCTTTGAGGAGCTGGTTCGCCCGGTCGCGCGCGAGGCGCGCGATCGAGGAGTTGAAGCCGCCCGCCAGCCCACGCTCGCCGGTGGCGACCACCAGCAGATGGACCTGATCCTTGCCCGTGCCGCCCAGCAGCGCCGGCGCATCGGGACGGCCCGCATAAGCGGCGCCGAGCGAGGCGAGCACATTAGTCATGCGCTGCGCATAGGGGCGCGCGGCCTCCGCCGCCTCCTGCGCGCGGCGCAGCTTGGCGGCGGCCACCATCTGCATGGCCTTGGTGATCTTCTGGGTCGATTTGACCGAGGCGATCCGGTTCTTAAGGTCCTTTAGCGAAGGCATCGCGCGCTTTCTTAGGCCGTGAAGGTCTTCTTGAAGCCTTCGATCGCTGCCTTGAGCTGCGTGCGGAGGTCGTCCGACAGCGCCTTCTCGGTGGCGATCTTGCTGAGGATATCGGCATGCTTGGAGCGCAGCGCCCCGAGCAGCGCCTTCTCGAAGGCACCG
The DNA here is from genome assembly GCF_041917035.1 of Devosia sp. Classification (GTDB taxonomy): domain Bacteria; phylum Pseudomonadota; class Alphaproteobacteria; order Rhizobiales; family Devosiaceae; genus Devosia_A. Next base: position 27,741 of record NZ_JAYRYM010000010.1, on the reverse strand, counting down.
ACCTTGTTGACCGGCAGGTCGTCGAGGTAGCCCTGGCCGCCGGCAAAGATCACCGCGACTTCTTCTTCCGGCTTCAACGGCGAGAACTGCGGCTGCTTGAGCAGCTCGGTCAGGCGGGCGCCGCGGTTGAGCAGGCGCTGCGTGGCGGCGTCGAGGTCGGAACCGAACTGCGCGAAGGCAGCCATTTCGCGATACTGCGAAAGTTCGCCCTTAAGCGAGCCGGCCACCTGCTTCATCGCCTTGATCTGGGCGTTACCGCCCACGCGCGACACCGAGATACCGACGTTCACTGCCGGGCGGATGCCCTGGAAGAACAGGTTGGTCTCAAGGAAGATCTGGCCGTCGGTGATCGAAATCACGTTGGTCGGAATGTAGGCCGACACGTCGTTGGCCTGCGTCTCGATCACCGGCAGCGCGGTGAGCGAGCCGAGGCCGTGGTCTTCGTTGAGCTTGGCGGCGCGTTCGAGCAGGCGCGAGTGCAGGTAGAACACGTCGCCCGGATAGGCTTCGCGGCCCGGCGGACGGCGCAGCAGCAGCGACATCTGGCGGTAGGCGACGGCCTGCTTGGTCAGATCGTCATAGGCGATCACGGCATGCATGCCGTTGTCGCGGAAATACTCGCCGATGGCGGCGCCGGTCATGGGCGCGAGGAACTGCATCGGGGCCGGATCGGAGGCCGTCGCGGCGATCACGATCGAATATTCGAGCGCGCCATTGTCCTCGAGGATCTTGACGAACTGCGCCACGGTCGAGCGCTTCTGGCCGACGGCGACGTAGATGCAGTAGAGCTTGTCCTGCTCCGAAGCGCCCGACGCATGCGCCGGCTTCTGGTTGAGGAAGGTGTCGAGGATCACGGCGGTCTTGCCGGTCTGGCGGTCACCGATGATCAGCTCGCGCTGGCCGCGGCCGATCGGGATCAGCGCGTCGATGGCCTTGAGGCCGGTCGACATCGGCTCGTGCACCGACTTGCGCGGCAGGATGCCGGGGGCCTTGACGTCGACGCGGCGGCGTTCCTTGGCCTTGAGCGGGCCCTTGCCGTCGATCGGGTTGCCGAGCGCGTCGACCACGCGGCCGAGCAGTTCCTTGCCCACCGGGGTGTCGACGATCGAGCCGGTCCGCTTGGCGACGTCGCCTTCCTTGATGCCGCGGTCGTTGCCGAACAGCACCACGCCGACATTGTCGCTTTCGAGATTGAGCGCCATACCCTTGATGCCGCCGGGGAACTCGACCAGCTCACCCGCCTGCACGTTGTCGAGACCATAGACGCGCGCGATGCCATCGCCGACGCTCAGCACCTGGCCGACCTCGGAGACCTCGGCTTCCTGGCCGAAATTCTGAATCTGCTCCTTGAGGATCGCAGAGATTTCCGCGGCTTTGATATCCATTATCCGACCTCTTTCATCGCGATCTTCATCGCCGTGAGCTTGGTTTTAAGGGAGGAGTCGATCATCTGGCTGCCGACCTTGACCACGAGGCCACCGATCAGGCTGGGATCGACATGTTCATTGAGCGTGACCGACTTGCCGATCCTGGCCTTGAGCGTCTCGGCCAGCGTCTTGACCTGGGCCGGGCTCAGCGCGGTGGCGGACGTGACCTCGGCGGTCACCTCGCCGCGCGCGGCGGCCGCCCTGTCGCGGAACGCCGAGATGATCGCCGGCAGCGCGAACAGCCGCCCGTTGCGCGCCACCACCCTGACGAAGTTGGAGACGGTCGCGTCGGCCTTGGCCTTGCTCAGGATCGCCGCGATCGCGTCGGCCTTGGCGTCGGCGTTGATCACCGGTGAACGCAGGAACCGCGAAAAGTCCTGACTGTCGGCGGCAAGCGCGGCAATGGCGACCAACCCCTGCTCCACCGTGGCGACCGAGTTACTTTCCTCGGCCAGTTCGAAGAGCGCCGACGCATACGGCCGCGCGATCTGGGTAAGCACTGAATCCTGCGCTGCCAATGCCCCGTCACCCTCGTGCTGCGCAACCCGAACCCGGCCAGAGATTGGTCGCCGGAGGCTGCTGTCGCTTATGATTATCCGCCGGGCAAGGCCGAAGGCCCCCGGAATTCGCGGCCCCCTCTAACACGCGATCCGGGGCATCGCAAGGCACCGGGCAAGGAGTCTTTCTGAGAGATTTGTCGCAGGGGAAAGGCCTGCTGGCCGGAAGACCGGCGGGCGGGACGAGCGGCGGTCATTCCGGCGGGCGGAAAGCCTCGAAGTGGCCCATGAGCGGGTCGTCGTACGACCATTCGCCATCTCTCCCCGCGCCTGCTTCCGCGCGAAGGCGAGGACGTCAGAGGCGGCCTGGTCCGGCAGGACCGTTGGGCTTGTCGGCGGGCGCCGGCCTGTCGCGGCCGCGCCATAGGCACTTGTTCAGCTCTCACATGAAACTCTGCGGGTCGATATCCACCTGCACGCGGAGGTTCCCCGTCGCCTTCGGCCCGTTGTCGAGCCAGAACCGCACATAGCCGGAGAGGTCGAAATCCTTGCCCGACTGCGCGAGCAGCCGCACCCGGTGGCGGCCGCGGATCATGGCGATCGGGGCGTCCGCCGGGCCGAACAGTTTCAGCCCCTCGGCCATCGGCGCCGCGCTCAGCAGCCGACGCGCGAACTCGAAAGCCGGGTCGTGCTCGTTGGCCGAGATGATCAGCGCCGCCAGCCGGCCGAACGGCGGCAGCCCGCCGGCCTCGCGCGCGGCGAGTTCGTGGGCGTAGAACGCCTCGCGGTCGCCTCGGATCATCGCCTGTATCACCGGGTGGGTCGGGTGGTAGGTCTGCAGAAACGCCTTGCCGGCCCGGCTGGCGCGCCCGGCCCGGCCGGTCACCTGGGTGAGGATCTGGAACGTGCGCTCGGCGGCCCGAGGGTCGCCGCGGTCGAGCCCGAGATCGGCGTCCAGCACCCCGACCAGCGAGAGCTTTTCGAAATGGTGCCCCTTGGCCACCAGCTGCGTGCCGATGATCAGGTCGTACTCGCCCGTCTCGATCTCGGCAAAGCGCTGCTTGAGCTGGGTGTGCGAGCCCATGTCGGAGCTGAGGATCACCATTCGCGCGCCCGGAAAGCGCGCCGCCGCCTCCTCGGCTACCCGCTCGATGCCCGGCCCGATGGCGATCAGCGAGTCGTCCGCCCCGCAGGCCGAACAGCTTTTCGGCGTGCGCTGCTCGTGCCCGCAATGGTGGCACATCAGCACGCCGCGGAAGCGATGCTCGACCAGCCAGGCCGAGCAATCCGGGCACTGGTACTGGTGGCCGCAGCTCTTGCACAGCGTCAGCGGTGCATAGCCGCGCCGGTTGAGGAACAGCAGCGCCTGCTCGCCCCGGTCGAGCGTCGCGAACACCTCGCGGGCCAGCCGCGGGGCGATCCACTGCCCCTTGTCCGGCGGCTCCTCGCGCATGTCGATCGGGCTGATGTCGGGCAGCGCCGCCTCGGCGAAGCGCGAGGTGAGGAGCACGTGCTTGTATCGCCCCTGGTTGGCATTGTTGCGGCTCTCGACCGAGGGCGTTGCCGAGCTGAGGATCACCCGCGCGCCCGCGAACCTGGCGCGCACCACGGCCATGTCGCGGGCGTGGTAGTTCACCCCGTCCGACTGCTTGAAGGCCCCGTCGTGCTCCTCGTCGAGGACGATCATCCCTAGCTCGTGGAACGGCAGGAACAGCGCCGAGCGTGCCCCCACCACCGCCCGGATGGTGCCATCCGCAACGCCGCGCCAGGTCCGGGCCCGCTGCACCGGCGTCATGTCGGAGTGCCACTCCCCCGGTCGGGTACCGAAGCGGCGGGCAAAACGCGTCAGGAAGGTATTGGAGAGCGCGATCTCGGGGAGCAGGATCAGGGCCTGTCGACCGGCGCGGAGCGTGTCGGCGACTGCTTCGAAGAAGACCTCGGTCTTGCCGCCGCCGGTGACGCCGTCAAGCAGCGCCACGCCGAACCGGTCGACCTCGAGCGAGCGGATCTGGTCCAGTGCCGCCTGCTGCTCGGCGCTGAGGGTCGGGGGTGCCGCGTCCGGATCGGGCCGCAGCACGATCGGTGGCGGCGGCACCTCGAGGCGCTCGATCGCCCCGGATCGCTCGAGGCCTTCGATCACCGAGGCGGAGACGCCACTTGCGCCGACCAGCGCCGCCTTGGCCCAGGCCTCGCCGTCCATCAGCAGGTCCAGCACCTTCTCGCGCGAGCGGGTCAGTTTCTCCGGCTCGAGTCCGGTCGCCCGGAACGCCGTCACCGCACGCTCGGGCTCGAGCGCCTCGCTCGAGCGCAGCACGCTGCGCAGCACCAGGCCGGGCGGCGACAGCGTATAGCGGCTGACCCAGTCGACCGTGCGCAGCAGCTCCTCGCTGAGCGGCGGCACGTCGAACACCCGTTCGACGTCCTTGAGCCGGTTGTGGGCGAAATTGTCGGCGGGCGCGCCCCAGACGACGCCGAGCGTCGACCGTCCGACCAGCGGCACCGCGACGATCGAACCGCGCACCACGCTGAGGCCCGCCGGCACCCGGTAGCTGTACGGCCCCTCGACCGATACGCCGACCATCACCGCCACGATGTCGGAAAGCTCGCCCGGAAGATCCTGCATGGTACCCGCTTTGTTCACGGGCAATCTAGGCGGCGCAAGCTGATTCTGCACCAAGCGCCACGGAACCATTTCCTAAGCTGCCTCCTGCTAGGCTCGCGCCATGTCCACTGCCTTCTTTGCCGACACCGCCATCCGGACCTGTATCGCCGACTGGCAGCGCGACCTTGGCGCCGTCCGCCGGCTGTCGCCCCGGACGCTTGAGGCCTATGGCCGCGATCTGGGCCAGTTCCTCGCCTTCCTCTCGGCCCATGCGGGCGGCGAGGTGACGCTCGCCACCCTCCGCGAGCTCAGGGCCGCCGACATCCGCGCCTTCCTGGCCGCGCGCCGCAACCGCGAGGTCGGCTCGCGGTCGCTGGCGCGGGCGCTGAGCGCACTCCGGAGCTTCTTTGCCTTCCTCGAGCGTGACGGCGTGCTGGCCACCGAAGCCTTCAATGTGGTGCGCACACCCCGGCAGGCGCGGTCGCTGCCCAAGGCGCTGACCGTTCTCGAGGCGCGCCAGACGATCGCCACCACCGACGAGCTGGAGGATGTGCCGTGGATCGCCGCCCGCGACATGGCGGTGATCTCGCTGCTCTATGGCGCCGGCCTGCGCATCTCGGAAGCGCTGGCGATCACCCGTGCCGATCTCGAGGCGCAGAGCCTCCGGGTCACCGGCAAGGGCGGCAAGACGCGCGTCGTGCCGCTGCTGGCCCAGGTGCGCCAGACCATCGCGACTTATCTCGGCCTCTGCCCCTTCCACCCGGCGCCGGACGAACCGATCTTCCGCGGCAAGAAGGGCGGCCCGCTCTCCCCGCGCCTGATCCAGCTCCGTCTCGAGCAATTGCGCTCCGCCCTCGGGCTGCCGCCGACGGCCACCCCGCACGCGCTGCGCCACAGCTTTGCGACGCACCTGCTCGGCCGCGGCGGCGACCTGAGGATGATTCAGGAACTGCTCGGCCACGCCTCGCTCTCCACCACCCAGATCTACACCGCCGTCGATACCGATCGCCTGCTCGAGGCCTATCGCGCTGCCCATCCCCGGGCCTGACCGGGGGCCGCGCTGCATCATCCGCACTTTACTCCGCCCCGGGCCCGTACTACCACTTCAGACATGACCGCTTGCATCCTAACGATCTGCAAAGCTCGCCTTGCCCCCTCCCGGGGCCGGGACGCGCGCGGCATTTGACCCGCCACGCTCACCGGCCCGCCCTCAGGCGCGGGTGACCGGTGATCTGATGGCGGGCCAGATCTGGAAACCGCCGCGATGTCGTCCGACACCCCCCGCCCCGCCGCCCCGCCCCACGCGCTCGCCGGCATCATCCTCGCCCTCGCCGGCGCCGCCCTGTTCGCCACCAAGGGCATCGTCATCAAGCTGGCGCTCATCGAGGGGATCGACGCCGTCACCTCGCTCACCTGGCGCATGATCGTGGCCGTGCCGATCTTCGTGACCGTCGGCATCCTCACCTGGCGCAGCAAGCGGGCCGCCGCGCCGGCCGGCATGCCATCGGTACTGACCCTGCCGGTGCTGCTGCAGACCCTCGGCGTCGGCGTCGTCGGCTACTACCTCGCGAGCCTGCTCGACTTCTCCGCGCTCGAGTACATCACCGCGCAGTTCGACCGCCTCATTCTTCTGACCTATCCGTTCTTCGTGGTGCTGTTCGGCGCCGTCTTCTTCAGGCGCCGCGTCACGCCGCCCATGGTGCTGGCGCTGCTCGTCTCCTATGCCGGCATCGCGGTGATCTTCTGGCACGACCTGCATATCGAGGGCGACAACGTGCTTCTCGGCGCCGCACTCGTGTTCGGATCGGCCATCGCCTATGCCGGCTACCAGATCATGGCCAAGCCGCTGATCGACCGGCTCGGCGCCCAACTGTTCACCTCTATCGCCATGAGCGGCGCCGGCCCGGCGGTGATCGCGCACTTCCTCTTCACCCACCCGGCGAGCGACCTCGCGGTCAATGGTGCCGGCTTCGTGCTGATGCTCGCCATCGGTACCGTCTCGACCGTGCTGCCCGCCTACTGCATCTCGGGCGCCATCGGGCTGATCGGCCCCGAACGCACCGCGATCATCGGCAACGTCTCGCCGGTGGTGACGGTCGGCCTCGCCATCTCCGTGCTCGGCGAAGCCTTCACCGCATGGCATGCCCTCGGCACGGCGCTCGTCCTGGGCGGCGTCTGGCTCTTCGCCAGGAAGGAGCGTCCGCGCGACCGCGTGCTGGAAGAGCGCACCGCCTAGGGAATTGCCCGCCCGGACACGCGCCGCGGGCTCAACTCGTACGGGCCTTTCCGAGGGTCTCGGCAAGCAGGCGGTACGAACGCCGCCTGAGCTCGTAGTCCCATGCAGTGGTGGTGACCATCACTTCGTCCGCGCCGCTCGCTCGCGCCTTGTCCTCGATTTGCTGCGCGACCGTTTCCGGGGAACCCACGATCCACAGCCGTGACTGGGCCTCGATGATGCGCCGTTGCTGCTCGGTATATGCGTGTGCTTGAGCGGCCTCGGGGGAGACCAGCATGCGGATCTCGCCGGACTGGAACAGTGCCCAGCTCAGCGCCTGGGAGCCCGACAGGTACTGCGCCTCCGCATCCGTCGGCGCGACCAGGGCGGAGACGGCGAGAATGGCATGCGGCTGCGGAAAGGCCCGGCTCGCACGGAAGGCCCGGCGGTAGGCGGCGAAGGCCGGCGCCGCCGGTGTCGGGCTGAAGTGTGCCGCAAACGCGTACCCGACGCCGAGTTGGCCGGCGGCCTCGGCGCTCGCGCCGCTGGAGCCCAGCAGCCAGATCGGCGGCAGGGTGATCCGCTCCGGTACCACGCGAACCGCCCGGTACGGGTGATCGAGAGGGAAGCCGTCCTCCTCGAAGGCGAGCAGTTCGGCGAGTTCCTGGCTGAAATACTCCCCGCCCACCGAGCGCAGCGCCGCCAGCGTCCGGCCGTCGCTGCCGCCGGCACGGCCGATACCGAGGTCGATGCGTCCCGGATTGAGGCCTTCGAGCGTTCGGTAGGTCTCGACCACCCGCAACGGCACGTGATTGGGCAGCATCACCCCGCCCGATCCGACCCGGATGCGACGCGTTGCAGCCGCGGAACTGGCGATCAGCACCTCGGGTGAGGAGGAGGCGATGGAGGGAATGCCGTGATGCTCGGCGTACCACACACGCGTGTAGCCGAGTTCGTCGCCGAGCCTCGCGAGCCGACCGACCTCGGCAAGCGCCGCCGGCGTGCTGGTGCCCTCGGAAACCGGCGCCAGGTCGAGGATGGAGAGGGGCAGGGTCATGGCTCCGCTCTTCCGTCAGGTAGCCGATCGGGGGAGGTCGGCGACCGTGTCGCCGCGGAACCGGTCGCTCATTCTGCCGCCAGCCCCTTGACCAGTTCGAGGGCCTGCCGCTCGAACAGACCGCGGTAGATGCCGCCGGCCTTTCGCACCAGGTCCTCGTGGCGCCCTTCCTCGACCACCCGGCCCTCGTCAAAGACCAGGAGGCGATCGAGCGCCCGCACCGTCGACAGGCGGTGGGCGATGACGATGGCGGTGCGCCCCTGCATGAGCCGCTCCATCGCCTGCTGGATCAGCAGTTCGCTTTCGCTGTCGAGGCTGGAGGTGGCCTCGTCGAGGATGAGGACGCGCGTGTCTGCGAGGAAGGCCCTGGCGATGGCGACGCGCTGCCGCTCGCCGCCCGAAAGCTTGATGCCGCGCTCGCCCACCATTGTCTCGTAGCCCTTCGGCAGCCGGGCGATGAAGTCGTGCGCGTTGGCCAGCCTCGCGGCCGAAACGATCTCCTCGAGCGTTGCGCCCGGCCGGCCATAGGCGATGTTGTCGGCGAGCGAGCGGTGGAACAGCACCGGGTCCTGCTGCACGATGGCGATCTGCCGGCGCAGCGAGGCCTGGGCGATATCCCGGATGTCGGTGCCATCGACGGTGATGCGCCCGCCGGTGACGTCATAGAGGCGCTGGATGAGCTTGACGAAGGTGGTCTTGCCCGATCCGGAATGGCCGACCAGCCCGACCTTTTCGCCCGGGGCGATCGTCACCGACAGATCGCGATAGAGCGGCCGCACGTGGCTGCCGTAGTGGAAGTCGACATGCTCGAAGGCGATGCCGCCGCCGGTGATGGCGAACGGGCGCGCCGACGGCGTGTCGTCGATGCCGAGCGGCGTGGCGTAGAGCGCCACCAGTTCCTCCATGTCGTTGACCGAGCGCTGCAGGTTGCGCACATGCATGCCGACATCGCGCAGGTATCCCTGCAGGACGAAGAAGGTGGTGATGACGAAGGTGATGTCGCCGGCGGCGGCGACCCCCTGTTGCCAGAGCAGCAGCGCGGCGCCGACGATGCCGGCGCGCAGCAGCCACAGCATGGCCTGCTGGCCCGTGCCGTTCCAGGTGCCGCGCACCCAGGTGCGTGTCGTCCGGCTGCGCCACTTGCCGACCACGGCCGCGAGCCGCGCCTCCTCGCGGTCCTCGGCGCCGAAGCCCTTCACCACGGCATTGCAGGAAATCGCGTCGGCGAGCGCGCCGCCCATCCGCGTGTCCCAGGCATTGGCGAGGCTGGCGGCGGGCGCCACCCACCAGACCGACAGCGCCACCGTGATGGCGATGTAGGCCAGCGAGCCCAGCCCGACGACCAGTCCCATGACCGGCCAGAACGCCCCGAGCAGCGCGGTCGTGCCGACCAGCATCACCAACGAGGGCAACATGGCGAGCAGTACAGTGTCATTCAGGACGTCTAGCGCCCAGATGCCGCGCGTGATCTTGCGCACGGTGGAACCGGCAAACGCATTGGCATGCCAGTCGCTGGAGAAGCGCTGCACCCGGTGGAAGGCGTCCGCGGTGATCTCGCTCATCATCCTGAGGGTCACCCCGATCATCGCCATCCAGGCGCTTTGCCGGGTGACGACGGCGGCGAGGCCGAGCCCGAGCAGCAGCAGGAAAGCGACGAGAGCGGCGTTGAAGGCCACGGCGTCGCCTGGCGCGCCGCTCGCCACGGCTTCGACCAGGTGCCCGGCATAGAGCGGTGTGAGCACGTCGGCGATGGTCGACAGGAACGCCATCGCGGCAATGAAGGCGAGTCGCATCGGCTGCCGGCGCCAGTGCCCGGCGGTGAAGGCGAGGACGTGGAAATAGGCCTGGTTGCGGTCGGCTTTCGGCGTGCGTGCCATTGAGTGCATCCGGCGGCGCATGGCGCCCTGCCGGTCCCGGTTCGGATTTGGGTCGGAGCCACCCGGGAGCGGGCGGCGGAGGGAGGCCTTGCGGCCCCGCGGCGGTCAGTGCCGCCGGTGCCCCATGGGGCGAGGTCGCTTGCACATCAGCATGTCGCCCCTCCCGGTTCGATCGGACGTAACGCCTTCTAGGCCGTTCGCGCCTCAAGGGCAATCCTTTCGTTGTTGACTGACCGGTCAGTTAGCTGTAGATGACCAGGCAGTCAGTTGTGGAAGCCTCCGATGCACGATCCCGGCCCCGAGCGTGGCCCCAAGTTCCGGCGACGAGCCGAGGCGCGTCCCGACGAAGTCCTCGACGCCGCCCTGGAGCTGTTCATCGAGAAGGGCTTCGCCGCCACCCGGGTCGAGGACATTGCCCGCCGGGCAGGACTCTCCAAGGGGGCCGTCTACCTCTATTTCCCCTCCAAGGAAGCCCTGATCGAGGGACTGGTGCGTCGTGGCCTGTCACCCATTGCCGACAGCGCCCTTGCCGTCATCGGCAACTACGAGGGCGATCCACGCGTGGTCATCACCGGGGTGCTGAAGATGCTGGCGATGCGGCTGCACGATCCCAAGACCATTGCCATCCCGCGCATCATCTTCCGCGAGGTGGTCACCTTTCCCGGACTGGCCGAGATGTACCGGCGCGAGGTGCTGGACCGGGTGATCCCGGCGATCGAGCGCCTGCTCCAGCACGGCATCGACAACGGCTACCTCCGGCCCGTCGATCCGCATCTCACCATCCGCTCGATCATCGGGCCGGTGATGCTGCACCTCGTACTGGCCGAGGTCTTCAGCATCACGCCGCCCGAGGGCCTCGGCATCGAGCGCTTTGTCGACAACCACCTGTCCATCCTGTTCGACGGGCTGAGTGCACCGGCCAGCGCCAGACGCTGGTCGGCATCCTGAGGAGCCTAAGATGAACGAGTTCTTCGCCTGGTTTGTCGGCCTGTTCGGCGTCCTGCTGCCGGGCCTCGGTGCCTCCGAGCCGCCACGCTACAACGGCTATGCGGAGGCCGAGTATGTCTATGTCGCCCCCGCCGGCGCCGGACAGATCGCGACGTTCGGGGTGCGCGAGGGCGACACGGTCGTGCCCGGGCAGGTGCTCTTCGTGCTCAAGAGCGACCAGCAGGCCGCCCTGCTCGCCGCCGCCGAGGCCCGCGTCGACGCCGCCCGGGCCAATCTCGAGAACCTCAGCACCGGCGGTCGCAGCGACGAGATCGCCGTCATCCGCGCCAGCCTGCAGAAGGCCGAGGCAGACCTGAGCCTGGCCCGCGAGACGTCGGCGCGAAGCGGGCTGCTGTTCGCCGAGGGCCTCGTGCCGCAGAGCAAGCTCGACATCGACCGTACCACGCTAGCCAGCGCGGAAGCGGCGGTCCGGCAGTTGCAGGCGCAGCTCAAGGTGGCCGAGCTGCCGGCCCGCGATGCCCAGCAGCTGCAGGCCGAGGCGAACCTGGCGGCGGCCCGCGCCGACGCCGAGAAGGCCCGCTACGATCTGGCCGACCGCAAGGTCGTGGCGCCGGTGGCGGGCCGCGTCGAACGGCTGTTCTTCGATCCGGGCGAGACGGCCGGCGCCGGCACGCCGGTGCTGTCGCTCCTGCCGGAGGATGCGCTCAAGGTCCGCTTCTACCTGCCCGAGGCCGAGCGGCAGGGCTTCGCCCTCGGCGACCGCGTAAGGGTCAGTTGCGACGGCTGCGCGGCGGGGATAGAGGCCCGCATCGATCACTTCGCCTCCGACCCGCAGTTCACCCCGCCGGTGATCTACTCGCGCGACGAGCGGCAGCGCCTGAGCTTTCTCGCCGAGGCGGTGGTCGAGGCCGGCAGCCGCCTGCTGCCCGGCCAGCCGGTGACGCTGGAGCGGCTCGAGTGAGCCCCGAATACGTCATCGACGTCCGGGGGCTGAGCAAGTCGTTCGGCGGCAAGCTGGTGGTCGACAGGTTCGACATCCGCGTGCCGAAGGGCGCCATCTATGGCTTTCTCGGCCCGAACGGCTCGGGCAAGACCACGACGATCCGCATCCTGTGCGGGCTGCTCACCGCCGATGCCGGCGAGGGCAGCTGCCTCGGCTTCGACCTGAGGCGCGAGCCGGTGCGGATCAAGGAGAAGGTCGGCTACATGACGCAGAAGTTCTCGCTCTACGAGGACCTGTCGATCCGCGAGAACCTCGATTTCGTCGCCCGCATGTACCGCATGGACCGGCGCCGCGAACGGGTCGACCGGGCGCTCGACGAACTGGGCCTCGCCAATCGCTCCCGCCAGCTCGCCGGCACGCTCTCGGGCGGCTGGAAGCAGCGGCTGGCGCTCGCCGCCTGCCTGCTGCACGAACCCAGGCTGCTGCTGCTCGACGAGCCGACGGCCGGCGTCGATCCCAAGGCGCGGCGCGACTTCTGGGACGAGATCCGGCGGCTTTCGGCGCTGGGCGTCACCGTGCTGGTCTCCACCCACTACATGGACGAGGCGGTGCAGTGCGACTTCATCACCTACATCGCCTACGGCAAGAAGCTGATCGACGGCCCCTCGGGCCGCATTCCCGAGCTTGTCGGGCTCGAGACCTGGCGCGTCGAGGGTGAGGGGCTGCCCGCCCTCGAGGCGCGGCTGAAGACCCTGCCCGGCGTCGAGCAGGTCGCCCGCTTCGGCACCGTGCTGCATGTCTCGGGCACCGACAAGGCGGCGCTGCGGGCCAGCGTCGCCGCACTCGAGGCCGAGGGCACGCATCGCTGGAGCCTGCAGGTGGCCGGCCTCGAGGAGGCATTCATCTACCTGATGGCCGGCGCGCGCGACAACTTCAACGGCAACGGCATCGAGGCCGCGGCATGAGCAGTATCTCCCTGAGCCGGTTCCTTGCGGTGCTGTTCAAGGAATTCATCCAGATGCGCCGCGATCACATCACCTTCGGCATGATGATCGGGCTGCCCATCGTGCAGCTGATGCTGTTCGGCTTCGCCATCAACGCCGACCCGCGCCACCTGCCGACGCTGGTCGAACTGGGCGACAACGGGCCGATCAGCCGCGCCGTGATCGCCGGCATGCAGAACTCCTCCTATTTCGACTTCTCCGGCGTCGTCGCCGGCACCGCGGCCGGCGAGGAGGCGTTGCGGCGCGGCGATGCCAATTTCGTCATCGTCATCCCGCCCGGTTTCGAGCGCGGCGTGGTGCGCGGCCGCGCGCCGGAGCTCCTCGTCGCCGCCGATGCCTCCGACCCTTCCGCCACCGGCGGCGCCGTCGCGGCGCTGTCGGGCATCGTCAACGTCGCCATCGCCGAGACGCTCACCGGTCCGCTGGCGCGGCCGGGCGCCGCCCCGGCCTTCTCCGTCATCGTGCACCGCGAGTACAATCCCGAGGGCCGCACCTCGACCAACATCGTGCCGGGCCTGCTCGCCATCATCCTCTCCATGACCATGGTGCTGATCACCGCCGTCGCCATCGTCAAGGAAAGCGAACGCGGCACCATGGAGATGCTGATCGCCACCCCGGTCACCCCGCTCGAGGTGATGCTGGGCAAGATCCTGCCCTATGTGTTCGTCGGCTACGTGCAGACCGGCGTCTTCCTCGCCGCTGCCCGGCTGGTGTTCGGCGTGCCGTTCGAGGGCAGCCCTCTCGCCTTCATCGTCGGCTTCAACCTGTTCATCATCGTCAATCTGGCGCTCGGCTTCCTGATCTCGACCATGGCGCGCAACCAGATGCAGGCGATGCAGCTGAGCTTCTTCACCATCCTGCCCTCGATCCTGCTCTCGGGCTTCATGTTCCCCTTCGCCGGCATGCCCGGCTGGGCCCAGGCGCTCGGCACCGGCGTCCCCGCCACGCACTTCCTCCGGCTGGTGCGCAAGGTGATGCTGAAGGGCGGCGGTCTGCCCGATGTCACCGGCGACCTCTGGGCGCTGGCGATCATCCTCGTCGTCATCTCGATCATCGCCATGCTGCGCTACCGCCAGACGCTCGACTGAGAGGGCTAGGCCCCGGGTGGCGTGCACCGGGCGGAAAGGCCGGCGACACGTTCCGCCACATTCTCACCGACTCTAAGCAATTGAAGACAAATAGAAATATGTCGTCCTTCGCCATCTTCGGTCACCTTTCTGAACGGACTGTCCCCGCCCGCCGGGGGTTCGGCCGAACGATCCGCACGCCCAGCCTACGCGCAAATGCGAGGGGCGGCGGCAAGGTTGGGTTTGTCTTGCGCGCTGGCGGCTTGTTAATCCCCTGCGCCCTATCGTCCGGGCTCCCCGGCGGAGGCGGACTTGGCTTCGGTGAAAAGGTGGCTGCCCTGCATCCTCGCGGCATTGGTCCCGCTCGCCATCGCCGCCGCGCTGGCCTATTGGCAGGCCGCCACCGCCCTCTCCGACCGGGCCCGCGTCCTCGCCGAAGTCGTGCTCGAGCGCGGCGAACAGACCAGCGCCCAGATGATCTCGGCCTTCACCGAACTGGCTAGCTTCGGGCCGAGCCGGATGTGCTCGGTGGCAGGCGTCGAGGCCATGCGCCGCATCGACCTCGGCTCCAGCCTGCTGCAGGGGGTGGGCTACGCCCTCGGCAACCGCCTGATCTGTTCCTCGCTCGACGACCGGCGCACCTATGACATGGGGCCGCCCGCCATCGTCAGCGAGACCGGCCATGCCCTGCGGCCGCAGGGCGAACTGCCCATGGCCCCCGGCACCCCGGTGCTGATCGTCACCGACCCGGCAGGCTACACCGCTTTCGTCCATCCGGGGCTGGTCTTCATGCTCAGCGGGCAAGACAGCCCGAGCGCCGGCATCGTCGGCAGATCCTCGCGGCAGCCGCTGCTGCAATCGGGAGACGCATCGATCGACTGGTCACGCCTCGCCCTGCCGCCGAGGGGCGAGCAGGTGCTGCAGGTCGGCGAGCTGCTGGTGGCGGTCAGGTCGAGCAGCCGGTGGGACTATTTCAGCTATGCCGCCGTGCCGGCGAGTGCCATCGGCGACGACCTCGCACGCAACCTGTGGCTGTTCCTGTCGATCGGCGCGATCGTTGCCGGCGGCGCCGGCTATCTCGTGCACCGGCTGGGCACCAGCCGCGCCTCGCTCCCGGCGCTGCTGCGCGCCGGCATCGCCCGCGGCGAGATCGCGGTAGTCTACCAGCCCATCGTCGAGCTCAGGACCGGCCGCTGGGTCGGCGTCGAGGCGCTGGCGCGCTGGCATCGCTCGAACGGCGAATCGGTGCCGCCCGACGTCTTCATCCCGATCGCCGAGCAGCACGGGCTGATCGGCGCCATCACCGAGCATGTCTGCGAAACGGCGCTGCGAGAGCTCAGCGCCCTGACCCGCGAGCCCGGCGGCTTCTTCATCGGCATCAACATCGCGCCGGCCGACCTGCGCGGCCCCCACTTCGCCAAGACCCTCGGGCGGCTGTGCCATCTCAACAGCGTCGCGCCGCACGCCGTGCACCTCGAGCTGACCGAGCGGGAGGACGCCAGCTCGCCCGAACTGGCCCAGGCCATCGAGCACCTGCGCCGGCTGGGCTACCTGGTCGGCTCCGACGATTTCGGCATCGGCTATTCCAACCTCGCCTACCTCGACGCGCTGACCCTCGACTACATCAAGATCGACCGGGCCTTCGTCGGCAACGCCGTCCGCCGCGGGCCGGGCGCCGAGATCCTCGATCACATCATCGGGCTGGCGCACGCCCGCGGCCTCAAGGTGATCGCCGAGGGCGTCGAGACCGAGGCTCAACGCGACCGGCTGCTGGCGACCGGCGTCGAAATGGGCCAGGGATGGCTGTTCGGGCGGCCGCTGCCGCTGGCGGCCTTCCTCGAGGCGCGACGGCTGTCGCCGGCCCGGCCGTTGGTCCGGGCCGTCGGCATCGCGGCCTGACCCCGCCGCGCCTAGAGCCGCGGGTCGGCCTTGAGCGCCGAGCCGGTGCTGACCGCCGGGCGCTGGCGCTGCACCAGGGCGTCGAGCACCTCGTCGACCATGCCCAGATGATCGGCGCGATCGGCGAACTGGCGCTTCAGGTCGGCGAGATAGGTGGTGGCGTCGGTGAGCCGGCGGGCGAGGATCGAGGAGACGTGGAAGCTGATCTCGCGGTGGCTCTGCAGCAGGGCGCGGGCATTCTCGACGCGGAAGGCGGTGACCTCGGTGACGGCGCGCACGGTGGCGGTATGGCGGCCGCCGAGCAGCGCAGCGATCTCCCCGAAGATGGCGCCGGGCATGGCGATGGCGGCAACCTGCGTGTCGCCGCGCATCACCTCGACCTCGCCGGCCGCGAGGATGAACATCCGGTCGGTCGCCGGCCCCTCGGCGAGCAACACGTCGCCCGGCTTGAACTTGTCGAGCGGAAATCCGTCGCAATAGGCCAGCACCGCCCCGACCGAACCGTCGTCCGCCATCTGATGAACTCCGTCTGCACCGCCCCGATCATGCGACCGGACGGCGCCGGAGGCAAGCGCGTCGCCGCGTTCAGGCCGAAAGGCTGGTATCGGCCGGCACGCCGAGCATCAGGTTGAGGTTCTGCACCGCCGCGCCGGATGCGCCCTTGCCCAGGTTGTCGTAGACGGCGACGAGGCTCGCCTGCGCCCGCGCATCGTTGGCAAAGACATGCAGCCGCATGCTGTTGGTGTTGTTGAAGCGCTCGGGGTTGAGCTCGGCCGAGCGCTCTTCCTCGGCATAGGGCGCCACCGAGACGAAGCCCCCGCGGATCGCGGCGAAATGGTCGGAGATGGCGGCATGCAGGTCCCGCCCCGTCGGAATCTTGTCGAGCGTCCACAGCTGCAGCGGCACCACGGTGACCATCCCCTGGGCGAAATCGCCCACCGCCGGGCTGAACAGCGGGCTGTGCGTCAGCAGCGCAAAGCGCTGCAGCTCCGGCAGGTGCTTGTGCTTGAAGGTGAGGCCATAGAGCATGAACGGGTTGGCGCCCGCGCCCGCCTGCTCGTAGTCGGCGATCATTGCCTTGCCGCCGCCGCTATAGCCGGAAATGCCGTGCACGCTCACCGGATAGTCCGCCGGCAGCAGGCCGCCCTCGATCAGCGGCCTGAGCGTCGCAATCGCCCCCTGCGGCCAGCAGCCGGGATTGGCGACGCGCCGCGCCGCCGCGATCAGCGCCGGCTGCCGCGGGTCCATCTCGGCAAAGCCGTAGGCCCAGCCCTCGGCGACGCGGTGCGCGGTCGAGGCATCGATGATCCGCGTCCGCTCGTTCTCGATCAGAGCCACGCTCTCCTTGGCCGCATCGTCCGGCAGGCAGAGGATGGCGACGTCGGCCGCGTTGAGCAGGCGCTTGCGCTCGTCGATGTCCTTACGCTTGTCGAGCGCGATCGACAGCACCTCGAGGTCGCGCCGTCCGGCCAGCCGCTCGCGGATCTGCAGCCCGGTGGTCCCCGCCTCGCCATCGATGAAAACCTTTGCGACCATATCCGTCTCTCCCGGCTGCGGGGCCCAGTGCGCGGCGAGATATAGGGGTTGCGGCCGGACGCTGCAAAGGGTTTGACTGCCCCGATCAGCCGCGAGGAACCACCCGATGACGCCGCACAATCACGCCAAGCCCGGCGACTATGCCGAAGCCGTCCTGCTGCCCGGAGACCCGCTGCGGGCGAGGTGGGTGGCCGAGACCTTCTTCGAGTCCCCCCGCCAGGTGAACGCCGTACGCAACTGCCTGGGCTTCACCGGCACCTGGAAGGGCAAGCCCGTCTCGGTGCAGGCGACCGGCATGGGACAGCCCTCGCTGTCGATCTACGTGCACGAGCTGATCAACGTCTACGGCGTACAGAAGCTCATCCGCGTCGGCACCGCCGGCGGGCTCAATGCCCGGGTGAAGGTGCGCGACCTGATCATCGCCCAGGGCGCCTCGACCGATTCGGGCATCGTCAAGGACGGCTTCGCCCCCTTCGCCTTCGCCCCGCTCGCCGATTTCGGCCTCCTGCGTTCCAGCGTCGAGCGCGCCGAGAAGGCCGGGCTCGCCTACCACGTCGGCAACATGCTGAGCTCGGACATCTTCTATCATCTCGAGCCGGGCCTCGCCGGCTATGGCCGGCTGCCGGCGCACGGCATCCTCGGGGTCGAGATGGAGGCCGCGGCGCTCTACACGCTCGCAGCGCGGTTCGACCGCAAGGCGCTCGCCATCTGCACCATGACCGACTGCCTGATCACCAGGGCCGAACTCAGCGCCGATGAACGGCAGAGCTCGCTGCGGGACATGATCACCCTCGCCCTCGACGTCGCCGTCGGCGCGTGAGCGTCGCCGCGCTGCTGGCCTCGGCGCTCGGGCGCAACGACGAGCAGCCGAACATCGCGCTGGCCCGGCGACTGGCGGCGGAACCGTCGGCGGAGGCCGTCGCCGAACTGGTGGCGCTGCTCGAGGCCGGCACCGCGGCCGAGCGCAGCGACGCGATCAAGGTGCTCTACGAGCTGGGTGAATTGCGCCCGGAGCAGATCGCCGGCCATGCCGATGCCTTCGTCGGCCTGCTCGGGGCGCGCAACAACCGGCTGGTTTGGGGTGCCATGCACGCCGTCGCGACGATCACGCCGGTCCGCCCCGAAACGATCCTCGCGGCGCTGCCGGCGGTGATCGCAGCCGCCGACCGCGGCTCGGTGATCGCCAGGGACCATGCCATGTCGACGCTGGCGCGGCTTGCGGCGGCCGGGCACCCCGAGCGGGCGCTGCCGATCCTGCTCGATCGGCTGGAGGCGGCGGCGGCCAACCAGTTCCCGATGTATGCCGAATTCGCCGCGCCGGTGATCGATGCGGCGCGGCGCGAACGCTTCCGCGCCATCCTCGCGGCCCGGCTGCCGGGGCTGCCGCCGGCCAAGCAGAAGCGCGTCGGCCGGCTGCTCCGCCGCCTCGGCTGACGCGCTGCCGCTTTTGCGCCGCGATCCTTCTGTTAACCTGTGGTTAAGCAGGGAAACATCGAAGATGCTCGGAAAACACAACGCCGCCCGACTGCGGGACACGCTCAAGGGCGTCGAGACGATGACGCGCTTCTCCCTCGCCGTGCTGGCGCTGGCCTCCGGCGTCTACACCTACCTGGGCGTGCGCGGCATCCTCGATGGTTCGGCCACCTTCGTGTTCTTTGCCGCCATCATCTACTCGGCCGCCGTCTCGGTGGCGATCTACGCGTTCTGGAGCTTCATGCTGCGCTTCGTGCCGCTGGTGATCTCCGGCACGCAGCGGGCAGCGCTGTTCCTCACCATGGGCTTCGGCTGCCTGATGATCATCGCCATGTCGAGCTGGCTCAATGCCGCCGCCCTCGCCGGTTCGGCGGCGCTCGAGCAGCACCTCGCCGTCACCCTCGAGGGCTACGTCGCCGATCTCGACAGCGCCCACGGCAACGCGCTTTCGGCGCAGTCGCTGCTGCCCGACGTGCAGCGCGCCGCCGATCGCTTTGCCCGGCTGGCCGAGGACGAGCGGTCCTCGGGCGCCCTCACCGGCACCACCGGCTCGGGCTCGGTGGTGCAGCTGCTCACCCAGATGAGCGCGCAGATGAACGAACTGGGCGGCACCATCACCGGCTCGCGCGACGAGGTCTCGGCGCTGTTCGAGCAGGGGTCCGCCCACCTGGCCAAGATGCGCGAGCTGGTCTCGGCGCCGGGCGAGGTGGCGCCGCGCGCCGACGCCTTCGCCGCCGAGGTGGTGGAACTCAACGCCGTGGTCGCCGCGCTGCAGGAAACCGGCGTCGCGCCGTCGGTCAAGCGGGCCGCGCAGGATCTGTCGCTGGGCTTCATCGCGCCCGTCGCCGATGGCAGCAATGCCGGCCTCGTGGTCCGCCAGGACCAGGTGATGGACAACGTCCGGGCCTCCGTCGCCGCGCAGTCGACGGCGCTCGCGGCGGCCGCCGACGAGATCCTCGCCGAGCCCAAGGTCGAGCCGCGCCGCTTCGTGCCGCTCTCCTCGGCCGAGGCGGTGCTGCGCTACTGGAGCGACTTCATCCCGTCCTGGGCCGGCGCCATCTCGATCGACCTGCTGCCAGTGGTCCTCGTCCTCGTGCTGATGATCGTCAATGACGCCATGCGGCGCGAGACCGGCTCGCTGGAGGCCGCCGAGGTGATGAGCGCCGCCGAGATGCTGCGCGCCCTGGCGCTCTACCGGCAGATGCGCATCGGCCCCGAACCGACGCCCGCCGAGATCGACGCGGCGGAGGCCGCGGTCGCCGCCGATCCGGCGGCGGAAGCTCCGGCGCCGCCGCTCGAGGCCACCGTCACCCCGCTCGATGTCGGGCGCAAGCGCGGCGACGGACCGGCTCGCGGATGACGGCGGCGGACGTGCGGCAGAGGAGCGCGCTCGGGCGTTTCGTCGCCGACGACGGCGCCCTGATCGCGCTGGCCTTCTTCGTGCTGCTCGCCGGCACCGCGGCGGTGCTCTATCTCGACTGGCGCGAGCTCTCGGCGGCCGGCGCCATCGAGGCGGCGCTGCCCGACATGCCGATCCTGCCGGCCTTCGATCCGGCGCGCCCCACCCCGCCGCCCGGCCCGGCCGTCACCACCGACCCCGAGGCGCTGCGCCAGCCGCTGCGGATCGAACTCGGTGCCGGCGGCGTGCTGGCGCTGACCGGCACCATCGACCCCGGCAGCTTCACCCGTGTCGAGGCGGAACTGGCGGCCCGCGGCGAATATGTGAAGCGCATCGCGCTCGATTCGCCCGGCGGCTCGGTCGAGGACGCGGTCAGGATCGGGGCCCTGATCGAGGTCGGCGGCTACGACACCAGCGTGGCTGCCGGTGCGCTCTGCGCCTCGAGCTGCCCGCTGCTGCTCGCCGGCGGCAAGCATCGCCTGGCCTCCCGGGCCGCGGCCATCGGCGTGCACCAGATCTACGCCATGGCCACTGCCGACGCCCTGCAGGGCGGCCTCGCCGGCATCGGCGACGCCATGGCCGGGGCGCAGAAGACGACCGCGGTGATCACCCGCTTCCTCGGCACCACCGGCGTCGACCCGGCAATGTGGCTGCACGCCCTCGAGACCCCGCCCGACCGGCTCTACTACCTCACGCCCGAGGAGCTGGAGAGCTACCGCCTCGTCACCCGCTTCACCGACTGAGCCCCGCAAAGTCGTCACATTCGCCGCCGATCATTGCTCCCCGAGGCGGAACCGATTCGCCTCGAACGGCATTGCGGATTGAGAGGGGAGGCCTGTGATGACGACCCATACCTTGACCGACCACCACGATATCCAGTCCTGGGTTGCCGCCCGGCGCGGCCAGCCGGCGATCCGGCGCATTCCCGACCGGACCGGCACGGTTCGGGCGCGCCTGACGCTGAACTTCGTCCACCGCGGGCGGCCGACCGAGACGCCGACCCAGGACGACGGCATGGCGCCGGTCTCGTGGGCCGCCTGGTTCGCCGAGCTGGACCGGCAGCAACTGGCGCTGCGCGTCGACGACCGCAGGGCGCCGGCCTTCGAGCTGATCGCGCGCCGGCGGCTCAATTAGGGCCGTTCGCCGATTCGCCCGAGGCGCCTCAGGCCGATCGCGACGTGTTCCTCAGCGGGTGGCTCGGCATGGCGTCGAGCGCCGGATCGGCCGCGACGCTGACGCGGTCGCGCCCGGCGCGCTTGCTGACATAGAGCGCCGCATCGGCCCGTCGCCTGAGGTCGGACAGGCTGCCGCTGCGGTCGTATTCGGCCACCCCGAAGCTCGCCGTGCAGCGCATGTGCTGCGGCAGCGCCGCAATCGGCAGGGCGGCGAAGGCGGCGCGGATGGTCTCGGCATAGAGTCGGGCGGTGCCGAGCGGCGTGCCGGGCAGCAGCACGGCGAATTCCTCACCGCCGATCCGGCTGATGATGGCGCGCGGCGGCGGGGCTTCGGCAAGGAGCCGCGCGAACGCCATGATCACCTCGTCGCCGGTATCGTGCCCGAAGCTGTCATTGATGGCCTTGAAGCTGTCGAGGTCGCAGGTAACCAGCGAGACCGGGCCACCGCCACTGCCGGACTGGGCCAGGGCGGCAAGCGCCCGGTCCTCGAAGCCGCGGCGGTTGAGCAGGCCCGAGAGCGGATCGGTCTCGGAACGGGCGGTGATCTCGACAAGCATGTCGCGCACCAGCAGCATCAGCATCAGCAGTCCCGTCGCCACCTGCAGCACCGCGCCCAGCGACTGCGAGAACAGCGCGTAGGTGGTGACGATGTAGTCGGCCGCCGTTTCGCCCGAGCCGCCGGTCAGCAGCGCGATCAGCGGCTTGCTGAGGAACTGCAGGGCGCTGAGGCTGAACAGCGCGATCAGCCCCAAATCCATCGGCTGGCGTCTCCGGCTGCGCAGCACGACGAGCGCCGCCAGACCCTGCATCAGCGCAAAGGGCAGCTGGTAGGTGAACATCCGCAGTTGCGAGGCCCGCGGCAGCTCGAAGGCCAGCCAGTTGGCGGCGAGGCCGGCCACCGCCACGACCCCGATCAGCACATAGGGCACCGAGGCCCGGTAGCGCCGGGCGATGCCGATGGTGACCGACGCCATCGCTCCGAAGAAGGCCGCGAAGCCGGCCGTGTAGGCAAAGCGCGGATCGCCCTGCACCGGCAGGATGAACTCGCTGCCGACATAGGCGAGCCCGAACACGTAGGCGAGCGCGAACCAGCCGGCCACCCGGTCGGTGCGATTGGTGGTCGCGACCAGCAGGAATGCCAGCGCAAAGAGCGCGGCAATGAACAGGTTGATGGCGAGAATGAAGCTCGCGCCGCTCATCGGGTAAGGCCTTGGTGCACGACGCGCAAGACTAGTGCGACGCTGACAAGAAGAGGTTAACGGGACGTCGCTGCCCCCATGCGCACAAGGCCCTTGAGTCGGCCGCGCATTCGGTGGGATAGCATCGGGCGGGCGCGGGGCAATGCGCGGGATCGTCCGCGCGCCTGATCCACCTCAAAAATCCCGCCGCGACATGCCATATTGCAGTCCTGACAGCAGCACGGAGACAAGCGAGCGATGACCCGGGTCCTCACCCAGCACGACGAGATCCGCCAGTGGGCCGTGGCCCGCTCCGGCAACCCGGCCATCGAGGATCGGCCGACGGCGCTCAGCGGCCATCCGGTGCTGCGCATCGTCTTCGACCAGTATGCGCTCAATGCCGGCGAGAACCAGTATGGCGACCGCCCCGGCGGCCTCGACCTCGTCGACTGGTCCGAGTGGTTCGTCGAGTTCGACGGGCAGAACCTGGGCCTGTTGGTCGAGGACGAGCGACCGGGCGTGCTCGACGACTATTTCGAGTTCGTGCCGCGCGACGGCAACCGGCGCGGCTGACCACTAGTCGCGCTCGGCGGCCGCCTCGAGGGCTTCCATGTCCTCGTCCGAGAAGCCGAAATGGTGGCCGATCTCGTGCACCAGCACGTGGGTGACGATTTCGCCCAGCGTCTCGCCGTCCTCGCTCTCGGCCCAGTAGTCGAGGATCGGACGGCGATACAGCCACACCTGGTTGGGCATCTGCCCGGTGTGCGGCAGCGCCCCGCCCTGCGGCAAACCGACGCCGCGGAACAGCCCCAGGATGTCGAACTCGCTCTCGAGCTCCATCTCCCGGATGGTGTCCTCGTCCGGAAATTCGGCGACCACGCAGGGGACGTTCCCCGCCAAGGCGCGAAACTCCTCCGGCAGCGCCGCAAACGCCGCCGCCGCGATCTCTTCGAAATCATCGAGCGAGGGCGCGGTGCGGTCGGCCCAGGGATTGATCATGGCACGCGCCGACGGTCGACAGTCGGCAGTCCCGAGACGCCGGGACGATTGCCCGTTGCCGATTGCCGACTGCCGTTCTTCACTGCCACTCGCGGATATCGACGAAGTGCCCCGCGATCGCCGCCGCCGCCGCCATGGCGGGCGAGACGAGGTGGGTGCGGCCCTTGAAGCCCTGCCGGCCCTCGAAATTGCGGTTCGAGGTCGAGGCGCAACGCTCGTGCGGCTTGAGCTTGTCGGGGTTCATGGCGAGGCACATCGAGCACCCCGGTTCGCGCCACTCGAAGCCGGCCTCCTTGAAGATCACGTCGAGCCCCTCGGCCTCGGCCTGCTCCTTCACCAGCCCGGAGCCGGGAACCACCATGGCATTGACGCCCGTGGCAACCTTCTTGCCGGCGACGACCTTGGCCGCGGCGCGCAGGTCCTCGATGCGGCCGTTGGTGCAAGAA
Source organism: Devosia sp. (assembly GCF_041917035.1). Lineage (GTDB taxonomy): Bacteria > Pseudomonadota > Alphaproteobacteria > Rhizobiales > Devosiaceae > Devosia_A. The sequence continues at coordinate 3,999 of NZ_JAYRYM010000010.1, read as the reverse complement.
CCGAGAAAGACGCGTTCCACCGCGATGTCGGTGATCTTCGTGCCAGGCTCGAGCCCCATATACTCGAGAGCGCGCCACTTGGAGGCACGCTTGTTGGGGTCCTGGATGTCGTCCGGGTTCGGTACGACGCCGGTGACCGAGATCACGTCCTCGGGCGACGAACCCCAGCTGACGATCGGCGGCAGCTTGGCGGCATCGAGGATCACCACCTTGTCGTAGACCGCATCGTCGTCGGACTTCAGCGTCTTCCAGTACCGAACCGCATGGTCGAACGCGGCACCCTTGGGCGCGCGCGGACGGCCCTTCACATACTCGAAGGTCTTCTCGTCCGGCGCGATCAGCCCGGCCCGGGCGCCGCCCTCGATGGTCATGTTGCACACCGTCATGCGGCCTTCCATCGACAGCGCCCGGATCGCCTCGCCGGCGAACTCGATGACGTGGCCGGTGCCGCCGGCCGTGCCGATCTCGCCGATGATGGCGAGGATGATGTCCTTGGCGGTGACGCCCGGCGGCAATTGGCCGTCGACCCGCACCAGCATGTTCTTGGCCTTCTGCTGGATCAGCGTCTGGGTGGCCAGCACGTGCTCGACCTCCGACGTGCCGATGCCGTGCGCAAGAGCACCAAAGGCCCCGTGCGTCGAGGTGTGGCTGTCGCCGCACACGATGGTCATGCCGGGCAGCGTGAAGCCCTGCTCCGGCCCGACAATGTGCACGATCCCCTGCCGCCGGTCGAAGGCATCGTAGTACTCGATGCCGAAATCGCGGGTGTTCTCGGCCAGCGCCGCGATCTGCGTGACGCTTTCCGGATCCGGGTTGGGCAGCGAGCGGTCGGTGGTCGGCACGTTGTGGTCGACCACGGCGAGCGTACGCTCGGGATGCCGGACCTTGCGACCGTTCAGCCTGAGCCCCTCGAAGGCCTGCGGGCTGGTCACCTCGTGCACCAGGTGGCGGTCGATGTAAATAAGGCTGGTTCCATCCTCGTTGTTCTGAACAAGGTGATCGTCCCAGATCTTATCGTACAGAGTTTTACCGGCCATTTTGCCCTGAATTCCGACGTCGCGGGGTTGCTGAGAGGGTGGAGCCCGGGTTCTAAGCCTTGCTCTGCGCCGCGGTCAAGGTTATCCGCGGCCTCTTGCCGGTTCGGCGCGCCCGGCCTCGGAAAGCGTCGCGCACCATTTGTCTTTGCGGGAGGAGCCCATGGGGTTCACAGACATGTTCGCGCGCATCGTCGCCATGATCGGGGCGGGCGCCATCCTGATGCGCCGGTGGGGCAAGGACATGGCGACGCCCGCCGTCGGCCCGCAGCCCGCCATCCCCGCGGCCGTGCCGCAGGCCGTCCCGACCCTCAAGATGCCGACGGCCCGCGGCTTCGATCCCGGCCAGACCCCGGTCCCGGCGCCCGGACTCAAGGTCAATGCCTTCGCCACCGGCCTCAAGCACCCGCGCTGGCTGCACGTGCTGCCCAATGGCGACGTGCTCGTCGCCGAATCGATGACCCAGCCCGGGCCGATCCGCAGCGCCTTCGACTTCGCCATCTACGCCACCATGAAGCGGGCCGCGGCGCTCGGCCCGAGCCCCAACAAGATCATCTGCCTGCGCGACGCCGACGGCGACGGGGCGGCGGAGGTGCGCGAGGACTTCCTCGACGGCCTCAACCAGCCCTTCGGCATGCAGCTGGTCGGCGACAGCTTCTATGTCGGCAATACCGACGGCGTCTTCGCATTCCCCTATGATCCGGCCGCGGCGCGGATCGGCGGTCCCGGCCGGCGGCTGACCACATACAAGACCGGCGGGCACTGGACGCGCAGCCTGCTGGCGAGCCGCGACGGCCAGAGGCTCTTCGTCGGCGTCGGCTCGAAGGGCAATATCGACGAGAACGGCGCCGAGGCCGAGGTCGGCCGTGCCGCCATCTACGAGCTCGACCTCGCCACCGGGACGCAGCGCATCTTCGCGGGCGGCCTGCGCAACCCGGTGGGCCTCGCCTTCGAGCCAACCACCGGCATGCTGTGGACCGTCGTCAACGAGCGCGACGGCATCGGCGACGAAACGCCGCCCGACTACCTGACCTCGGTCCGCGACGGCGGCTTCTACGGCTGGCCCTACTGCTACTGGGGCCAGACGGTCGACGATCGCGTCCGGCAGGACCCGGCCAAGGTGGCGAGCGCCATCCGGCCCGATTACGCGCTCGGCGGTCACACCGCGTCGCTGGGCCTGTGCTGGCTGCCGGCCGGCACGCTGCCCGGCTTCCCCGACGGCATGGTGATCGGCCAGCACGGCTCATGGAACCGCTCCAACCTGTCGGGCTACCGGGTGGCCTTCGTGCCGTTCGCCGATGGCCGGCCGTCCGGGCCGATCCGCGAGATCCTCACCGGCTTCCTCGCGCCCGACGAGAAGTCGTCCTATGGCCGGCCGGTCGGGGTGACCATCGGGGCCGACGGCTCGCTGTTGGTGGCCGACGATGTCGGCGACGCCATCTGGCGGGTCACCGGGGCCTGACGCACCGGCCGAAGGCCGCCCGGGACGCAACACACCGTTAACTTCGAATCGAGAACAAAGCCGGCGTTAGCGTTCCATTCATCTTCGGCGGCGGAAATCCGCAGAGTTCAGTCACCGGATTCTCGCGATGCTCTGCCGCCGCCTCTGCCTCGCCCTGCTCGCCTGCCTCGCGCTCGCCCTGCCGGCGCTGGCCGACGACTGGATCGCGGTCAAGCTGCGCGGCTCGGTCGAGCAACTGGTCGACGGCGCCTGGGTGCCGCTCGATCGCGGCGAGGCGGTCCCCGACGATCGTCCGGTCCGCACCCTCGCCAACGGGCGGGTCGAGTTCCAGCGCGGCAAGCAGACCATCCTGCTCGGCAACGACACGCAGATCCGCATCGAGGACCGGGACGGCGAGGACTACACCATCGTCCATGAGGACAGCGGCAATGTCGAGGTCGACGTCGAGGCCCGCGACGTGCAGCACTTCGAGGTGCGGACGAAATTCTTCGCTGCCGTGGTCAAGGGCACCCATTTCACCGTCAACGCCGACGCCAACGGCGGCACTGTCGACGTGGCACGCGGGCTTGTCGCGGTGGAGGACACCTCGACCCGGCACAGCACGACCGTTGCGGTCGGCCAGGTCGCCGCCATCGCGACCGGCCGCGAGATCGAGGTGTTCGGGATCGGACCCCTCCCCGCCATCTACGACCCGGCGGGCGTGCCGATCCCCGGCACCGCCGGGGGAGCGGAGCGGGCCGGCCGGCCCTCGGCCGGACCAAAAGCCGAGTCGGGGGCGGCCGGCGACGACCTTCACCTCGAGACGGTGCAGATCGAGCTGGGTGCTTTGCGCGGCGCCGACATGCCCGCCCTGCAGCCCCGCAAGCCGAGCGAGTCGACCTGGCTGCCGATCGGGCTGGTGCTGACCGCCGGCCTCGTGCTGGGCGGGCTGGCGCTGCTGTTCCGGCGCGTCTTCGGCTGACCGCCGGCGTTTCCGTCCGGCCGGCGATGCACTAGGCTGCCGGCATGTCGACCCTCGCCGCGCCTGTCCCGCTGCCGAAAGCCTTCCAGATCGGTGTCCGTCCGCTCGACCCGGAGGACTGGATCGACGTCGACGCGCGCCTGCCCGCCTACCTGGCGGAGAAGGCCCGCCTCGAGGACGAGCGGTCCGACGCGGTGTTCGCCGCCGAACCGGGCACCGAGGCGGGTCAGTCCGAAGTGCTCCGCCTGCTGGCCGAGCACCTGCCGGCCCGCTTCCCCGGGGTCTATCGCCGCGCCGGCGAGCGCCTCGACATCCTGCCGGCCGGCCGCAGCGTCGACCTGGCCTCGGACACCCCGCCGCTGCGCCTTGCGGCGCGGCTGGTGGCCGAAGACCTGATCCTGATGCGGCGCGACGCGCGCGGCTGGCGCCTCGCCGCCGGCGCGCTCAGCTTTCCCTCGGCCTGGACGCTGGCCGACAAGTTCTCGCGGCCGATGGAAGAGGTGCACGGCCCGGTGCCGGGCTTCGGGGCCGGCACGCGCAAC
>NZ_JAYRYM010000009.1:0-40511 GCF_041917035.1 Devosia sp. | reverse complement strand
GACCTTTCGCTTTCTCGGGTGACGCCGCGACCGCCTGCCGGCTGCTCGACGGCGCGGTCATCGACATCAACGTGATGTCCCGCAGGTCGCTGGTCCGCCACGGCCTGTCGCTGGCCGGGCCATCCGATGCGATCGTCGGCCGTGACCATACCCTCGTGCTCGCCCTCACCCCCCTGAGGCTCGTGGCCTCCGACATCGAGGTGGCCGCCGCCGACCTGATCGCGCTCGCACCCGGCGAGAGTGTGAGGATTGCGGCCGGCGAGGCGATGGCCGTCCATTTCGAACCCATGGGGGGCCCCGGCATGCATGAGGCGGTCCCTGTCGGGCTCACCCGCAACCGGGACTGAAGGCTATCGCTGCCGGATGCGAGCCGGCGCGGCATCGAATGTCGACCGCATGGCGACGTCCCGGAAGCGCCGACCGGCCTGCGACAGGGTCTTGTCGCCCAGATGGGCGACCACGATGCTCTGGCTGTCCTCGGCATGATCGAGCGGCCGGCACACCAGGGGCGAGCCGTCATAGCTCGTGTCGGACCATGGGCGCACGCAGGACAAGCCGACGCCCCAGCCTCCCGCGACCAGCCCGCGCTGCATCTCGAAGCTCGCGACCTTCTGGATCTCGGCCGGGTCGAGCCGCTGCCGCCGGAACATCCCGAGGAAATAGTCCAGCGTGACCGGGAAGTCCTCGAGCACGATGCGCTCGGCGCCGAGCTCCGGTAGGCCGACCCGGTCCCGGGCCGCCAGCCTGTGCTCCTTGGGCAGCATCACGTAGGGCATCAGTCGATGCATCTCGTCGAAGGCGATGCCGTGTTCGGCGAGACCCAGTTCATAGGTCACCGCGATTTCGCAGCGGCCATCGAGCAGTTGCGCCTGCACATCCGCCAGATCGCCCTCATGCAGGCGGAAGCCGAGCGTCGGATCGTCCCGCGAGAGCAGCCGCATGAGGCGTGGCAGATACATCGGACCGATGTCCCGGAAGCAGGCCACCGACAGCTGGCGGCGGCCATCGTCGGTCTGGTTGCGGGCGGCGATGTCGCGCGCCGAGGCCACGATGGTGCGCGCCTGCACGAGAAGCCGGCGCCCCGCCGGGCTGATGGTGAGGCGATGCCCCGCCTGTCGCTGGAACAACCGCTGGCCGATGACGGCCTCGAGCTCGGTGATCGCCACGGACACGGACGGCTGCGAGACATGGCGGTCTTCGGCGGCGGCGGTGACGCTGCCGAACTCGGCGACGGCGAGAAAATACTCGAGTTGACGGAAGGTGAAGGGTATAGGCATCGCCTAATACCATATCAGCATCGCATACTTCCGGCTATGCCCCGTTCGCCCTAGGGTCCGGCTCCCGACGCCAATGGAGACCTGGCCAGCATGACCGAGCCGACCGCCGAAACCATCCGCAGGGCCACCGACCGTGCCCGGTCGCTGATCGGAAGCGCCGAGATCGACGCCTATCGGCGCGACGGCGCCGTTTGCGTGCGCGGCCTCTTCACCCCGGCCGAGGTGGCCACCGGCATTGCCGGCATCACCGAAAACATGGCCGCGCCCAGCGAACGCGCCAAGGTGGCGAGCCGCCCGGAAGACCCCGGCTATTTCATTGAGGATTTCTGCAACTGGCAGGGCAACGCGCACTACCGGGAGCTGATCTTCAACTCGGCCGCCGCGGCGATTGCCGGCATGCTCATGGAGTCGAACCGGGTGCGGCTCTACCACGAGCATCTGCTCGTCAAGGAGCCGAACACCAGGCAGAGGACGCCCTGGCATCAGGACCAGCCCTACTACAATGTGGAAGGCTTCCAGAACTGCAGCGTCTGGGCACCGATGGATCCGGTGAGCCGGCCGGCGACGCTCGAATTCGTCGCCGGCACGCACAGGGGCCCCTGGCTCATGCCCCGTTCGTTCATGAGCAACGAGGCCAAGTGGTTCCCCGAGGGGTCGCTCGAAGACCTGCCCGATATCGAGGCGGACCGCGGCGCCTACAACATCCTCGGATGGGAGCTGCAGCCGGGCGACGCGGTGTTCTTCCACATGCTGACGCTGCATGCCGCGGCGGGCGTCGGCAACGGCCGCCGCCGCGTCCTCTCCATCCGCTTCCTCGGCGACGACATGCGCCACGCCCCGCGCCAGTGGCAGACCTCGCCGGCCTTCCCCGGCCTCGAGAACGACCTCCCGGAAGGCGCGCCGATGGACCACCCGCTGTTCCCCCTGCTGTGGGAGAAACCGGCGGTTTTCGCCTAGGTTTCGGCGCTCTCGGTGCCGCCGCGCCGATGGCCGCGCGGCACCGACCTTTCTGCGGGCGCAGCAGTGGCGCGCCGGCGGGCATCAGGGTCGTGACATTGCCCTGCTCGTATCCAGCGCGAGGTGGACTGGACGGCGTGTCGCGCCAGCACCGTGCCAGGTCGGCACGACCAGGCGCGCGGACCAGGGTCGCACGGCCGTCGAACGGGCCTGGCATCGCCCGCTCGGAGCCGCCCGTCGCTGGTCCGTAGCGAAGCCAACACGGCAGCGGGGCCAGTGCTACGACGCGCCGCTTGCCGCGGCCGCTATCTCCCGGACCTCTGGAACGGTGAATCTCTCTGGCGTGGCAGCGATTTGGTCCTCGATGTGCTGCAGGATCGGCCCAATCCAGAGCGCCTTGTTGACTCGGTCGCACAGCCCGCTCGCGACCTCGAAGCCGCTATAGTGCAAGCCGACGACATTTCCGGCTGCATCGAACACCGGCGCACCGCTGCTGCCTTTTTCGGTGTCGCAGGCATGCCCGAATGCAATGCCCGCGATCCCGTCCTTGTCCCGCATCTGCTGCAGCACGTCGCACTCTATGCTGATCTGCTTCTTCATTGCTGCGGGATGGTGGACGATCGTCACCTTTCCGTCACTGACGGGCGGGCCGAAACTGACCGGAGCGATGGTCGATATGCCATCGAGCGGGCGGATGCGCAGCAGCGCATAGTCCCGTTGCTGGTCCGAGCTCAGCACCCGATCGCAGATGAACTCGCGACTGATGCCGTCATCGTCCCACGAAAGATCGATCGTAGTGCGGTCGCAGATCGCCTGCTCCCACTGGCGTTCGACAATCGGCTTCCGATCGAGGCCATAGACGGGGCCGCAATGCCAGTTGGTCAGCAGCAGGTCCGGCGGAATAGCAAGGCCGGAACATGTGCTCGGTGCCTGTCCCTCGACGAGGCCAACCATGATGAAGGCCACGTCGTCGCCCCAGGAGCGATAATTGACATCGGCCGCGTAGAGCGCCGACCACGGATAGTCGCCGCGCCTGGAGTAATACGGTTCGCCGATGACTCCCGATTCCGGCATTTCGATCTTTTGGCGCAGCAGCAGCTTCGGCCTCTCCCCGATCGCCGCAAGCTCGAGCTCGATCGTCTGCTGACCCTCCGCATTGGCAAGCCGCCGGCTGAAGGTCACGTTGCTTTCCCCAAAATCGTTCGGCCCGAGCACCTGCATCACCCGCCCGTCGCGGTCGCGAATGGTCAGCGACCAACCGGAGCCGGCCTGCGCCGGACGCTCGACAAACAGGCGCACATAGCGCGTATCGTCCGCGACCTCGAGGAACGTCCTGCCGCTACTCTGCAGACGCGACGTCTTGAAGCCGGCGATCGGCCGCCAGTCCCCGAACATGCCCGACTCCGTACTGCCACATGGCTCGGCCGCGCCGACAGCGACAGCATCGAGGCAAAGCGCGAGGGTCGCGACGCCCAGCAATATGGTCCGCACCGCTGCGCGCCGTTTCAGCATGGCTTGAACGTGCTGATGGTCTCCTCGAGGATCAGGTCCTCGAAGTCGGAGGGGCTGACTTTGTCGCCATTGGTGGTGGCAAAGATCGGCGTCTCGTCGCCATCACCGACGAACACGCGCGGGTCGAAGCGGATGACCGAGTCCTCGTCGAGGTACGAGTAGAACACCCACGGGCTCTCATCGCCCTGGATGCCGCCCGGGAATTTCATCCGCACCATGCGTAGAACGTTCTTCGACGTGAAGGACTTCTCCTCCTCGCTATTGTCCGCAGTTGTGATCTTGGGGCTGCACCAGTGGGCGAAATCGAGCTTGGCGTAGTCTCTCTCCCCTCTCCACTTGATCCAGTTCTCCTCTGGGTCGAGCAGGGCAGCGACCGGATCGACGACACCGGCCTCCAGCTTCTTGAGGTCATCGCCGCGAAACACCGGTCGCGATGTGTAGAGCAGCCGTTGCTTGATCAGGTGCGTCTCGAGCGCGCCATCGCCGCCGCTTTCCTGAAAGTGATCGCGGTAGCAGTTGGTCATGGCCCCGACCAGCCCGGCAACGAGCGCAGTCGCCTGCGACGTGCCCGACGCATAGGCCAGCCGGTTCTCGCCCACCGGCGCGACGATCATATTGCCGGGAGCCGCGACGTGGACGTGGTCCTGACTCCAGAATGTGTCCGCCATGATTTCCGCATCGCCGTCGCCGCACGTGCTGCATGCCGTCACCACGATGACATTGGAAAGCCGTTTGCCCAGGTTCGCGGGGGCATAAGGAAGTCTATCCCTGATTTCCCTTGCGCTTCCGATATCTCCGCCGCCCTGCATGGCGGCCACGATCCACATTGCCTTGCGGTTTGGATCTCTGACGCGCTGGACGATTGCCGGCCCCTCGATGGCGCGATCAGACGTGAGCTCCTCGTGCGCGATGTCGCCAAGCGGGTAGCTGAAGCGATTTTGGGAACCCGGCCCCGGAAACCGGCTGGCAAAGAGGTAAATCTGGGGTCCGGTTTCGCCAAAGATTTCGCGCTGCGCATCGACCAGATTCTGCAGGGGACCATTCCGGGTTCGGCGGGTCCATTCGAAGCTGAACAGGTCCAGCCCCGGAGCCATTCCCACATAGCCGCGGCCGTCGGCTTTGCTGGCCAGTAGCGCCGCCAGGTGCGCGCCGTGATCCCGATCGACGTCGAGGGACTCGGCAGTGCACATGCTTTGCGGGTGGGCTTCGGCGGGCAGCGACGTGACGCCATCAGCGCCGAGGACACCGAACTTGCCCAGATCGGCGGTCTGGTTCGGCAGGCTGTCCACGAGGATAAGGTCGGCACAGGCACTCCCCGGTCCGCCGGCCTCATTGCAGTGGAACGCGCACTGCATGATCTGCTCGGACGGGGTCCAGTTCGAGGCCTCGAGCCACGGAAACAGATAGTAGAAAGAACTCTCCTCGGCGGAACTCGCCGGCGCCGCCGTGCAGGCCTCGGGTTCCCTGGGGACCGGGATCCACGACTGCAGTGCCTTGTCCACGCCGGCACCGCTATCCACCGTGTAGGCGGTGATGTCGCTCGAACCCAGTGACGGCAGGAGATCGTCCACCGTGCCGCGAGCGATCAGCCCGTCGAGACTGACGCCCACCTCGTAGATCGTCTGCGGTTCGAACTGCTTGCCGGTCCAGACATCAGCAAGCCTCGACGTGACCTGAATGTCGGGAATCTGGATGACGGCCTTCTCCTTGAGGGCGCTGATGCCTGCGGAGTTCAGCATGTCCCCCAGCCTCGACTGGACGTCACAGCCTCCCGATGTCGGTATGGACAGTTGCTTTTCGAGGATCGCGCAATAGGTGTCCCCCGCCTGGACCGTATAGGGCCTGGTCGGAAAGGCCCGCTCGCCATACGTCGCACGCATGCTTGCGAAGAGATTCGCAATGTCGCTCGCGACCTTGTTGCCACCGGCCTCGACGATCAGCTGGGTGCGTTCCTCGGTGACCGACAGCACGTCCTTGATTGTCGTCCATAGCCGGTTGTCTTCGTCCTCGACGAAGGCGCCAACCTTGGCGGCATCGTCGACACCGATGCCGGCCCACACCTGATTGTCGACGGCGTTGGGCGCAATGAACGTCTGGCCGATATCGACGAGAATCTGATTGCTCTCGCCGCCCACGCGGGTATCGACGATGAGCCCGTTCACCGTGCCATCGGACGAGACGGTGAGATCGACAATGTCGCCGATCGGCGCCGCATCGCGGTCATAGGCGCTGTACACGGACTTGCCGATCAGCTGCTCCGACAACGGCTCGAAGGTCTGGCCAACCCAGCCCTGCGCCAGGGCCGCGCCATGAACAGACACCAGCGCCACCACGGTCAGCAGGAATCGCAGCATCTCAACCTCCCGGCAGCCCGGCGACGGTGGTGTAGGCCTTGGTGATGCCATCCCGATCGAAATCGCTGAGTTTCATCACCTTGCCGCCGCCACCACCGCAGAAGTAGTGCATCACCGACTTTGGGTCGTACGGGGTCACCTCGATCCAGGTGCCATGCTCGGTCTTGCATCCGGGCACGCCGGCAATATGCTCGTGTCGCAACCCCAGCACGTGGCCGAGCTCATGCGTGAGCACCCCGGTCTTTTCGTAGCCGGTGGGCTTATAGAACACCGGATCGACAGTCAGGACCCGCTCCTCGCCCAATTGGTGCGGAAAGAAGGCGCGGGCAATGAACTTCCCCCCCGCGTCACGAAACCGGACGATGAAGCCGTTTTCGGGCGCGACCGCGGCGGCGTCGAGGCTCATGTCATGCTCGAAGTCGAGCCCGCATCCCGTGCAGCCCGCTTCCCACGCGCTGGCGGCCGCTGCCATGAGCTGCACCATCTCGTTGTAGCGCTCCGGCGTGAACGAGGCGGCGTCGATGCCGTAGCGCAGGTGACGCTTGTCCTGCGGGTAAAGGTCGAGGCTGCCATCCACGAGGACGTTCACCTTCGCCTCAGGGTTGGCGACAATGCTGGCACCGCCCTCGGCGTATCGGGTTACCCAGTCGAACACTTCCGCCTTCGACATGGCAAGGTCGCCCTCGATGAGGTAGCTCCCCTCATCCTCGGGCAGCATGGCGAGAAAGGCATCGAAGACCGGTCCCGCGCCTCCCGCCTTCAACTCGGCATTGGCTGCGGCCAGAGCCGCGATGAAGGGATCCTGTTCCGTTGCCCCGTCGGCCCGTGCCCACGGACTGATCGCCATCGGGGCGGCGATCGCAAGGGCGAGCAGCAGGGCAATTGCGGAAATCGCCGTGTAGCGTTTCTTCATCGACCTAGGGCCCTGCCAGCTTCTCGAGGCCCGATCCATCCAGACCGTGCCGTTCGTACCATGCAGCGAGCCGCTCCCGTGTCCCGCTGCCAGCGCTCAAGCCGAAGAACTGAATCGCGTTGCTGCGGCAGACGGCGCCGACCCCTGCGTCCCGCAGACCCGCACGACGCAGGACGCGAGTCATGCTCTCGAAATAGCGCTCATGCCCGGCCTCGCGACCGAGCATGTTCCAGTCGGTGCCGTAGAGCAGTCGTTGAGCCAGCACCGCGCTGTTGCCAAAGGCGATGGCAAGCTCTTCGACGGCCTCGTCCTCGCGGCGGCCACCGGCGAGTACGCTGTGCAGGAAACTGATGTCGGCATAGACGTTACCGAAATCGCGCATCAGGTCGGTGGTCTGCTGCTCCCAGCCGGTATCGGGCACCGGGTCGAAGTCGCCGAAATGCGCGAGGCAGATGCGAAGGCCGGGATGGGCTTCGAGAACCGCGCTCCAGTTCGCTGGGTTGGCGCGCTCCGAGTACATCGGACCGCTGCCATTGCCGTTGGCGGCATGCGCGAGGATCGGCACATCACGATCGGCTGCCCAGGCAAAGAGCTGTTCGAGCGCACCATCGAGCTTGCCGGCAAAATCCGCTACAGCCGCGCTCCCGGCCGGAAATGTGAGGGTGCCGTTTCGATTGCCGGCGGGTTTGAACCCCATCGGCGGATAGAGCTTCACCCCAATGAACCCGCGCTGTTCGACGGCGTCCTGAACAAGCTCCAGTGGCGAGCGGCCGGAACCGGTATGCGCGAGTTGTCGCCACGGATCGAAGGGAGCATAGCAATGGAGCAGCGTGCCGTGCTGTTCCAGGCACTGCCTCTGCACCGCTTCCATGGTCAGGATCTGGCTTGCAATCGACGAGTCCGGCTCGTCTTCCAGCCACTTGCCGAAATCGACCAGCGCCGGGGTGAGCAGCGCTATCTCGCCGTTCGGTGAATAGAGCCTCAGGTACTCCTCGACGATCTGCATGCGCGATGCACGCAGCCAGCCCGCCCAGCGAATGGTGCGGCCGATCGCGCCGTCGCTGTCGAACAACGCCAACGCAAGGCCTCCGAACTCCGACAGGAATTCGGTCGACCCGTTCGACTCCCCCTGCAGCGCCAGTTCGAGCTGCACGGCCGTACGAAAGGCCTCGACATCCTGCTCGCTGAGGGACCCCGCATCTGGATCCGCCGAAAACGCCGACGCCCCTCCCGATCCGACGACCCGATCGAGTGCCGACGCGAGCGCGTCCACGGCGTCGCCTCCGGCAGGATCGAACGGCAGCGCAAGATCGCCCGCGCCTGGCCCCAGATCGGCCAGTTCCTCCTCCGCCGTCGGCACGCCGACCTGCAGGAAATCGACCAGTACCGCGATCAACGCGGCAAGCGGGCTAGGCAGGGCGAAGTCCGTCGCCTGCTCGCCGTAGTCCTCGAACACCACGCGCTGCAGGAATCCACGCACCGGCAGGTCCGAGGCGTTGAACACGTGGCAGTGGACGTCGACTGTGGCGCCCCCTCCTTGGGCCCGGCTCTGGCGCACACTATTGGCCGAGGCAACAAATGCCGCGAGCGCTCCCAGCAGCGTTCGGCGGCTGACGCGGGCAATGTCGACTGATCGCTGCACGGCATCCTGGCTTGCCGTTCCCCCACGGAAAACGCTCGACATTCGCCCACTCCCGGATTGAGCCAACCTGATAGTTTGCCAACTATGTGAGGTACTTGGCGACAAGTACTGATAGATCACTCTCACACAAGCAAAAACTACTTATGCCGCCACATTCTCGTTTATTGGCAGCCTGTATTTAAGCGCACCAGCTGGCAGCGTTGTCAATGTGGTTCACAAAGTCCAGACGACCTGTATGCTACAGGACTAGTCGTTCTAGATACAATTTGACCTATCGAAATCCAACTCAAGTCGCGGGGGCGCGTTTGAGAACGGTCGATTTCACTCTTGCAGCCGCAGCAACGTGCCTGGCGTTGCTCTTGACAGCGTGCAGCATGGTCGCGTCCAGGCCGATCGACATCGGTCCGGCCAGCGCCGGACTTGGCAAGCCTCGCTGCGCCTCGAACCTGGCGAGTTACGCCGTGCCGAAGGCCGTGCTGCTGATCGATGCTGCCCGCAGCGCAGGCGTCGAGTCGGTTGCCATCGACGTGACCCGAAAGCCCGACAAGTGGTACTGCCTCGACTTCACGGGTTCGCCGACAGCGGCAGAGACCATCACCGTCAGCATGGGCGGCTCGTCCGGCCAGAGTGCCACCCCGTTCCTGCAGGCCGTGCATTCGACCAGCATCGATGAGACCGCCCTCATCCTCAACAAGATCATCGACACGATCTTCACCGTCCTCGCCAACACCAATCGGGGGGGCGAAGAGGGCGCTCAGCCGGACAAGAAGAGCCACTTCGAGGTCGATCCATTCGATGCTGTCGAGTTGGCGACCGTCAACCGGGCCCTGCGCGCCTATAGGCTCTGCCTCGTCCTGGCCGGCTATTCCTACGACGACAGTACTGCGACCGACCAGCGCTACTGCGACGATCCGGGGGGCCTCGCCGCGAGTGGCCGGCAGGCCCTGGAGCTGCGCACCAGCATCGCGGAGGCGCCCTCGATCAAGGAACCCGGCCTCTACATCCGGGTCCGCGCCAGCTACGAGATGCGGGTCTACGCTCTCGACAAGAAGGGTTGGCGGCTCCAGAAAACCAAGCCGCTCAGCCTCGAGAACCTGTCCCCGCTGATCCAGGTCTCCGTCGATCGCGCCGCCTTCACGCAGGTGAAAATGGCTTTCGTGTTTCGCGATGGGACTCTCGACAAGTTCTGCGTGGTGAAAGGGAGTGAAGCAGCGGGGTTCATCAGCATCCCGATCCGCGTCCTGAACGGCATCGGGGCTGCACCGCGCCGGGCCGCTGAAGCCCGGATCAGCGCTACCACCGGCGACGCCGATGTCGTCGCCAAGCTAACCGAGCTGGTCCAGGTGCAGAATGCCTTCGCAGCCTATCAGAAGGCCAAGCTGTCCGACCCGAACCTCGCGCTGCCGCCAAACCTGCAGGCCCCAAAGACACCGCTCCCCCCGATCAATCTGACGGCGGCTGTCCAGGCTGGTCCGGCCGCCGCACTGCCCAGTTTCGGCGATCGCAGCGCAATCTGCACCGAGGCGGACGTCTCATGAGCAGGCCATCCATGTCGCAGCGTGTGATCCGCATCCTGTGGGCCTCCCTGCTCCTTCTCGTTGTCGGTGCCTGCAGCGCCGCAGTGATCAAGACCTCGCTCGTGACGAGCGGCGATCGTTCCGCCGGCTGTTCGAATGGCCATGCTGCCTACTACCTGCCCGCACGACTGTTGCAGATCAGCCTGAAGGCAGGGGTGCTGGAGGTCGGCTACACCACCGCTACCCGATCGGGGACGACGGTGCCGGACATTGTCGCCACGGCAGACCGGAGCCGCGGCCCCTTCTGTCTGGGCTACGAGGGTTCGATATTTGCTGCAGACAAGGTCAAGGTGGACGTCGATCCCGAAACGAGCCTGCTGCAATCCATTGCCTTCAACGCCGACGACCAGACGGTGGATGTGGCGCTGCAGCTGATCAATGCGCTGGCCGACGCAGCAGCCGCCATAACGGCACAGCGGGCCGCCGAGGAGAACGACAAGCCGCTGCTCGAGGCCGGTCCCTTTTTTGTCGATCCGTTCGACCTGTCGACCATGTCCCAGATCAACCTGCGGCTCGCCGATGCGGGCTATTGCGTGTTCCTGGACGCCAAGGACGATCCGTTCGTGCCGCCCGCGTCCAACCACATGTGCGAACAGACCGGCTATCCCCAAGTGGTACGTGCAGCCGGCGTTGCCCAGGCCATCGATGGCTCGGTCGACCTTACCCGCTTCCAGGGCCAGGGCGTGCTCTATCGCCCGCTGCTGAGCCACAAGATGGTCGTGATGCGCAAGGCCGGCCGCGCCTGGGAACTGGCGGAATCGCGCTACTTCGAGTTGCCCAACGCTTCGCCTGCCTTCCTGCTCCGCATCGACCGGGCCTGGATCGGCGACTCCAAGGCCGTGATCAGCTTCGACGCCGGCGCTCCCTACGACATCCAGCTCTCAAAGCAGAGCGAGTTCAACGCTGTGGTCGAGATCCCCGGCGCCGCTATCCGGGCCGCCCTGTCGGTTCCGATCAATGCCCGTGCTTACAAGAAGGCCCAGTACGAGAACCAGATCCGGCTGATCCAGGCGAACGCACTGCTCCTCGACAATCTCGCCAAGTTCGATGCCACCGTGAATGCGGACCAGGCCGGGCGGAGCGGCATTGCGCCTGTCGGACCAACCGACAGTCAATCGCCGACGGTGAACGCAACCATGGATGAGTGTCTGGACAACGCGTTCGTCACAACGCTTCCGTCGCCCGACGTCACCTGTGCCGCGATCATCGAGAACAGGCTGTGATCCGGTTGCGCACTGCACTGCGGTTCGCCGCTTGTATGGGCACGCTGCTGGTCGGCTGGCACGCCGCCGCCCAGGAGATGGACCCGGCCGCCTGGCTGCTAGGGCAGATGCTCCAGACTCCATTCGTCGTGGCGCCGGACGAGGAGCCGGCCGACGGTGACGACGCCTCGATCACCTTCGGCAACGACACGGACGCTTTTGCCGAGACGGTGAAGGTACGTTATGGCGAACGGAGCGTCTGCACGGGCGTGCTTGTCGACTTGGGGCATATCCTCACGGCCGGGCATTGCGGCTGCGCGCGGCAGAGCACCTATTCGGTCGAGTTCACCGTGCTCAAGGACGACGCACTGCACCGCTTCCGCGGCCCCATAGCCGCGCCGCCCATTCTCTACCGCTCGTTTGACTGTGCCCGCACGGCCGGTGAACAACCCGGCCGGGACCTGGCCCTCCTGACCATCGACATCGAGCGCGATTTCCGCTCGACCGACGGTCAGGCGGTTTCCATCGCCGAACTTGGGGCCGGCGGGGAGTTCGGCGCCCGCCCGGTCGCCATGACGAGCATGCTGGCGGTCTACATGACGAACGCCGTGCGACTGCGCGCTGTCGGTTATGGCAAGACCGAGGTCGGCGACTTTCCTGTCAGGCGCCAGCAGGCGGACATCAACATCCTCTCCTACTTTTGCTCCACCGGACGGGCCGCGCGCTCTGCATGCGCATCGTTCCGGGAATTCTCCCTCTCGAACGTCATCGCGCCCGGTGTCAAACCAACCGACACCTGCTCCGGCGACAGCGGCGGACCGATCTTCGTGGCACGACCCGAGGATGCCGGACCGCCAGCCTATGCTCTTGTCGGCATAACGTCCCGCGGCCTGGCCGGGGTCCAGAACCTGCCCGCCTTACCCTGCGGCGGTGGCGGCATCTACACGGCCGTCGGGCACTCCGACGTCGCCAGATGGCTCGCGGACAACGGCGCACAGGTGACATTCCGGTAGGACCATTTCGCACTCATTGCGCCGTGAACCGTCCGCCTTGCCAAAGCCGCTCGCGGCCGGAGTCCAGTGCTGCAATATCCGTTCCGCACCGCCTGGGATACTCTGGGACGCAAAGCTGGGAGCAGCTCTGCTGCAATGGCGAAGGTTGGCCATCTCCGTGCTAACCTTCCTGGCTGGGATGGGGCGAGGGACGACGGTGAGAATCACGGAAATTCGCACGGTGATAAGCTGGGCAGGGCTGCGCAACTGGGTCCTCGTCAAGGTCATGACCGACGCAGGAATTCACGGCTGGGGCGAGGCGACGCTCGAGGGTTTCGAGCCCACCGTGGCGGCGTGCATTGAGCGCTTCGGCGAAGCACTGATCGGAGAGGATCCGCTGCGTCGCGAGCATCACTGGCAACGCCTCTATCGCCATCACTTCTGGCGCGGCGGGCCGGTCGGCAACTCGGCGATCGCGGCACTTGACCACGCGTTGTGGGACATTGCGGGTAAGGCGTACGGCGTGCCCGTCTACCAGATGCTTGGCGGCGCCGCGCGAAACTCGCTCAGGCTGTACACCCATGTCGGCATCTACCAGCCGGAGCGGATGATCGAGGACGCCCAGCGCGATATGGCCGATGGCTTCACGGCGATGAAGACCGGGGCGTGGACGGGAAGTGCCGGCATGCCCGAAGCCGAAAGGATCGCCGCCTTTGCCGAGCGGATCGGCAGTCTGCGCCAGGCGGTCGGGCCCGATATCGGCATCATGGTCGATGACCATGGGCGCGGCCAACCGTCCAATGCGGTCCGCCTGATGCATGCGCTCGAGCCGTTCGGCCTGCTGTTCTTCGAGGAGCCAACCCAGCCTGATGACGTGGAAGGACTGCAGCGCCTCCGCCTGGCCGATCCGCAAATGGATCTGGCGACGGGGGAACGGCTCTATTCGAAGTGGGACTACCGGCGGCTTCTGGAGGGGCGGTTCGTTGACGTGATCCAGCCCGACCTTTGCCACGCGGGCGGCATCAGTGAGGTCAAGAAGATCGCCGCGATTGCCGAGACCTACTACGTGAAGGTCGCGCCGCACAATCCGCAAGGGCCGATCTCGACCGCAGCGGCCGCGCACCTCTGCCTCGCCATCCCGAACTTCCTTATCCTCGAATACGTGCGTCAGGAGCCCTACCGGGACGCTGCAATGCAGGAGGCCTGGACCGTCAGGGAGGGCCATCTGCACGTGCCCGATCGGCCGGGCCTCGGGGTAGAGCTGAACGAAGACGTGCTGCTGGCCAACCCGCCACGCCTCGACGCAACCCCGACGGCCTTCGCCGCCGATGGCAGCGTATTCGACATCTAGGGGGCGGACTGGACGAGGATCAGGTCACGGTGCCAGGGGGGCGATCGCCAGGATCTCGTCGCCGCGCTGGTGCAGCGGCGGCCCTTCGGCGGCAATGGCGGTTCAGGCGAGGGGGCCAAGGCCGCGCTTCTGGGCGGCGATGCGGAAAGGGGCGTTGGGCGCGCCATAGCCGCGATAGCCGTCGCGGCGCTCGACCACTTCAAAAAAGAAGCCTTCGCCGAACATCTGGCTGTAGAACTGGAAGAACTCGCCGCGATCGTCCCGGTCGTAGAGAATGTTGTGCCGCCGCAACCGGGCAATGAAATCGGGCTCTAGCCCGAAACGCGCCTCGAGGTCGTCGTAGTAGGTGTCGCCGATCGCCAGCGGCTGGAGCGACATGCGTTCGGCGGCGGCGAAGATGTCGGAGCAGGCAAAGCAGAGATGCTGCACCGAGGAGCCGAAGGTGCGCGTCACGAAGTGTCCGGCAAGGGTGCGGCTGTTCTCGACACCGTTGAGGGTGAGGCGCAGCGAGCCGTCGGCATTTTCGATCACCAGGCTGCGGACCAGCCCGGAGGGATCGGGCACATCGACCATTGGTGATTTCTCGGTGGCGAAGATCGAGCGGTAGAAAAGCACCCAGGTCAGCATCTCGGAGGAGTTCATGGTCTGGGCGATGTGGTCGATATGGGTCAGTCCGCCCCCGGTGGCGGGTTCAGCTTCGGCGACGAACTCGGTTTCCCAGACCCGCCCCAGCCCTTCACTGGCATCCAGCAGATAGATGACGCCACCACCGACGCCGCGAATGGCCGGAATGCGAAGCTCTCCTTCGGCAACGGCCTGTTCGAACGGCTGGGCGCCGAGCACCCGGGCGCGTTGCACCGTGGCGCGGGCATCGGCTACCTTGAGACCGATGGCATAGGCCGACGTGCCATGCGTCACCCAGCTGGCGTAGGCGAGACCCTCGCGCTCGGTGTTGACCACGATGTTGATGTCGCCCTGCCGGTAGAGGGAAACGGACTTGGAGCGGTGGCGGCCGGCGCGCACGAAACCCAGGCCGGCGAGTAGCAACGAGAGCTGCTCGGCCTCTTCCTCGTCGGCGGCAAACTCGACAAAGGAGACGGCCTCGACCGGGACGCGGTCGGGCATGGGCGGCGGGCTCAGACCCGGCCCCGGTTCAACGCGGTTGACCTCGTCCATCAGGGAGAGCAGCGAGCGCTGGCCGTCGACGGAAATGGCGCGCGGCGAGCCACCGCGGAACTGATCGTTGAAGATCTCGAGCGAGAGCGGGCCGGCATAGCCGGTGGCGGCGACGGCCCGCATGAAATCCACCACGGGCAGATCGCCTTCGCCTGGCATGTTGCGGAAGTGCCGACTCCAGTAGAGCAGGTCCATGTCGATCCGTGGCGCATCGGCGAGCTGGACCATGAATATCCGGTCGCCCGGAATCGAGCGGATGCTGTCGGCAGGGATCCGCCGCGACAGCGTGTGAAAGCTGTCGAGGATCAGTCCGACATGCGGATGGTCGGCGCGGCGCACCACCTCCCAGGCGTCGCGGTGGTCGCTGACATGCCGGCCCCAGGCGAGCGCCTCGAAACCAACCCGGACACCGAACTTCTGCGCAAGTTCACCCAGCTGGCGAAAGTCTGCCGCGGCGCGGTCGATGCCGCCGAGGGCGGCGGGGGAGACATTGGAGCAGACCAGCATCAGGCCCGTGCCCAGCTCGTTCATCAGCGCGAACTTGTGCCGGGCGCGTTCGAAGGCCCGGCCGCGCAGCGGTTCGGGCAATCCCTCGAAGTCGCGGAAGGGCTGGAACAGGGTGATCTCGAGGCCGAGGTCCCGCGCCATGCGGCCAACCTCGGCCGGAGCGGCACCGAAGGCGAGAAAGTCGCTCTCGAAGATTTCGACGCCGTCGAACCCCGCCGCAGCGATGGCCTCGAGCTTCTCGCCGAGGTCGCCGCTGATCGAGACGGTGGCGATCGAGGACTTCATGGCGCGCCTAGCCGGCCAGACTCGCGTCGATCTCGGCCACCAGTGCGGCCGCGTCGTCCGCCGCAATGGGCAGCAGCGGGGGCAGCATGTTTGTCCAGGCAGGATCGAGCCGCGCGGCCATATAGGCCTTGATGGCGGGATTGACCGGGCGGGCGAGCACCGCCTTGAGAATGCCGAGGATGCGCGGATCGTCCTCGCCCGCGACCAGCCTGCCCACCAGTTCCGGCGCGAAATTGGCGAGCCCGCTGATGGCGCCGCTGGCACCCAGCCGCACCGCTTGCGCCAGATGGCCTTCGTTGCCGACCAGGATGGTGAGATCGGCATGGGCGGCGAGGAGCGCCTCGGTGTAGGGCCAGTTGCCGGAGCTGTCCTTGACCCCGGCAATGGCGGGACCAAAGCGCTGGCGCAGGCGGGCCAGCACGCCGAGATCGATGGTGACGCCGGTGAGCTGGGGAATGTTGTAGAGGATGATGTCGCGCAGGCCACCACCGACCGCATCCAGCATCCGGCTCAGCCATTGCTCCATTCCGGCGTCGCTGGGTGCCTTGAAGTAGAAGGGCGGCGTCAGCAGGATCGCGGCGCAGCCCGCGTCGAGCGACCGGCTGGCGTGCGCGGCCGCATCGGCAATGGAAAGACCATAGATGCACTCGACCAGCTGGCCAGGCGCGATGCCGGCTGCGCCCATGCGCTCGTAGAGCCGGGCACGGGTTGGCGCGGGGACCGAGATGCCCTCGCCGGTGGTGCCGAAAGCCGTTACCACCTTCATGCCGCGGCCCAGCAGGTTTCGCGCGTGAGCCGCATAGCGAGCCCAGTCCATGTCGCCACGGGCGTCGAAAGGCGTGGTCATGGCCGCGCTCAGCCCGAGCTTTTGACGCAGTGGGTGGCCGCTGGTGGAGCTAGGCATGGGTGGTCTGCTTTCCCTGTTGGGTCGAGGTTGAGGCGGCGAGCAGCTGGCGGAGGCTCGTCGGCGGCACATCGCGGCCGGTGAAGATGCGGAAGGCCTGCACGCCCTGATGGAAGAAGAGCTCGAACCCGCTGATGCACTGCACACCGGCCGCCGCCGCATCCCGCAGGAACTGGGTATCGACCGGAGTATAGACGGCATCGAAGGCCCAGCGCAGGCCGGCGAGGGCGGCAGCGGGCACCGGCGTGCCCTCGTGGCCCACCATCCCCACCGGAGTGCAGTTGACAACGCCGTCCGCGCCGCGGACGGCCGCTTCGGCGGAGGCGACGACGCTGACCTGCATGCGGCTGCTGGCGGCCGAAAGGGCGGAGGCGAGTCCGTTCGCCCGCGCCGTGTCGAGATCGGTGAGGCAGAGCCGCGTCGCGCCCAGACCGAGCAGGGCAAACGCGATCGCCTTGCCGACTCCGCCGGCGCCGACCAGTGCCACCGTGCCGGGCGGCGTGGTGCCATGGGCTTCGCGATAGGCCGCCATGAAGCCCGTGAGGTCGGTATTGTGGCCTTCGGCCCCATTGGGGCCGAAGATCACCGTGTTGACGGCGCCGACCTCCCGCACCAGGGGATCGGGAGCCCGCACCTTGCGGGCCGCCACTTCCTTGTACGGGTAGGTGATGTTGATGCCGCGGTAGCCGCCATTGGCGCAGGACTCGAAGACGTCGTCGAAAGTCTGGCCGAGCTGGGGCGGGATCAGCCGCTCATAGCTCACCGGCAGGCCGACAAGCTCACCGGCGAGACGATGCAGGTCGGGTGCGCGGGACCGGGCGATGTTGTCGCCGATGAGGCCGAGCCGCATCTGCACGTCCGAGGGCTGATACGCGGAGGGCCGATGCGTCATCCCTGGTACCCCAACAGCCGTGGAAGCCACAGGACGATCTCGGGGAACAGCGTCATCAGCAGAAGCGCCAGGATCAGGGCGCCGACATAGGGTAGCACCTCGCGAACGATGTCCTTGATGGCAATGCCGGTGGTGGCGTTGATGACAAACAGCAGCATGCCATAGGGCGGCGTGATCAGTCCGATCATGGCATTGACCACCATGACCACGCCGAAATGCACCAGATCGATGCCCAGTTCGCGGCAGGTGGGGATGAACAGCGGCACGATAACGAGGATTAGGGTGGTGGCATCGAGCAGGCAACCGAGCAGCAGGATGATCAGGTTGGCAAGCAGGAGGAAGGCCAGCGGCGACAGGTTCATGCCCTCGATCCAGCCGGCAAGCCCGGCCGGAATGTTCTCGGACGCGACGATGTAGTTGAAGATCAGAGCGCTGCCGATCACCAGGCCCACCGAGGCCGAGGACCTGGCACTGTCCACCAGCACGCTGTGCAGCGACCGCCAGGTCACGGACTTGTAGAAGAAGGCGGCCAGCAGCAGTGCGTAGAGCGCGGCAATGGCCGCCGCTTCGGTCGGGGTGGTGGCGCCGCCATAGATGCCGGCCAGGAGGATCACTGGCATCATCAGCACGGGAATGGCGCGAAAGGTGACCCGAGGCAGTTCACGAAGCGGCACCGGCTCTTCGGCCGGGATGCCGCGACGATGCGCGATCCCGGTGGTGATCCCCATCATCACCGCCGTCATCAGCAGGCCAGGCACGATGCCGCCGAGGAAAAGGTAGCCAATCGAGGTGTCCGAGATCAGCGCGTACATCACCATCGGGATCGAGGGTGGAATGATCGGGCCGATGGTGGCGGAGGCGGCGACAACGGCGCCGGCGAGGCCGGGCGAATAGTGCCCGCTCTTGAGCATCATGTTGATGCTCACCTTGCCCACGCCCGCGGCATCGGCAACGGCCGAGCCCGACATGCCGGAAAACACCAGGCTGACGAGGATGTCGACCTGCGCCAGGCCGCCCCGGTAGCGGCCGACCAGCGCCTTGCAGAAGGCAAGCAGGCGATCGCTGATGGCGCCCTGGTTCATGATGTTGGCGGCAACGATGAACAGCGGCACGGCGAGCAGCACGAAGCTGTCGTAGAGCCCCTGGATGCTCTGCTCGGCGGCGAGCCCGGGATCGTGCCCCTTGACGAAGAGATAGAGAATGGCGGCCACGAACATGGATAGCGAAATCGGGGCGCCGATGCCGGCGAGGCCAAACAGCACGATGAGGCAGAGACCGAAGGCGAGGCTGATCATTCCAGCGTAACCTGGTCGTGCGGATTTGACGATGCATCGGGTTCGCCTCCGCGCAGTAACTGCCAGGCCCGCAGCGCGTAGCGGGTGACGATGGCGATGGCGAAGACGCCATAGACGCTGAACACGATGTCGAGGCGGATGCGCAGCGTGGCGCTCTTCTTGATCTTGTAGAACGTGATGTAGTCCCACGTCGCCGGCAGCGCGGCGAGGAACCCCAGGACGATGGCGAGGGCGGTGACCAGCGCCAGGATGCGCCGCACCGGGATGGAGGTGGCGAGGTAGATCATGTCGAACTTCACATGATCGCGGTCTTCGAGCACAAATGCCGCTCCCCAGAAGACCAGCCAGAGCCAGGCGGTCAGCGACGCTTCGACCGTCCAGGCGAGGGGGTAGTTGATGACATAGCGGGCAAAGATCTGCAGCAGGAACGAGAGAAACATGACGGCGAGAAATCCCGCCGCCACGTCCTCGGACCGCCGGCGCAGCCAGGAGAAGGCTGCCGACCGGCCCGGCATCAGTTCAGACCGTTGATCTGGTCGAGCAGGCCCTCCGGCCAATCCTTGGCAAACTCGGATTCGAGATAGGCCTTCTGGACCCGGGTGCGGAAGGCCTCGACATCGGGCGTATAGACCTTGAGCCCCTGATCCTTGAAGAACTGCTCGAGTTCGGCTTCGAGGCTGAGCTGACGCTGCCGGCCCTGCTCGGCGGCATCGTCGGCCGCCTTCTGCACGATGGCCTGCTGATCCGCCGAGAGCCCGTCCCAGACCTTCTTGCTGAAGGCGATGTAGTTCTGGTCAACGAGGTGACTGGTCAGCACGATCTGCTTGGTGACCTCGTAGAACTTCGAGTCCCGGTCGGTCGGCAGCGGATTGTCCTGGCCGTCGATGGCGCCCGTCTGCAGGCCGGTATAGACCTCGGTGAAGGCCATCGGCACCGGATTGGCACCCAAGGCCGAGCCAAGGAACTGCCAGGCGTCGGTGCCGGGCATGCGCAGCTTGACGCCGGCGAGGTCGTCGGGCGTGCGCACTTCCTGCTCGCCGCGCAGGTTGAGCTGGCGACGGCCCAGATACATGACGGAGAGCAGCTTGACCCCCAGGGTCGCTTCGACTTCGGCCTTCATCGGCGCCATGAAATCGGCAGCGAACACCTTCTTCTGGTGGTCGGCATCGCGCAGCAGGTAACCGGCCGTGAAGATGGACCAGGACGGAATGAGCGTCGCCAGTTCCTGCGGCGAGGTGATCGACATCTCCAGATTGTCGCGCGCGATCGCCTCGAGTTCGGTGCCCTGCTTGAACAGGGTGGCGTTCCAGTGCGGCTCGAAGCTGGCAAAGGACGAGACCGCCGGACCGAACACCTCGGTCAGCGCCACGGCGCGCTGGTCGGTTTCGGTGGCCGGCGAAGACAGCCGAAGCTGCACACCGGCAGCAAAGGCGGACGAAGCGAAAAGGCCTCCGGCGGAGGCCAGGGCTGCGGCAGAGGCCGTGGTCTTGAGGAAGGCACGGCGGCTGTAGTTGGTCATCAATATCCTCCCATCTGATCGGGCTCCCTCCCGATCATTTGACGGAGCATTGCACATGGCGTTCTCGTCTTCAACACGCAAAGTCGTTTTCGTATGAGACTTCGCTATATCTCCTATGCCGTCAGGCCGTGCTCGACCCCTCCCCGCACATGCCTGCGGAGCACGGCCTGGGCTGCCACGGCATCGCGCTTGAGCGCTGCGTCGAGCATCTGACGATGTTCATCCGCCGCGATCTGCCCTCGGAACGTCAGCGAAATCATTTGATACCGCAGATACTTGTCAAAGATGACAGCGTGGGTATCCATGAGCACGCGCGAGCCGCAGGCCGAAATAAGGGCCTGATGGAACTCCCAGTCATAGCGCTTCCACTGCTCGGTGACGGACTTGTCGCCAGCCAGCATCTTGGCCTCCATTTGCGCCAGCTTGTAGTGCGCGGCCACGACGTGCGCCTCCCAGTTGAGGTCGCCGGCGGCAAAGCTCTGCTCTAGCGCGTAGCATTCGAGAAGTTCCCGCAGCGCAGCCACTTCGCGGAGGTTCTCGGCCGACACCGGAGCCACCTCGAAGCCCCGCTGTCCCTCCGCGACCACGAGACCCTCGGAGGCCAGCCGGTTGAGGATTTCGCGCAGCGTCGAAACACTGGCCTCGTAATCCTTGCGCATCTGCTCGAGTTTGAGCTTTCGCCCCGGCGCCAGCCGCCCGAAGATGATGTCAGTCCTGACCCGACGGTAGACGCTGTCGCCAACCGCCTCGGATTCCGCGAAGTCCAAGGTGAAATCTCCGATAAACTCTGCTCTATCATATCATCCCACTTCCACCGCGTCACAAGTGGCAAAGCGGGCGACCCGGCGGCTCGGCTGCAAGAGCCGGGGAGGCGGCAATACGCCGAGGCCCCATCGATCGATCCGGCGCGGAGACATGCCGGAGCCGGAGATGTCGTCCTCAACAGCGAGGGCAATGAGACGCTTGAAGAGTCCCTGCGCATGCTGAAGCGCGGCGGCATCGCTGCTGCGGCCGGGTATGTCGACGGCGTCGAAGCTCTCCTCGAGCTGCGTCCACCCCACCGGCCGCCACCTGCCTTACGGAGGCGAACGCGTCGCAGGCGGCAGTCACGCCATCGCGCGCGTCGAGCAGCATCTTCAGCTCGTCGGCAAGCTTCGGTCCGCGTCGTTCGGGCAGAATCGGTGCATGCAGCAGCCATCCGGATTGGGTAGGCTGACGCCCGACGGTTGGGTTCGCAATTCTCGCGAGGAGTTCTGCGGGTGAGTATCTACGAAGACCTGGGCATCAAGCCGATCATCAACGCGTCAGCGACACTCACCAGACTGGGTGGCTCGCGCATGCCGCGGCAAGTCCTCGAGGCCATGCATGCGGCGGCTGGCTCGTTTGTCGATCTACCGCTCCTTCAGGCGCGGGTCGGCGACCGTATCGCCGAGCTCACCCGGAATGATGCCGCCTTCGTTTCCTCGGGCGCGGCAGGTGGGATCGTGCTCGCGGTCGCCACTCTCATGGCAGCGCCGAACGAACCCGATCCGATGGCCTATCCAATGCTGAAGGGCATCACCCGGAACGAAGCCATCGTCTTTGCTTCGCAGCGCAACGGCTACGACTTCGCGATTGTCCAGACCGGCGCCTCCATCGTCGAGTGCGACGACACGCTCGACTCGTTTGAGTCTGCCATAACCGGGCGGACGGCGTGCCTGGTCTGGTTTGCCGGTGCGCTGGCAGTCAAATCTCCGCCGATCGAGGATGTCATCGCGATCGCCAGGAAGCACCAGGTCCCGGTTCTGGTTGACGCTGCTGCCCAGATTCCACCGGTCTCGAACCTCTGGCACTTCACGAAAGTCCTCGGCTGCGAGGGTGTCGTCTTTAGTGGCGGCAAAGGTATCCGTGGGCCGCAAGCTGCCGGCCTGGTCCTTGGGACCAGGGAACTGATCGCAGGTTGCCGCCGACTTTCACCGCCAGCGCAGGGCATCGGTCGACCTCTCAAGGTCGGAAAGGAAGAACTCGCCGGAATGCTCGCCGCCGTCCAGTACACGCTGGATCAGGACGAGGAGGCGATGCTCGAAGGCTACGAGGCGATCGTCCAGAACTGGATCAAGCACCTGGCCGGGATTGCGGGAGTGACGACGGAACGCGGCTTCCCCAGTGAGGCCGGTCAACCGCACGCGCGGGCAATCGTTCGTCTCGATGCCGGATTCCGGAAGACGCGCGACCAGGTCGTCGACGAGCTCAGGAACGGCGAGATCTGGATCGAGGTAGCTGCACTGGAACCGAACGCCATAGCCTTGAATCCGCAAACCCTGACGCGCGAAGAGGCCGATATCGTCGCTGCTCGACTGCGACAGGTTCTGACCAGCTAATCAAGTCTCGAGGAAATTCGATGGCATTCAATGTCCGGAAGCGCGGCAAACTCACCTACTACTATGAAGGGGATCGCCCTGTTCTCTCGGCGCTGGTCACCGAGGAACAGGCGGATGGCGACCTCAAGATCCATTTCGCTGGCCTGACGGGTGGCTACTCGGCGAAGGGCGTATTGGGACTCACCGAACTCGTTTCGATGGATCCCCACCAGGAAGTCGCACTGGTCTTCAGGTGCTGGGAGAAATGGCTGGTCGAAGCCGGACTCTGCTCGTCCTTGCGGGACATCGACTTCATCGAAATGCACGCGTTCGGTGCCCAGCCGAAGACCCCGAACATCCTCGCCGACCCCGCCGGATATGCCGCCGAGCAGGATCGCCTCCGGAAAGCCTATGCCGAGGCGTACTCATCCTTCTTCGCCGACAACCTGCCCGAAAATGGCGTACCCTGCCGCTTCACGGTCCATCTGATCGATTTCCCGGACAAGGCGGCCTCGTACGAGTTCTATTCGACCGCGCTCCTCCAGCGCGCATTGCAGAAGGGTTAGTCACGGTGGCGATGCCCGCAGCATTCAGTGCCGTTCGCCAGACGCCCGGACTACCCGGGCGTTTTCGTCCGCGGCATCCGCCCGCCAACACCGCTGCGAAGCAGCCTGCAGATGCGAGCCGGTCGAGCGCCAAGCTTTTATCTCGTGGCCGCCCTCGTCTCATCCGAACTCTCGAGGAGGCCGGTCTGCCCTTCGGACGCTCCTTGCGCCGTCTCGGCGGCACGATGACGTTTTCGGAGGTATGGCCAGTGCTAAGTCGCCCGCGGTGCAGGCGGAAACGTCGACAGTGTCGCGACCGACGCCGAACGGCGCGATCGCCGAAGGCCTTCCGCTCTTCCGGCCGGCACGCGATGTAGTAAACAGCATACCTGCCGATGGCGGCGGGATGATGGTCGGGGGTCGCAGGTGCCAATGAGAGTCTGGAGCCGCACATGAGCGCAAAGCACGCACTGGTCCTGGGAGCCGGGGGCTTCATCGGCAGCCACCTGGTGCGCCGCCTGAAGCGGGAAGGCTTCTGGGTGCGCGGGGTCGACCTGAAGTTCCCCGAGTATTCCGAAACGGATGCGGATGACTTCATCGTCGGCGACCTCCGGCGCGCCGAGGTTTGCGACCTCGCCATCGACCGGCGCTTCGACGAAGTGTTTCAGCTGGCGGCCGACATGGGCGGCGCCGGCTACATCTTCACCGGCGAGCACGACGCCGCGATCATGCACAATTCGGCGATGATCAACCTCAACATCGCCGACCGCTGCCACCGGCGGAACATCCGCAGCGTCTTCTACTCGTCCTCGGCGTGCATCTACCCCGCCTACAACCAGGAAGACCCGGACAACCCCAACTGCGCGGAAGCCTCGGCCTATCCGGCGGCGCCGGACAGCGAGTACGGGTGGGAGAAGCTGTTCTCGGAACGGCTTTTCCTCTCCTACAACCGCAACTACGGCATGCGGAACCGGGTGGCGCGCTACCACAACATCTTCGGGCCGGAAGGCACCTGGATGGGCGGCAAGGAGAAGGCGCCGGCCGCCATCTGTCGCAAGGTGGCGATGGCCAGCTCCGGCGACGCCATCGAGATCTGGGGAGACGGCAAGCAGACGCGCTCGTTCCTGTATGTCGATGAATGCCTCGAAGGCACCACCCGGCTGATGCGCTCGGCCTTCGAGGGGCCGGTCAACATCGGCTCGGAGGAAATGGTGACGATCAACGGCCTCGTGGACATCGTCGCCGAGATTGCCGGCAAGCGGATCGACAAGCACCACATCCCCGGTCCCACCGGCGTGCGCGGTCGCAACTCGGACAACCGCCTCATCGAGGAAAAGCTCGGCTGGCGCCCGTCGCAGACGCTGACCGCCGGTCTCGAGCGCACCTATGAGTGGATCGAGCGCCAGGTTCGGAAGAACGGCTGACATGCGGCCCGAACGGATCGACAGGCTCGGGCTGGGGCTGGATATCTCCTCGATCGAGGAGACGATCGGACGCTTCATTGCACATGTGCGCGGCGGAACACGTGGCAATTGCTGCGTCACGCTGCGCTTGGCCGTCACGCGCAGTCCACGCCCCCGGGCAGGAGTATCATGCGAGCTGAGCCCCTGATGGACAATGTCTTCAACCTCGTGTGCGGCCTGCTCGGGCGTTCCAGCCGCGACAGACTGGTGGAGCAGCTGGAAAGACGCCTGGACGATCCCAAAGCGTTCTGGTCCGGGTTCGTGCAAATGTACATGGATCAAATGGTCGGGCCGGCCATCGCATCGAGAATTGAAGAGCTGGATCTCTCCAGCAAGGTGCCGTCGCTGGTGACGAGGCACAGCCAGGCATTGCTTGAGCTCAATCGTCGACGCAACGGCAAGCTGCGTGAGGAGGCAATCGATCTGGCATCCAGGCTGAACGCGGTCGACGTGGTGCCAATTCTGATCAAGGGCGGCGCGGGGCTGCTCTCGGGTCTTTACCCCGACCCCGGAACCCGGGTGATGAGCGATCTCGATGTCATCGTTCCTCGTGCGGTGTCAGGCAGATGCGAGACGGTGTTGGCGGACATGGGATACCATCGCGCACCAAAGGTTCCGCACCCACGCGAGAAGCTGATCGGCGTCTACTTTCGCCGCGATCGGCTTGCCAGCATCGACCTGCATGGCGAGGTCATGGAGTATCCCAACCAGAACGTGCTGACGGCGCGGGAACTCATCGATGAAAGCGAGACCGTGCGTGCTGCCGGTGCGAGGCTCGGCGTGCCTTCGATCACCCACCAGATCGTCAACAACGTTGCCCACGCGCAACTGAACGACCATGCCATGGCGCTCGGGCAATTCCCGTTGCGCGCACTGCATGATTTCTCCCTCCTGGCGGACCTTGCTCCGGACAAGATCGACTGGCAGAGAATCCGCGAGAGGTTTGCCGCCGAAGGCAGAAGTCGCCAGCTGGCCTTTCATTGCCTTGCGGCAGGCCGGCTGATGGGTACGCCCATTCCGGCCGGCATCGTTCCCGGCCCTGCCGTCAACCTGCTTTACCGGCGCGCCGTCTACCAGGTGTCGAGGCCGGGCCTCCAGAGGCACGGCTCCCGCGTGCTTCGGCCCTTGATCCTGCTTCGCCGGGAATTGTCGGATTCCGCGCTCCGTACCCGTTTGCTGAGGAACATGGCCAATCCCGCCTGGTGGCGGCGACACCTCGGCTTTTTCTGGAAGGGCAAGCGAAACTAGATGCGTCGGCTCAGTTGACGTCGATGAATCCGGCCTCGCGAAGCGCCTCGACCGTGCGCACCACATCGGCAACCACCGCACCGCGATCCGCGGCGAACCTCTGGCTGAGCACAGTCCCGATCTCGTCGATCCTCAGCTTGCCTTCACAGAGTTCCCACACGGCCTTTCCGGCGCCGTTGAGCCAGATGCTGCCGCCGTTCGCCGTGTTCTCGAGCAGCATCTCGTCGAGGACACGACCCTCCATTACGCCATCGCGCCATCTGGGTCGGCTTGTCGATGTCGCAACGGGCGGCACGCCGTTGGCAGTGGCGCAATCGTTGATGATCTCGACAAGGTCGCGCCCATAGTCGGTCTGCGGCTCCAGTGCAGTGTCGATACGCTTCCAGGGTTCATAGGTGAACTTCGAGAAGATGCTGGTTCCGTCGGCCGCCGCGATCGGCTGGCAGTAGTGGATCACCGGGCAATCCGGAGCTCTGGCGGCATCCCAGTTCGTACAGATTCCCAGTGACGCCGGCTCATGCGAGAGACCGTACTCGGCGCAGGCCGCCAGGTAGGCGAACATGTCCGATTCCCAGACCTTCTGGCCTTTGGCGTCGCGAAGATGGTCGCGGACGATCGCACAGAGCTGAAGCCAACGCGCACAGATCTTGCGCAGGTCGCTGGTGTGAATGAGCGTCGGGATCATCACCGGCGCTATCGACAGGTCGGTGCGCGCGCAATGCGCATTGAGGAACGAGAACCTGTCCCCCAGTCCGAAGGGGCTGTCGGCCCCGGCCGGTCCGACGCGGAAGTCGATCCAGTCCTGACCGGCCGGCCGACCCGGGGTGACACGGCGCGTAACCGGCCCGCGGAAGACACAGTCCGGATCGACCAGGAGCACGGTGCCTTCCGGCTTGTCGCTGAACACCCACTCCAGCAGCGAAGCGGGCTTGTTGTAGATCACGTAGGCATCGCCCGTGTCCGGATTGACGTCGTGCAGCCTGGTGGCGACGCAATGGGCGTATTTCTGCAGCGGCAGCTTGTCCGGCTTGTCCGTGGCGACGAGCCGGATCAGCACGCCTTCCTGTCCGACCCGTTTCCAGGAATGCTCCAGCAGGTCGGACTGCCACTGCATGTAGGGGGAATCGTTGGTGCTGAAGACTGTGTAGAACATTGCCGGGTCCTGTACGTCTACGATTGTTGTTGTGGCGCCCGCAGGTCGCCACCCGCCAATTGCCGGAAACGTTCAATGGTAACGCATTGTGCCCAGTCGCTCTCGTCGCGGATCGTGACCGGATCCGGTGGAAGACCACTGAAGACGTCAGGATGGGCCCGCTTGTTCACGAGATCAAGCCCGGCGAAACGTTCATACTCGGCCAGCGTTCGCGTGGGGCCAAGACCATATCGACCGAGCGAAGGCTCGCTTGTGCCTTCACCGGAATAGGCAAGTTTCCGCAGGCGATCGAAGGCGATTCGATTTTTAGCATCGACCACCTCCCTCCCGTTCTCCCAGTGTCGTCTGGGCGGGGCCTTGGTGTGCTCCATGTGCCAGACGGGTATCAAGTCCGGCAGGAACATGTCGTATCCGTGGGTGAAGGACCTCAGCGTCAGAGCGAACTCCTCCCCCCAGTAATAGTGATCCGGGTCTTGGCGCACGTCCTCGTTCCATCGTCCGGGCGAAAAAACGAAGCCGCCGGAGAGGAAGCGGTTGCGCACAAACCGCGCATTGCCGACCAGCCCCCAGTCGAGCCAGGGCGACCAGCCGGATTCGGCCGACCAGTCCGCGACGCGCGACGCGCGGATTCCCTTGTCGGTCTGCCGCCGCAGTTCCTTGTCCTGGCCGATCCTGAACAACGGCGCAATCATCGTGATCAGCGGCTTGTCTGCCGGGAAGGTCTGCATCATCCGAATGAGCTCGACATCCCAATAGCGGGCAAAGGCCATGTGGGAGTCGACCTGCAGCGAATAGGGTTCGCCATCCCAGAGGCCCTGCGCGATGTTGCGCGCCCACGATCCTCCATTGCTTTCCCTGATCGGATGTTCGGAAAAGCGGAATCTCTTGTCGCCTCGAAACCTCGACAGATCGACAGGCACGTTCTCGTCGTACTGCCAGCATATCCCGAAGCGCAGAGCCTCCGGGTACCTGGCACTGGACAGGCAATCATCCAGCGTCCGCGGCAGTTCCGGATCGCAATAGGCCGCAATCGCCACGAAGATCCTGGCGTCCATCCTCACCCCGGGTGGCCGGCGCTTGCGGTCGTGGCCTGGCTGCGGAACCAGCCATTGACGGTGAAGCGGCTGTCGGCGAACGCGCCGCTCGGGCAGCGGACCATGTCCACCTCGTGCCAGCGGTCACTGGCAAACGAGACGAGGCAGTTGTTCGCCGGAGTCACGGAACTGACGCCGGCACCCCGATCGTCGGCGGTCCCGGCCCGCTCGTCGTAGAACAGGATATTGCCGCCGGAATAGGGCTTCGGGGTCCGATTGAGGTAGTAGACGAAGGTCAGCTGGCGCGAGGCGATCGACTCGTTGTTGCGATCGGTATCGGCATGCCGCTTGAAGAAATCGCCGTCATTGCTGGCGGTCAGCTGGATCTCGACTTCACCGACAGTGAACGCCGGAACCTTCAGTGTTTTGAGCAGGTGGGGCAGGTGCAGTTTCAGGCGCTCGATGAACAGCGGCTTCCATGGGGTTTCCGCGATCTTGAACAGGACCCTTGACCGCCGGACGCTTGCGTTGGTCGTGTGCTGCTTGTCGTTGTAGACTCCGCTCGTCGTGTAGTTCTCCTCCTGTTCGATCGCGAACCGGAGCAGGTCCTCGTTCTCGGCAGGCGTGAGGAAGTCATCGATCCGCACGAACCGGTCGCCGGGTGCCGCGGGCAGGGCGGCAGGTGTGGTCCCCGGTAGCGGCCCGCAGGCATTGACGAGGACAGGCGGCTCGGTCATCACCGACAGGACGGATGTCGACATGAACGAGAACGCAGCCCGTCCGCCTCTTGCTGGCAACTGGATCAGCGTTCCCTGGTGCCCCGCCATCCGCGAGCCGGCCATTCCGACATAGAGATCGGCCAGCACCGGCGCGTTCTCCGGCAGCACGCACGTGTGACTGCGGCCATCCGTCAACGATACGGTGACTTCGACGTTTCGCATTTCCGTTGCTCCCTCGACGGCACGCTCCAGAACGTTGACATACGCTCAGGCAATGACACCCACCAGCAGGTCCGCAGCCTCATCGGCGCGATCGTAAAACAGGTCGTAGGCTGGAAGAGAGGCCACGGCGTCGCACATCTTCTGGATTGTGGCATCTTCGTTGGCCGGGAAACTCAGGCTGTTTTCAAGCAGCTTGCCGACCATGTGGCCCGGCGAGACTGGAGCAAGTTCCGCCCTTGAGCCCGCTACGAACCAGGGGAATGCGATCAATGACAGGTGGGCGGGCGAGGCCGCGATCTGCTGCTCGTCGAGCAGGAATGGGGATTTCGGCAGGCTGCCCAGCGCGTCGCGTGAACTCGCGCCGCTTTGCGGCCGCACCTGCGGGGTCGCCGGAAACGGGATCACCGTACCGTTCTCCGGGTCGAAGGGCACGATGTCGTCGGACAGGAACGTGTACGATTTCTTGACGAGTTCGAGGGCAAGCGTGGTCTTCCCGCTGCCCCATGATCCGGGCAGGATCACCGCGCCCCTCTCGCTCGCGGCGCATGCGGCGTGCATCCACACGAGCTCGGGGTGGAGGTGAATGAACTGTCGGACGACTTCACGGTACAGCGGTCGCAGGAGTGCGCCGCCGCCGGGCCGCGCCCCGATTTCCGCGCCGTTCAGCAATAGCCGGGCACTGCCGTCGCCCACCTCGATGACGAGTTCGCCGTCACCCGGGCCGGCGTCCGACACGATCATGGTCTTGAACAATTGACGGATCGATTCGGAGAGGCGCTTGTCGTTGCTCTTCACCAGCAGCGATCGGCCCCGAAATCCGATCGCATGGGTCTCGACCTCGGCGGCGTCCCCCTTCGAGGCTTGAGCAGGTCCGAGTTCCCTGCGGGAACCGACGGAGTACTCGCGCCGCGCAGATCTCTCGAGTGCGGCCCCGTCATCGAGGAAGCTCTCCGGCCATTCGCGCATCCAGCCATTGTTGAACCGCTGGTTGACGCGATTCCAGCTATATGGCCCGCTTCCGGCTTCGATCATCACACCGTTGTCGAGCGGCACGTCGTCTCCAAGGGCATGCCGTCCCGGCTCGATCCTGGCCCCGGCGGGCGGGAGCTCGTTCCAGAGATACTTGAAGCGCTCCTCCTTGCCCGAATTGCCGCGATAGCGCTGGATGAGCGCCGTGAAGGTGCTGGTCATGGTGCCGATGAAATCCATCGACTGAGCCGCGATGAGTTGCGACAGGTATGCGAGCGCAATGCTGTCGTGCGCCGGCAGGTCGTGAAACTCCCGGCCGTACTGGCGCAGAATGTGCCAGTCGATGAAGACCAGGTCGTCGTAGCTCTCCCGGATCACGTCGAAGAAGGGGTCGTTCGCCTCGTCGGTCAAGACGACCAGCCGGTCATTTCGCTTGAAATGCTTGTCCATCGCCGCGACGGCTTCTGCGCCGGTGCGGTCGAGCGTCGTGACGCCGGACGTCACCTTGAAATCGCCGCGACGGATGTGAACGGCATTGAAGGCGCCGAGATCGCGGGCAATCCGGTTTGCGAGGTCCGCGATCTCCGGCTTGGGCCGCATGCGGCGCAGGGCGTCGTGTGCAACCAGTTGCGAAGGCCGGTCGAGGTAGAAGAACGACGAATAGAAGCTGAGCGTCATCGCATCCGGCCCACCGCTGAAGGCGAGGGCAGGGATGTCCTGTTGTTCCTCGCCGACGATCACTCTCGCCGACCTGCGTCCGGCAAAGGACCTGAAGTCGG
The DNA here is from genome assembly GCF_041917035.1 of Devosia sp. Classification (GTDB taxonomy): domain Bacteria; phylum Pseudomonadota; class Alphaproteobacteria; order Rhizobiales; family Devosiaceae; genus Devosia_A. Next base: position 9,685 of record NZ_JAYRYM010000009.1, on the reverse strand, counting down.
CGGTGTCGGTGGACAGGTGACCTGGAAAGGAACAGACCGCCTCCCAGGCCGGTTGCCCGCAGATCTCCTGCGCGGCGTATCCCGCCAGATTGACGTTCTCCTCGTTCAGCCAGGGAACGCCCAGATCCATCAGGTCGGTCACGCGACTGGGGTAGCGGTTCGAGACTTCCCCGGAATAGTCGACCCTGTTGGCGCGCGGGAAATGATTGCCCTTCAGGACGAGGACACGATCGGTCAGACTGGCCATGACCACGCCGAGTTCGATCGACATGACCAGATTGCTGAGGCCGGCGGCCCCGCCAAGGTAGACGCTGTGGATGAGGGACTTCATGCCGCTTGCGAGGATCCGGAGGGCGTCAGCTGAAATTGGCTTCCCAACCGAGCGGCGTATAGTGGACGAAGATGTTTGCGTAATACTCCCCGTCCAGCGGGTACGGGCGTCCGTGCTTCAGCCGGGCACCCTCGAAGAACACCATTTCTCCGGGTTCCACCGACACCTCGTGCGGGCGCCCTTCGGCATCCTCGATATAGAGGGGCCACGGGCTGTTCAGCCGATGGTCGACGCAGATCGTTGAACTGACGACATGGGTGCGGGCCCGGTCGTAGTGGTTGTAGAGGTAGCTGCGCGGCTGATAGACGCGAATGCCGTAGCAGGCCGCCTTGACCAGCGGCCTGCCGGCCCATTCCTCGTGGAGGGGCAGCAGGTCGGACATCAACGCCTGGTTGAACGCCTCGTCCTGGTAGAGCAGCGATGGAAAGGCCCTCGGATTCTCGGACCGGATGAACCCGGTCTCCGGCTCCGAGGTGAACTTGTGAACGTTGCTGCGCAGGTGATGCAGCAGCCTTTCGTGGAGGACCGGGTCGACGGACGTCTTCCGGAAGCCGAGGCCGAGCGTCGGAGTCTTCTTCAGAAACTCCATCTGGTCGACGACCAGGTCCGGCGGCGTCTCATACATCGAGCCGCTGTCGGCAGCGCCTCGCGAGTTCGAAGAAGTAGCGTTCATGGTCTGTCGTTGCCTCGCGCGCGAAATGCTCAAAGTCGGTGTCCAGGAAATTGTTCCTGTAGGCCTGTTTATGCCATTTCGAACCCCGAAATGCCGATCTGCCGAAATCCCTAGGATCGCTGTAGTAGTGGTAGAAGGCGCCGTTGGGAATTTCCGCTTCGTCGCAGTCGGAAACCAGCAGTTCCTTGGCTTCGATGAGCTCGTACTCGATTCCGTTGGTGGTCAGCGCCAGCGCGAAGCACGGCATCTCGGCAATCCAGGCCGACTCGGCTCCGGCAGCGCGCCCCAGAAGGAACAGCGCATGGGCGAAGCGGAAGCAATCCGCAATGAACTTCGGGTTTTGCGCGACTGCCCCCGTCACGAAGACGTTGACGCCGCCCGGACGGAACGGCTGCTCGCATCCCATCGCATCGAGCAGCTTGCCGAGATCGATTCCCTTGCCGTTGTTCTTGTCGACGGTGGAAAAGAATTTCGGGGCCGCGATGTGCCAGTTGCGCGACAGGGCGCACTTGGTCGGCATGACCTGCAGGTTCAGGTCCCCGTAGAGGAATATGTCGGAATCCAGCACGCTGACGAGTTCGCCGCTGCCAACGGTCCGACCGGCCGCAGCAAGCGCTTCCACGCGGTTGAGCGCGGCATGGCACTCGCCGCCATTCAGTCCCACATCGATGCGGTTGGTTTCGGCATGGTTGGTGCCGGTGCAGAACTCGGTTCCATAGCACTCGAGGATCTTGCGCAGCTCCGGCGAGACGGGCCTGCCATTGTTGCAGATCACGACGAAGGGGCGCCATCCCGCGGGGAGCTTGCCTTCGAGTGACTCGAGAAAGATGGCCGCCTGCCACCAGAAGTACGGCTTGTCCTCGATGCCGATGACGAATGTCGTGTCCGGGCCGGATGCTGCCGGTGTCTCGACCCCGCGCAGAAAGCCCTGCCGCTCCATTTGTGCCAGCACGTGCCGGACCTGCGGGCCAAGCACGTCCTCGCCCACGGAGAAGCGTCTTCCGAGCGTGCCGACGATCTGATCGAAGCGGTGCTCGCCGTCGCACAGCTCCCAGATCGCGCGCCCCGAGGCGTTCAGAGTGAGCGCCGCCCGAGCCCCTGCCGGCCCATCGCTCCGCACGTGACGTGCGTCGCAGACCAGCACGAGCTCATCGCCCGCGGTAAACTGCCGGACACCCAGGCTGCGGCGCGGCAGAATCGCGCCGCTGCCCACCTCGCCGTCCATCAGGGGGCAGGTGTTGGTGCCAAGGTTGGCGCGCTGGTCGGTGCCGAAGTCGGAGCACTGGTCGGAGGCGTTGTCGGAGCCGAAGTCGGAGCAGAGGTCGGAGCCCCTGGCGTCGGCGCCGAAGTCGGAGCCGCCGGTGTCGGCGCCGCTGATGGGGTCGGCGCTGTCGTCGGTCCCGGAGTGCTCACCGGACTCGACGCGTTACTCGCAAAGACGGCGTTGGGCAGATTGACCGACAGGAGGATCGGGGCCGTCCACGCCGCCTGCGTCAGCGCGCGGCGAGTGGGACTGATCTCGTCGTCTTCTCCGGCCGCGACGGCTTGTTCGAGCCTCTCGACCTGCTCGCGCAACCCTTGTAGTTCGCTCTCGGCCGACTGCAGAAGGGCCTTCGCTCGCCTCAGTTCCTCTTTGGAATCGTCCCTGCTCAAAGCAGCACCCCTCGATGAAAAAGCTTCAGCCCAGATCGACTGTGCAAGACCATCATGGATAGTATGAAGACGCTCCGTCTTTCAAGATGGAATCCGGACGGGCGCCGTCCAGAGCGCCGGTTCGCTACGGAATAGTTGCGTTTGCTTGAGCGCGTCGACGGCCTGCGAAACGGCAGGGCAGCGGCCCGCATCACCGGGCCGCCAACCAAGCGACCGGACTCGGACAATATGGCCGCACCAGCTCGTCGTGTCTGCACTTCTGGTCGCAGGTCTACTAGGCTGTCTCCGCGTTTGCGGCATGCGACGTGGGTCTGGATGGCTGTCGTGACGGCGTCGGCGGCTCGGTATGCACCTCGACAATGTGATGTGTCGGCATGACTGGCAGCTGGCCGAGCCACCGGGTGGAGATTGGATTGACGAGTTACGACTCTCGCCTGAAGCGGCTGTCGCACGACCCGCGCTTCATTCTCATAAACAACTACAAGTGCGGATATTCCAGCAGCAACAAGCTGCCCCATCGACCCGTTCACGCGATCGCCGATAGCGATGAAATCGTCTTTTTCTACAGGAGCATATACCTGCGGACCATCAGCGTATTCGTCAATTGGTGCATCACCGATGCACGGTACGAGACCGAGGATGGATGGCTGTTCACCAACCTCGGGCGGGCCATGACCGACGCCGCGTATCGAGACTTCCTCGGGGCGCTGCGAGGCGGGCAGCACCCCGATGCCTTCGGGATGTTCCTCGAGAACCTCGAGACCATTGCCGCATGGAATGACCACACGCGGCCGCAAACAGACGTGCTGGACCGCTACCGGATCGATCGGGTCGACCATTTCATCGAGCTTGAGAACAACCGGCCGTTCCGCGAACTCACCGGTGTCGGCTTTCCCTATGATACGGCCAACAGGTCGGCGACTCCGCTGAAGCTGTCGTTGATCGACGTGCTCCTCACCGAGGATCGGCTGCGCGGCGCGTTGCAGGAAATCTACCGCAAGGACCTCGATTTCCAGCAGCGCCACAACCTCGAGTGCCTGCCGTGCTAGGCCGCTCTGCAGCAGCGGCTGCTGCGCCCGTTGATGCTCTCTCCATCGACGCCGCACGCGCGTCGGAAGACGGGACAGGGCGGCCATGAAGAAGATCGCCGTCCTGGTCATCGCGGCCACCAACCAGCCGGTCTATCTTCAGTATATCTCCGGCTATTGGACCGAGCTCATCCGGCACCTCAAGGCGGAGCGGCCGCACATCGACGTCTACATGTTGCTGGAGCGCAATACGGATCCCCGGCCATTCCGGCACATTGCAGACAATTGCATCAGGGATGCCGAATCCGATCTCGACAGCCTGTGCGCGCCCGCCTTCCAGACGCAGATCATACCGGGTGTACTGAGCAAGACCGTCCATGCGCTGGCGCTGCTGCAGGACAGGTATGACGTCTTCTTCCGGACGAACCTGAGCAGCCTGATCCGGGTGCCGACCTTTGACCGGTTTGTTCAACTGAGGGACCGGATAGGATATGCGGGCGGCATCGCCTGGACCAACGTCCTCCGCACCGACCTGGTGAGCAAGGGCCGTGTCGGCATCGGCAAGAGCATCGAAACGCTGGACGAACTCGACGGCTATCCCGGCAACTCGTTCTTTGGCGGTTCCGGCTTCTTCCTCGGCGCTGCCGAGGCCAGGAGCCTGGTGCAGCGCCGGCAGCACATCCGCTACGACATTGTCGACGACGTTTCGATCGGGCTGATGTTCGAGGAGCACGAAGTCCTGCACGATTTCACCATGGTCGCGCGCAAGGGCCAATCCCTGGCTGAGATCAAGCAGTGCATCCGAAGGCGGGACCCGGCGCACGTCCGGCTGGAGAACTTCCCGCTGAGCAAGGCACGCGAGCTCTGGGAAGACATCAGCGGCGGCCGGCTATGGCAGGTGGGAGCGCCCGAGGCGCCTGCCGCGAAGACCTACGACGTGCATTTCCCGCGCTTCGATCACGTTGAGGCGCGGAGCAACGAGGTCCGTCTGGCCCTGGAGGGCCTCGGCGCCCATCCCAGGGTCCGCCTGGTGGACAATGCCGACACCGCGGACATCCTCGTGCTCTGCCAGAACCATCTGGTCGAGCACAATCCTCGCCATGGCGAGTTCCGGCGGCTCAAGGACCACTACCGATACAAGACCGTCATGCTCGACTACGACGACGACCCCGGCGTCGTGATCGATCGGGAGGACTTCACCTGGAGACTGTATTTCAAGCGGAGTTGCGTCAACCGGCCCGACAACCAGGCCGTTGACCACGGCGGACTCGCCGTCGTGCCGACGGCCTACTGTGTTCTCGACGATATGGTCGAGCCGCCCGTCGGGTTGCCGGCGGCGCGGCCCATCGATGTCAGCTGCCTTTTCGATGACTTCGTTTCGGACAGCTGGGTGTATCGCCAGGGCAGGGGCCGGTTGCTCGCATTCGCCAAGTCGCTGCAGCAGAAATACGCTTTCGCGATGCAGGTGGGGACCGTCTCCGCCGACGGGTCAGCCGGGCGATCGGGCACAAATCCCAGGTACAAGGAGTGCCTGTATTCCAGCAGGATTGTCCTGCACGCCAACCCCGATCCCTGGGAGGGAGACTCTCGGACCTGGGAAGCGATCTGCTCCGGCGCTCTGGTCTTTGTGGACCGAATGGTCCAGCCGATCCCCCATCCCCTGGTCGACGGCCAGCACGTCCTGTTCTACGACCTGACCGACGCCGGCCTGGAGGTGCTCGAGCGGCAGATTGTCCACTATCTCGGCCATGAGGAGGAGAGGCGCCGCATAGCCGAACGCGGGCGCGCCTTCGTTCTGGAGCGGCACCGATCGATCCACCGTGCGACCGAGATCATCGACACGCTGGATGCACAGGAGGACGACCTGCGGGAAGCCCTCTTCCTGGAATCGGGGGCCGTCATCGACCGCGCTACGGTATTCCGGCACTCGCCCGAGACGAGTATCGAGATCGTCGCCGGCAGAACCGTCGTGCGCCACAGCGGGACCGGGAAGGACTTCATCTGCAGCGACAGTGCCGCTGCGTTCCTCGCGCTGCTGGACGGCAAGCGCAGCCACGGTCGCGTTCTGTCGGCGATATCGGACAGATACCGGGTCGGCTGGAGTCGCCTCGCGCCGGATCTGGGAAGGCTGGCCGTCGAGCTCGAAGCGCGTTTCATTATTGAACGGGCATGACACGCACCGATCGCCGGGGTGACCGTGACGCCGTCGCCTTTTGCATCGGCGCCGTTGAAACCTGGCCAACGCAGCTCGGATGCCGGCCAGAGCAAGGTCCGTCGCCGCTCCCAAATGGGAGCTTCGCGGAGGGCAACTGTGCTCTAGTTGCTTTGCGTCTCGCTTTGTCGAGCAGCAACATAGATGGAAAGAACACCGATGAAGACCACATTCCTCGACCGATTCGTCCTATGCTCTCTCGCTGGCCTCGCGACCGTCATGGCCTCGGCTGCGGTCGCGCAGGACGCCCTCCCCAGGTCCGGCGAAGTTGCACTCCGCTACACCTTTACGAACACGACGACTTCTGAATTTGGGCCCGTCCCACGCGGACCGAAGGCGGCAGACGGTATCTCTGCGGCGGGCGGCTGGATGTCGTGGCTCATGCGGGCGGATGGAAGCTCGGGCTTCGGTCACAAGCTAACGGGCAAGTGCGCGATGGCGTATCGCCAGAACCCGCAGGGCTTCGACCTCGTTGTCGGCAACTGCGCATACGCCGACGCCGACGGCGACATGCTGTTTGAGAGCTTTGACGGCCTCAACGGCAAGTGGACCGGTGGTACAGGCAAGTACGAGGGTATCTCTGGAGCCTTCGAGTTCACGGACATCGTGATGAGCGCGAATGCGGGTTATGAGATGTTGGCTGGTGTGAAGGTCGGCAGTTACGGCCTGCCGTGACCCCTGGCTAGAGACGCGCAACGATGCGGGCAAGTTCCGACTGTCTGCCAATTTGCAGCTTCTGGTAGATATGCTTGAGTGTAGTTCGAACCGTGCCCTCGGACTTGCCAAGCGTCTCGCCGGCCTCTCGGGGTGAGAGGCCGGCGCCAACCAACTCGGCAATGCGGGCCTCCGCGGGAGTCAGGCCGAGTAGCTGGAGCGTAGCGGAACGATTGGCTGGTTCACGAGCCTCAGGATCACTCAAGAGCACCAACGCTGCGGGGCCTCCTGTCGCTGCTCGCCCCATGGGAACGACATCAACGATGGTGGTCTTTCCATCCGGCCGCCGCACTCCCATTGGCAATGACAGAACCCTCTCGAGTGTCTGGCCTGTAGCAGAGGCGATCCTGTCTACGAATTCCGCCTGATCTGCGGGATTGCTGGCCCGAAGTCTTCCGTCCACCAGAGCCAGGCCCCTGCCAAGGAAGGGCCTTGCGCCGGCGCTGATCGAGATGACCTCGGCCGTGGGGGTGACGATGACTGCGCCGCGTCCGAGGCGCGCAAACGTGTCGAGGAGCGCGGCCTGTCCGCCAGTGTCGGTCAGGTAGTTCGGTCCCGCGGCAGGCTGAGGCACACCGAATGTCAGTGATGCTTCAATCAGTTCCATGCCCCAGACCAACTCGGTCGGGCGGGCCCATTGCATCCGTTCGCTCGCATCGTCGGTGATCTCCACCGCGATTGGCTCCGCGCTGAAGACGCGACAACTGAACGCAATCGGAAACACCGTCGCCTTGCCGTTGGGGCCCAGGCCGAGGTAGTGATGCACGCCAGTCCAGACCTGCGGACCGCTCGCGGGCGCCCCTAGAACGAGCCTTAGTGCAGCCGTATCGGCAGCACCGCCTTCGCCGATCAGCCTCTCCCCTACTTGAAACTGGTGGCTGCTCCCGTCCAGGGCGTTCGTATTGTAGTGCTTTCGCATGAACTGGCCACCACGTCCCGAATAATATCCAGCGGCGATATAGTAGCCTGAGGAACCATCGGGCGCGTCAAAACCCTTAACCTCCACTGCAGCATAGCAGGCGGTGTAGGGTGCAATTCCCCATCCCGACGCCACCGAGTAGACGCAGAACAGGCCTCCGTCGTTGCCTGCCGGCTCGAGATCAGGGGGCAACAGCCTCCGCGCTGCCCCTGGCCTGAACCGGACGCCGATGAACTTCAGGCGGACATCTACCGCTTGATACGGGGGAGCTGGCACGTCGCCAATACGTTCTCCCCTATCGGCCAGGCCAAGAAATCTCTCTTCCCCCGGCGAAAGTGGCTGTCCCACGGTCCCCCCCCATTGGAGCCGCACCATGCCCATGCTCTTCGATCGAAAGAGTCGGCAAAGCAAACGCGTCGTCAAGAGGCAGAAGAAACCCGCCTCGCCCGTCCACGAGGTTCATGCTGACCACCGCATGTCTGGCGCACTCAAGGAGGACGTATTGCATCAGCGCTTCCGATGCTCATCGGAGAAGTGGCGGAGAGAAAGTCCGTCATTTCGTGAGGCAGTGTGAGACACAAAGAGACCTCAAGATGCTCACAGAGCGCTGATATGTATAGGTTATCGTGGTTCGATGGTGCTCTCTGAAACGTCGCGAGACCATGCACATCCAGGCGCAAATGGGGTGGTTTTTGGGGTGGCCTGGCGGCCGAAGCCGTGCTAGCTGACATCCGGCCCAGGAGGCGATGGATGGCTACCAACCGGCTCAACAAGAAGTTCGTCGACGCCGCCGTGCCCGGCAAGTACGCCGATGGCGGCGGCCTCTACCTGATCGTGCTCGGCGAAACCCAGAAGCGCTGGGTGTATCGCTTCACGCTTGCCGGCAAGGCGGTGGAATACGGCCTGGGGACGGTAGCCAAGGGAGTTGACCTGCACGAGGCGAGACGGCGGCACCTCGAGGCGCGGGCATACGTCGTTCAGGGAAAGCACCCGGGCGAGGCCAGGGAACAGGCGCTGAGTGCCGCGGAGCTGACCTTCGGCAAGGTCGCCGAGGAGTTCGTTCCGATAGCGACCGAGAACCTTCGGAACCCAAAGCACGTCGAGCAGTGGAAGACGACGGTCCTGGGGCCGGGCGACAAGTCAAGGAGCCCGGACTATCTCGCCAGGTTGCGCCCGATGCCGATTGGCTCGATAACAACCAGCGACGTCGCGGCAGCCCTTCGCCCGTACTGGTCGACCGTCCCCGAGACCGCGCATCGCGTCGCGGGCAGGGTCCGGCGGGTCTTCGACTATGCGAGGGCCAACGGCATGATCACGCACGAGAACCCGGCACGATGGGAGGGCGGGTTGCGGGAGCTGCTTGGCCCGCCTCCGGAGGTCAAGCGCGACCGCAGCACAGGCGCCGTGGTTCCGAAGGGCCATCAGCCGGCCATGCCCTATCGCGACATGCCGGCCTTCTATGCCCGACTGCAGGAGCGCAAGGGGGTCACGGCACCGTGCCTGTCGTTCCTGATCCTGACGGCCACCCGATCGATGGAGGCGCGCGGCGCGAGATGGGAGGAGATCGACCTCGAGTCCGGCCAGTGGGTGATCCCCGCCGCGCGCATGAAGATGGGGGAGGAGCATCTTGTGCCCCTGTCTTCTGCCGCCCTCGCCCTGCTGAAGTCGATGCATGCAGATGGTGCGAGGGGACTGGTGTTTGCCTCGGAGCAAACCGGCAGGGCGCTATCGGACTCCGCCATGTCGACATTCCTGCGGCTGAATCTTGGGCTGTCGGACGTGACGGCCCACGGCATGCGCGCGACGTTCCGGACCTGGGTGGGCGAGGAGTCCGAGTTCCCCCGAGAGATGGCCGAGCATGCGCTGGCCCACAATGTCGGCAGTGACGTCGAGCGGGCGTACAGCCGGGGCCGGCAGGCCGGCAAGCGGCGGGCGCTGATGGAGGCCTGGGCGCAGTTCGTGACGTCTGGGATCGGGGCAGAGGCGCCCGTGCAGAAAGCGCCCTGACGGTCTCCGCGCAGTCCAGGAATCTGGCCCCCGTGTGCCTCGCAGTGCTCGTGGATGATGCTGTTGGAGGAGATCCGGTTGGCCCCAGTTGCATGGGATGTTGCCTGCTCCCCATTGGTTTGTGATTGCCCAGCGCGAGGCATCAGCC
>NZ_JAYRYM010000008.1:0-40955 GCF_041917035.1 Devosia sp. | reverse complement strand
CTCGGGCGGTCACTGTGGCGCGCGTGAGATCACTGTCGGCGCGCCCAGTACCTCGAACCTCGGCACAATTCCGAGACCGGGGGAGTCCGGTGCTCGCATGGTGCCGTTGACGCGCCGGGGGGCGCCGTCGGCGATGTCGACGGTGCCATAGGAGTTGAAATCCGTGGCGGAAAAGCAGAAGCGCTCCGGCGTCGACTGCGCCAGGTGCGCAATGGCAGCGGTGACGATGTCGCCGCCCCAGGTATCCTCGATGGTCATCGGGATCTGGTGGGCGACGCAGAGATCGCGGATCTGGCGGGCCTTGGTCAGGCCGCCCACCTTGGAGATCTTGAGGTTGATAATGTCGAAGGCATCGTCGGCAAGGCCCTTGAGCAGCATACCGACCCCGTCGATATTCTCATCGAGAACGAAGGGCAGCGTCGTCCGGCGGCGGATCGAGACACTCTCGTCGTAGCTCATGCAGGGCTGTTCGATATAGACGTCTAGGTCGGCGACCGCATTCACCACGCGGGCGGCGTCGGCCATGGTCCAGCCGGTATTGGCATCGCACACGAGGATATCGGTGGGCTCGAGGATGGCGCGGCAGGCGCGGATGCGCGCGATGTCGTCATTGGCATCGCCGCCAACCTTCAGCTGGAACTTAGTGTAGCCCTCGGAGCGGTAGCCGGCGATCTTCTCGGCCATCACGTTTGCGTCTTCCTGGCTGATGGCGCGGTAGAGCTTGATCGCGTCCTGTTCCTCGCCCCCCAGCAGCGTCTTGACCGGCAGGCCGGCGACCTTGCCAAGGATGTCCCAGCAGGCGATATCGATGGGCGCCTTGACGTAGGGGTGGCCGCGCAGCACCGCGTCCATGTGGCGATTGAGCGGCCCCAGCGCGGTCGGGTCCATGCCGATGACCTTGGGCGCCAGTTCCTCGAGCCCGGACCGCACGCCCAGGGCGTAGGCGGGCAGGTAGGCCGAACCGAGCGGGCAGCACTCGGCGTAGCCGGTGATGCCCGCGTCGGTCTCGACGGCGACCACGGTCGAATCGAACACGTCGATGAAGTTGCCGCCGCTCCACCTGTAGCGACCTTCGCGCAGCGGCAGACCAACCTGCCAGTACTTGATTGCGGTGATCTTCATCAGAAACGTCCTTCGAGGGGCCAGGTGTCGGAGAGCCGGTAGCCGGCGGGCCAGGGATCGGTCGGATCGAGCATCTCCTGGCGCGTCCCGGTGATCCAGGCCCGGCCGGAGATCACCGGGACGATGCCGGGGCGGCCGCCGATCTCCACCTCCCGCTCGATCCGGCAGTGGAACTCGGAATCGATGATCGAGCGGCCGATGAAGCGCTCGCCGACCCGCATCTCGCCGCGCGCGTGCAGCACCGCCATGCGAGCGGAACAGCCGGTGCCGCACGGCGAGCGATCGATCTTGCCGGGCCGGATGGCAACGGCGTTCTTCGCCGCGAGGATGCCGCTATGGTCACGTTCCACCGGCGCTGTGATCTGGCAGAACGAGATGTGATCCCAGCCGTCCGGGTGCCTGAAACCCAGCTGCTCGTTGGCGGCCCTGGTGATCTTCATGCCGGTGGTCGCCAGATCGCGTGCCTCGTCGGGGGTGAGGGCGAAGCCCAGTCGCGCCGCCGAGACGAAGACGAAGCTGTCGCCGCCATAGGCTGTGTCGACCCGCAGCGAACCCAGCCCCTCGACCTCGATCATCGCGTCGAGCTTGTCGACGAAGGAAGGGTGGTTGGTGACATGGATGCGCTCGGCCTTGCCGTTCCGGCACTCGGCGACGACGTCGATCAGGCCGCCCGGGGCCTCCAGCGTCAGCCGCGTCAGCGGCTCGGTCATGGGCAGGATGCCGGTATCGAGCAGCACCGTCGAAACGCACATCGAGTTCGAGCCCGACATCGGCGGCGTATCCTCCGGCTCCATGACGATCCAGCCCATCTGGGCCTTCGGGTTCCTCGGCGGCACCAGCAGGCTCACGTGGCGGAAGACGCCGCCGCGCGGTTCGTTGAGCACGAAATTGCGCAGCGTCTGGTCGGCCGCGATGAAGTTTCGTTGCTCCCAGACCGTGTCGCCCGGCGGTGGAGTGACTCCGCCGACAATGACGTCGCCGACCTCGCCCTCGGCGTGGGCGGAAACAATATGGACGAGCTTGGACGACCGCATTGAGCTACTTCAGGACCGAGTTGAGGAAGGCACGGGTGTCGGGCAGTTGCGGGTTGCCGAAGAGCTGCTCGGGGCTGCCGATCTCGTGGATCTTACCCGACTTGAAGAAGGCGACGCGGTCTGACACCTCGCGGGCGAAGCCCATCTCGTGGGTGACGAGGATCATCGTCATGCCCTCCCTGGCGAGCAGCCGCATGGTATCGAGCACCTCGCCGACCAGTTGCGGATCAAGGGCTGACGTCACCTCGTCGAACAGCATGTACTCGGGTGCCATGGCGAGCGCACGCGCGATGGCCATGCGCTGCTGCTGGCCGCCCGAGAGCTTGCCGGGGAAGGCGTTGAACTTGTCGCCCAGCCCGACATGCTCGAGCTGTCGCCGGGCGATCGCGTCGGCCTCCTCGCGTGACTTCCTGAGCACCTTGCGCGGGGCCAGTGTCACGTTTTCGAGCACCGTCAGGTGCGGGAAGGCGTTCCATTGCTGGAAGACGATACCGATCTTGCGCCTGAGCTTGTTGAGATCGGTGCCCCTTGCGTGCACCTCGGTGCCATCGACGAGGATGCGGCCGCCCTGGATCGGCTCCAGCCCGTTGATGCACATCAGCAGCGTCGACTTCCCGGAACCGGACCCGCCGATGATCGAAACCACTTCTCCCTTGTTGACGGCGAGGCTGACCCCGTCCAGCACCTTGAGGGCGCCGAAGCTCTTATCGACGTTCTCGATCTCAATCATTCTCGCGGAACCTTCTTTCGAGACGGGCGCCGAGGCGCGAGATGGGGAAGCTGATCAGGAAGTAGATGAGCCCGGCGATCATGAGAATGAAGAGCGGCTCGTTCTGCATGCGGGTGATCAGGATCTGCGAACTCTTGAGCAGTTCGATCACCCCGATCCATCCGACCAGGGCGGTGTCCTTCATCACCCCCAGCGTCAGCCCGATCCAGCTGGGCAGCATGATGCGCAGGGCCATGGGGTAGACGATCTCGGTCATGTCCTGCCACCAGGTGAGACCCAGCGAGCGGGCGGCGCGGCGGGTGGTCTGCGGCACGGCGAGGACGCCGCCGCGCACGATCTCGGCGCAGTAGGCCGACGTGTAGAGCGCCAGCACGATGCAGCTGACCGCGAACGGCGTCGCCTTGAGCCCCAGGATGGGAATGAAGGAGTTGGCGAGGATCAACTGGATCAGCAGCGGGATCGAGCGGAAGATGTCGAGCAGGAAACCGAGAGGCAACGTCGTCCAGCCCGGCAATACGGCGCGGGTGACGCCGAAGACGACACCGAGAACGGTACCTCCGACCATGGCGATCAGGGTGATCAACAGCGTCCAGCCGGCGCCCTGCGCAAGGAACCAGAGGTCGTTGGGGGTGACGGCGGTCTCGAACATGGGCCGCCCTCAGTACCGGAACAGGCGCCAGGCGACGAGCCGCGCCCCCAGAGTCACCACCTTGGCGATCAGGTAGTAGAGCACGGCGGCGATGGCGAAGTATTCGAAGGTGCGGAAGGTGCGCACGTTGAGGTCCTGCGTCACCCCGGTGAGGTCGGAATTGAGTCCCACCACCACGCCCAGTGAAGTCATCAGGATGGCCCAGACCATCTGGTTGGTCATCGGGTGGAACACCGCCCGGAACATCTGCGGCAGGACGATCAGAGTGAACGCCTCGTAGGCGTTGAAGCCGAGCGAGCGCGCCGCGCGCGTCTGCGTCTGCGGTACCGCCCGCAGGCCGCCGCGGAAGGTCTCCGCCAGGTAGCCGGCATTGTTGAAGGTGATACCGACGAGCAGGGCCAGGAAGCTGTCGAGCCGGATGCCGAGCTGGCCGAGGCCGAAATAGGCCATGTAGATCTGGAACAGCGCCGGGGTATTACGCGCCACCTCCACCCAGGTGGCGTAGATGCCATAGAGCACCTTGTTGCGGGATCCGGAGAAGACGGCAAGCACTACGCCGACGGCGATGCCGATCACCATGGAGAGCACCGCGATCTGCAGCGTCACCAGGGCCCCCTGCAGCATCTGCGGCAAGGCATTGAGGGCCGGGCGCCAATGGAAGGTGTAGTTGAACACGCGAGCCTTCCCCCGTTCAGGCCGGCATCAAACCACGTCGGCCACGCAAAGGGGAGCGCCTTGTAGCGCTCCCCCGAGATGGATCATCAGTAGTAGGAACCCGGGATCAGCAGGTTGGGCGCCGCGCCCTCGCCGACATGCTTGTTGTAGAGTTCCTGGTAGCGGCCACTGCGGATCTGGTGGTTGACGAAGAGGTTGAGGTAGTTGAGCAGGCCATATTCCTGCCGCAGCCCGATCAGCGACACGTAGTCCACCGGATACGGGGCATCGCCCGCTACCTTGAGATTGGTGAAGTTGCCGGAGTTGACGGTCGCGAAGGCAACGGTGGAGGTGACGACCGTGGCGTCGATCTGGCCCTGGCTCAATGCCTGGAAGACATCGGCCTGTGCCTGGAAGCCCTGGAAGGTCGAGGACGAGCCCCAGGTCTTCATGTCATCCTCGAGCAGGATGGCCTCGAACGTGCCGGCCACGGAGCCGAGTTTCTTGTCCTTGAGGTCGGCATAGGTCTCGATGCCGGCATCGGTGCGGGTCAGGACCACGTTGGTGAAGGCGAAGTACGGGATCGAAAAGCCGATGGTCTTGGCGCGCTCGAGCGTATCGGAAGTCGAGGCAACGCCGACATCGGCGCGGCCGGAAACCAGGGCCGGAATGCGGTCCGGGAACGGCGTTTCGACGTACTCGGGCGTCACGCCGAGGGCCTTGGCCAGGTCATTGCAGGTGTCGACGTCGAAGCCGACCGGATTGTTGCTCGCATCGCGCGAGCCCATCGGCGGAAAGTCCAGCACCACGGCGCAGCGCAGCACGCCCGAGGCGATGATATCATCGAGCTTGTCGGCAAATGCCGGCGGTACCGTGAGCATGGTCAGGAAGGCTGCCGTCGCAACCAGCGGTGTCCACTTCATTGGTCTTCTCCCCTGTTCCACAGGAAGAACCCGGCAGGATTGCCGGCCTTCCCTGACCTCATAGTAGGCAAACTGTATGCAATGTGGCAAGCTGTTGTGCTCCAGCAGGATTTCCATGACCCACCGAACCTTCGATGCCGATGAAGTGACGCGGGCGACGCCGTGGCCCAAGTTGTTGACGGCGCTTGCGAAAGCCTTCGCCGCGCCGCACGTCGCACCGGACCGCCATATCCACAGGATCGCCGTCCCCGGCGCCGAGGACGCGACGGCGTTGATCATGCCGGCCTGGATCGAAGGCGAGCATTTCGGCGTCAAGCTGGCCAATATCTTCCCCTCGAACGGTCGCCTCGGGCTGCCGGCGGTGAGTGCCGCGTACCTGCTGTGCAGCGCGCGAACCGGGGCGATCGAGGCGCTGATCGATGGTGGCATGCTGACGGCGCGCCGGACCGCCGCCACGTCGGCCCTGGCCTCGCAACTGTTGTCGCGACCCGACAGCGACACGCTGCTGATGGTGGGGGCCGGACGCATGGCACGGCTCCTGATCGAGGCGCATCGCGCCGTACGCCCGATTTCGCGCGTGCTGGTCTGGTCCCGCCGCGCCGAGCAGGCCGCGTCGCTGGCCGCGGTGGCCGGCGCCGTGGTGGTCAGCGACCTGGAGCGAGCCGTTGCCGAGGCCGACATCGTCTCGACCGCGACGCTGTCCACTCTCCCCCTGGTGCGTGGCGCGGCGCTTCGACCCGGTACGCATCTCGACCTGGTCGGCGCCTTCACGCCGAGGATGCGGGAGGTCGATGCAGAGGCTGTGGCGCGAGCGACGGTGTTCATCGATACCGAGGGTGGGGCCCGCGCCGAGGCCGGCGACCTGTTGCAGGCGGAGGCCGAAGGCCGCTTCCGGTGGGACGAGGTGGCCGCCGATCTTGCCGCGCTGGTGAGCGGTCGGCATCCTGGTCGGCGTTTCGACGACGAGATCACCCTGTTCAAATCGGTCGGCGCGGCGATAGAGGACTTGGCGGCGGCCCGCCTGGTGGCGGCGACGGAGGGGACCTGAGAGGCGAGATGGCGAGCAGGCGGACGGTCAAGACGAAGCTCCAGGCCGATGGCGAGCCCGCGCACGGATATGGTGCGATCCTGGTGTTCGAGCGCCTGCGCGACGAAATCCTGTCGCTGGAACTCCGGCCGGGGCAGTTGATCGACGAGTCGAACCTCGCCGAGCGGTTCAGGGTCTCTCGCTCACCGGTGCGCGAGGCGCTGGTCCGGCTGGCCGCCGAAGGGCTGGTTCAGACGGTCCCGAACAAGGGCACCGTGGTCGCGCCGCTGAACCTCGACGAGTTTCCGGCCTACGTCGACGCGCTCGACCTGATCCAGCGCGCCGTCTTTCGTCTCGCGGCGCGGCACCGCACCGACGCGAACCTCGCCGCCATCCGCGCCGCCAACGACGAATTCCGCAGTCGCGTCAGGGCCAATGATGCGCTCGGGATGATCCGGCAGAATGCCATCCTGCACCTTGCGATGGCACAGGCGGGGCGCAACCGCATCCTCACCGACACGTACCGCCGGATCCTCGACGAGGGCCGGCGTACGCTGCGCCTGTATTTCCGCTCCTACGGCGACACGCTGCCCGAGAGCCTGTGCGACGCGCACGATGCGCAGATCGCCGCGATTGCGGCACGCGACGAGGCCGTGGCCGAGCGGTTGGCCCACGAGCATGCTGAAGAGGTGCACCAGCGCTTCCTGCGCTACATGGGGGAGCGCAACTCCAGCGATCTCAGCGTCGTCTACGACCGCTGACCGGTCACTCCCGTCGCCCCCTTGCGTCCGTCACTGCCCGGCACTTAAGTTGTCTGCCCGAGAGTGGCCAAACAAGCAGGGAACCGACACGAGCCTGTCGGGAGGGGACGATGAAGACTGTGCGGTTCAAGGCCGGTGAGACGATTCTCACCGAGGGTGAGGATGGCGACTCCGCCTATCTGCTGGTGAGCGGGGCGGTGAAGGTCACGGTCGGGACGAACCGCGTGGCCGTGCTGAATGCCGGCGAGGTGTTCGGGGAAATGAGCCTGCTCGATCCGGGACCGCGCTCGGCAACCGTCACGGCGACCACGGATGTCGAGTGTACCGTCACCACCTATGACGAGTTCATCGTTTCGCTGCAGGATCGGCCCGAGCAGGCGATCATCTTCATGCGGACGCTGGTGCGGCGCCTGCGCCAGACCAACGAACTGCTCAACCGGCTCGATCCGCGCAAGCGGGGACTGCGCGGGCTGCTGTCCGACCTGCAGCAATCAATGTCGCTCGAAGCACTCGATCTCAAGGACGAAGAGGCCGTTCGCCCGTATTACGCCTGGTAGGCCCCGGGCGCCCGGCGGCGCGGGTCAGGCTGCGACGCAGCCTTGGCCTGGATTGCCGGTCGTTGAGCGACAATGGTGACCTGGCCCACGGCCCGCTCAGGCGCCGCACCGCTGCGGCCCCCGCGCTGGCGGCGGCCATCCAGGGCGCACCAGTGAACTGACCGACGTCGCGGCGTGTGCCAGAGGTATCGGTTGTCTGCCTCGCCGTCAGCACGACGGGCGGCCGGAAAAAATGGTGGAGCCAATCGGAATCGAACCGACGACCTCTTGAATGCCATTCAAGCGCTCTCCCAACTGAGCTATGGCCCCAGCCAGACCCTCACGGGTCGCGTCCGGTGGCACGGTCCCCCGTGCCTTGGGATTTGCGCCGCGGCGGGCGAACCCGTCGAAGCGCGGTGCTGTCTACCCACTTGGCCCCGCTCATGCAAGCGGCTTTTTCGTGGGTGAGCCGACCCGGCGGAGTTTACCGCTCGTCGCCGCCGCCAACGTCGAAGTCGAGGTCCTCGTCTTCGTCTTCGTCCTCTTCGAGGAACACATCGGCGTCGTCGTCGCCGAGGTCCTCTACGTCCTCGACATCCTCGACATCGGGGATTTCCTCGCCCTCGGGACCGGCTTCCTCGGCATCCGCGTCCTCGAGCGAGACGATCTCAGGAGCGCCGGGCTGCGCGGCTTCCTCGATCTCGACTTCCTCTTCGTCCTCTTCGGGCTCGGGCGCGGCCTTGATCTTGGCCAGCACGGTCTGATCGAAGTAGGAGCGCGGGTACGACTTGCCGGTATAGGGCGAGACAATCGGATCCTTGTTCAGATCGTAGAACTTCTTGCCGGTATCGGGGTCTTCCCGCTTGGTACCGCGTTCGTCCTTGGCCAATTGCTTCCTCACTAGAAAGGCGGGGGCCACCCCGCTGGGAACCGTCCGGTTAGGAGGAAAGCCAGGCCCTGTCAAACCCAAAATGCGGCAGGGGCGCCGATCCGTCGGGGCGGGCAGAAGGATGCTGGCGAGGCCGGAATGCTCCGTGTTAGGCAGGCTGGCAGACGTGCCGGAAGACATCGTGCCGGAAGACGTGGAGAACGACATGATCATCGCGGTGGACGGTCCCGCCGCCTCGGGCAAGGGCACGCTGGCGGCGGGCCTTGCCCGGCACTATGGCCTGCCGCACCTCGACACCGGCCTGTTGTACCGGGCGGTCGGCAAGGCCGCAGCGCGGCTCGAGGGGACGGACCAGTTCGAGGTCGCCGCGATCCGTGCCGCACACGAGATCGACGGTGCGCCGCTCGACGCCGCTGAACTGGGCGGCGCCGAGATCGGCGTTCTGGCCAGCAAAGTGGCGGTGATCGCCGAGGTGCGGGCCGCGCTGTTCGACCTGCAGCGCCGGTTCGCGACGCAGCCGGGCGGCGCGGTGCTCGACGGCAGGGACATCGGCACCCGCATCGCGCCCGAGGCCGACGTCAAGCTGTTCATTTCCGCCGACAGCAAGGCGCGCATGGAGCGGCGAGCCCGCCAACTCGAGGCGCGCGGCCTGTCGGTGGACCGCTACGCCCTCTATCACCAGATCGAGGAGCGGGACGCGCGCGACATGGCCAATCCCAATGGCGGCTTCTACCGGGCTCCGGATGCCCACTTGCTGGACACCACACTTCTCGGTATAGAGGCCGCACTCCGCGCAGCCGTCGCCATTGTCGACGGGGTCATGGCGCGCAAGGCGGGGCATCGCTCCTAAACCAACCCTTGCGTCTCCGCCCCCGAAGCAAAGCCCAAGGGCCGGCAGCGGAAACCAATCTCATCACCATTGGCTCGCGCGCCAGCGCACCGGATCGCCGTTGACGGCGATTGGCACACGGGCCCTCACCTCAAGCCGCCGGGCGCATTGGAGAATTAGTTTGGCAGTTCAGTCTGTTTCCAAGGAAGATTTCGAATCCCTGCTGATGGACTCGTTCCTCGAGAACGAGCCGATGGAAGGGACCGTGGTCAAGGGCACCGTCGTGGCGATCGAAAAGGATCTCGCCATCATCGACGTCGGCCTCAAGACCGAGGGGCGCATCGCGCTCAAGGAGTTCGGCGCCGCCGGCCGTGACGGCACCATCAAGGTCGGCTCGACCGTGGAAGTCTATGTCGACCGCGTCGAGAACGCCGTCGGCGAGGCCGTCCTCAGCCGCGAGAAGGCCCGCCGCGAAGAGAGCTGGGTCAAGCTCGAAGAGATGTACAACGCCAACCAGCGCGTCGAAGGCATCATCTTCAACCAGGTCAAGGGCGGCTTCACCGTTGACCTCGAGGGCGCCGTCGCCTTCCTGCCGCGCAGCCAGGTGGACATCCGCCCGATCCGCGACATCGGCCCGCTGATGAACGTGCCGCAGCCGTTCCAGATCCTCAAGATGGACAAGCGCCGCGGCAATATCGTCGTCTCGCGCCGTGCGATCCTCGAAGAGAGCCGCGCCGAGCAGCGCAGCGAGATCGTCCAGCAGCTCGAGGAGGGCCAGGTCGTCGACGGGGTGGTCAAGAACATCACCGACTACGGTGCGTTCGTCGACCTCGGCGGCATCGACGGCCTGCTGCACGTCACCGACATCGCCTGGCGCCGGGTCAATCACCCGTCGGAAGTGCTCGCCATCGGCGAGACCATCAAGGTGCAGATCGTTCGCATCAACCACGAGAGCCATCGCATCTCGCTGGGCATGAAGCAGCTGCAGGCCGACCCGTGGGACGGCATCGCGGTGAAGTACCCGGTCGGCGCCAAGTTCACCGGCCGCGTCACCAACATCACCGACTACGGTGCATTCGTCGAGCTGGAGCCGGGCATCGAAGGCCTGATCCACGTCTCGGAGATGAGCTGGACCAAGAAGAACGTCCATCCGGGCAAGATCGTCTCCACCTCGCAGGAAGTGGAAGTGATGGTGCTCGAGGTCGATCCCGAGAAGCGCCGCATTTCGCTGGGCCTCAAGCAGACCCTCGCCAATCCGTGGGAAACCTTCGCCGACAAGTACCCGGTGGGGACCACGGTCGAGGGCGAGGTCAAGAACAAGACCGAGTTCGGCCTTTTCATCGGCCTCGACGGCGACGTGGACGGCATGGTGCACCTCTCCGACCTCGACTGGCAGAAGCCGGGCGAGCAGGCGCTGGACGAGTACAACCGCGGCGACGTGGTCAAGGCCAAGGTGCTCGACGTCGATGTGGAGAAGGAACGCATCTCGCTGGGCATCAAGCAGCTGGCGGTCGCCGATACGGCCGAGAGCGGCGACGGCATCCGCAAGGGGTCGGTGGTCACCGGCACGGTGACCGAGGTCAATGACGGCGGCATTGAAGTGCGCATCAACGACACCGAGATGACGGCCTTCATCCGTCGCGCCGACCTCAGCCGCGACCGCAACGACCAGCGTCCCGAGCGGTTCAGCAAGGGTGAGAAGGTCGACGCACGCGTCACCCAGTACGACCGCAAGACGCAGCGCATCCAGCTGTCGATCAAGGCGCTCGAGATCGCCGAGGAAAAGGAGGCCGTCGCGGCCTACGGCTCGTCGGATTCGGGTGCTTCGCTCGGCGACATCCTGGGCGCCGCGCTCAAGGGCCGCGGCGACAACTAAGCCGCCGTCGCCGCCATGCTCTTCGGGCTCGCGCCGGCCGGCGCGGGCCCTTTGTTCGGGGAGTACTCATGCTCAGGGACGTCGCCTGGCGGGCGCTGACCGCCTATGACCTGCCGGCCGTACAGGGCATTGCCGATGCGGTGCATGTCGACTTCTACGAGGCCGGCGAGGTGCTGGCCGAACGCCAGAGGCTGTACCGCAACGGCTGCTACCTGCTCGAGATCGGCGAGAAGCCGGTCGGCTACGTGCTCAGCCACCCCTGGCGCTACGGCACTCTGCCGCCCCTCAACACCCTGCTCGGCCGCCTGCCCGAGGAGCCCGACACCTACTACCTGCACGACCTGGCACTCCTGCCGGTGGCGCGCCGCATCGGGGCCGCCAGCCAGATCCTGTCGGCACTGACCAAGCATGCCCGCGCCGAGGGCTACCCAACCATGACACTGGTGGCGGTCAACGGCTCCATGCCGTTCTGGGAGCGCCACGACTTCGCGGTGGTCGACGTGCCCGAGCTCTATGGCAAGTTGCTGAGCTACGAGGCCAGCGCGCGCTACATGGTGCGGCAGCTGGCATAGCCACCTTCCGGGCGCGACAAACGGGCCGGTCGACCGCCAGGCGGCGTCGTCCGCCTTGCATTTGCCGCTGCCCCCCGCTACCCCGCCTGCACCCCAATTGCGGCGCGAGGCGACGATGAGCGATTTCTCCGGCGATCCGGCTCACCTGATACCGGCCAATGCGAGGCTGCGGCGTTCACGACGGCTGTGGCGGGTCCTGTTCACGCTCGCCCTGATCGTCGCCATCATCGCCATCGTCGGGCGGGTGGCAATCGAAACGGCCGGGCCGGGCCAGCACATCGCGCGGGTCGGCATCGTGGGAACCATCGCCACCGATCCGGCGCGGCTACGCATCCTGGAGGAGCTGGCCGAGAATGACGGCGTCAAGGCAGTGATCATCGACATCAACTCGCCGGGCGGCACCACCGCGGGAGGTGAGGAGCTCTACGAGGCGCTCACCGCGCTGAGGGCGAAGAAGCCGGTGGTGGCCGTGGTCCGCGAACTCGGGGCATCCGCCGCCTACATGACCGCCATCGCCGCCGATCGCATCTTTGCCAGGCGACTATCGATCGTCGGCTCGATCGGTGTGCTCTACCAGCATGTCGATGCGGGCAAGCTGCTCACCACCATCGGGGTGGACTTCGACAAGGTACAGACCGGACCGCTGAAGGCCGAGCCCGACATCGACGAGCCAATGCAGGGCGAGGCGCGGGCGAGCCTGCAGCGCCTCGTCGACGATTCCTTTGCCTGGTTCATCGATGTGGTCGCGGAGCGACGCGGCCTCGAACGGCAGGCGACGCTCGCGCTTGCCGATGGCCGTATCCTCACCGGCCGCCAGGGTCTGGACAACGGGCTGATCGACGCCCTCGGCGGGGAGGCCGAAGCGATTGCCTGGCTCGAAAGCGAGAAGTCCGTGCCGGCGGACCTGCCGGTGAACGATCACTATCCGCTGCCCGAGGAGGGCTGGTTCAGTCCCTCGCGATGGCTCGGCCAGAGCGCACGCGCTGCGCTGGGCCTCCCGGCGACCGGACCGATCGCGCTTGACGGGCTGGTCTCGCTTTGGCAGGCTGCCCCGGCGATGTGAGAACCATCGATCCTAGTGGAGGCGCCGGGGGCGGTATGATCAAGTCCGAGCTCGTGCAGAAACTGGCCGACGAGAATCCGCATCTGTTCCAGCGTGATATCGAGAACATCGTGAACGCCATCCTCGACGAGGTGGGTGATGCGATGGCCCGGGGCGACCGGGTGGAACTGCGTGGTTTCGGAGCCTTCTCGGTGAAGAACCGCCCGGCCCGCGTGGGGCGCAATCCCCGGACCGGCGAAACCGTGGATGTGGGCGAAAAATATGTGCCCCAGTTCAAGGCCGGCAAGGAGATCCGGGAACGGATCAACCGCGCTGGGTGACCTGAAGCGAGTTACATGATCAAACGCGTCGTGGGCTGGGTCGTGCTGGTGCCGCTCTGTGCGGCGCTGATCGTCTTTGCGCTCGCCAACCGGCAACTGGTCGTGATCAACCTCAACCCGCTGGCGCCGCCGGAAGCCATTGCCGCGACCGGTGTCGGGGTGCCGATGTTCATCGTGCTGTTCGTCGTACTGCTGGTCGGAGTGGTACTGGGCGGCATCGCCACCTGGTTCGCGCAGGGCCCGCACCGTCGTGACGAACGGCACTATCGGCGCGAGACCGAGCGGCTGCACCGTGAACTGGAAGTGGCACGCCGCGCCCCGGACAGCCCGCTCATCCGTCCCGACGAACTCGCCCCAACGAGCTAGCGAGAGCCGATGGCCGACCCCCTCATCGTCAAGATCTGCGGCATCAAGACCTTCTCCGTTCTGGAAGCCTGCATCGAGGCCGGTGCGGACATGGTGGGCTTCATGCACTTCGAGCGCAGCCCCCGGCATGTCGACCTCGAAACTCTGCAGCTACTGATCTCGTCGGCGCGGGGGCGCATCGAAACCTGCGTGGTGCTGGTCAATCCCGACAATTCCTGCGTCATGGAGGTGGCCGCGCTGTCGCCGGACTGGATCCAGCTGCACGGACCGGAGACACCGCACCGGGTCGAGGCGATCCGCGACGAGGCCGGCATCGCCATCCTCAAGGCGCTGTCGATCGGTACCGCCGAGGACGTCGCCGGCGTTGCCGCCTATGCCGAGGCGGCCGACCGGCTGCTGCTCGACGCCAAGGCGCCCAAGGGTTCGGAGCGACCCGGCGGACTTGGCGTGCCGTTCGACTGGGGCCTGCTCAAGGCGCTTGACCCCGGCCTCGCCTTCATGCTTTCCGGAGGCCTCACGCCGCAGACGGTCGGCGAGGCGATCGGGATGGTCCGACCGCAGGGGGTGGACGTATCATCGGGTGTGGAGACGGCGCCGGGCGTCAAGGACGTGGCGCTGGTCAGGGCGTTCATCGAGAAGGCGCGAGCCGCACAGGTTTAGGAGTTGAGTGACGTGACAGCGACCGGGGCCAATTCCCTGCGCAACGGCCCTGACGACCATGGTCGCTTCGGGCTCTATGGCGGCCGGTTCGTCGCCGAGACGCTGATGCCGCTGATCCTCGACCTCGAGGCAGCCTACCGCAAGGCCCAGGTCGACCCCGCGTTCCAGGCCGAACTGAAAGACCTTGGCGAGCACTATACCGGACGCCCGTCGCCGCTCTATTTCGCCGAGCGCCTGACGCAGCACCTGGGCGGCGCCAAGGTCTATTTCAAGCGCGAAGAGCTGAACCACACCGGCAGCCACAAGCTCAACAACTGCGTCGGCCAGATCCTGCTCGCCAGGCGCATGGGCAAGACGCGCATCATCGCCGAGACAGGGGCCGGCCAGCATGGCGTCGCGACGGCGACGGTCTGCGCCCGCTTCGGCTTTCCGTGCACAGTGTTCATGGGCGCCACAGACGTGAAGCGGCAGTGGCCAAATGTGCTGCGCATGAAGATGCTGGGAGCCGAGGTGCGGCCGGTGACGGCGGGCGCCGGCACGCTCAAGGATGCCATGAACGAGGCGCTGCGCGACTGGGTGACCAATGTCGAGACGACCTACTACCTGATCGGCACGGCGGCTGGCCCGCACCCCTATCCGGAGATGGTGCGCAACTTCCAGTCGGTGATCGGCGAGGAGATCAAGCTCCAGCACTTCGAGGCCGAGGGCAAGCTGCCCGACGCCGTGGTCGCCTGCGTCGGCGGCGGCTCCAATGCCATCGGCACCTTCCACGCCTTCCTCGATGACCCTTCAGTGAAGCTCTACGGTGCCGAAGCCGGCGGCCACGGCATCGACGTCGAGAACGGCCATGCCGCGTCGATGACCGGCGGGCGGCCGGGGGTGCTGCACGGCAACCGCACCTACCTGCTGCAGGACGCGGACGGGCAGATCCTCGAGGGTCACTCGATCTCGGCCGGCCTCGACTATCCGGGCGTCGGGCCGGAGCATGCGTACCTGCACGACACCAAGCGCGCAACCTATGTGCCGATCACCGACAACGAGGCGCTGGAGGCGTTCCAGCTCTGCACGCGGCTCGAGGGCATCATCCCGGCGCTCGAGAGCGCGCACGGCCTCGCCGAGGTGCTGAAGCTGGCGCCGACCATGGGCAAGGACGAGACCGTCGTGCTGTGCCTGTCGGGGCGTGGCGACAAGGACGTCGAGAGTGTCGGCCGCTACCTGGGACTGATCGAGTAATGACCACCCGCATCCCCGCCCGCTTCGCCAAGTGCGCCGCCGAGAACCGTCCGGCGCTCGTGACCTTCGTCATGGCCGGCGATCCGGACCTTGCCACGGCGCAGGCCATCCTCGAGGCGCTGCCGGCGGCGGGCGCCGACGTCATCGAGCTCGGCATGCCGTTCTCCGATCCGATGGCGGATGGCCCGGGTATCCAGCTCGCCGGCCAGCGCGCCCTCGCCGGCGGCCAGACGCTGAAGAAGACTCTTGCCATGGTCGCGGCGTTCCGCAAGGCCGACGACGCCACGCCGATCGTGCTGATGGGCTACTACAACCCGATCTACGTCTTCGGGGTCGAGGCCTTCATCGCCGCAGCCATATCGGCGGGCGTGGACGGTCTGATCGTCGTCGACCTGCCGCCCGAGGAGGACACCGAACTCTGCATCCCGGCGCTGGCGGCCGGCCTGAACTTCATCCGGCTGACCACGCCCACGACCGACGACCGGCGCCTGCCGACGGTGCTGGCCCATACGTCGGGCTTTGTCTACTACGTCTCGATGACCGGCATCACCGGTGCCGCGATCAAGAGCCATGCCGCGGTGGGCGAGGCCGTCAAGCGCATCAAGTCGCATACCAGGCTGCCGGTTGCCGTCGGCTTCGGCATCAAGACGGCCGACGATGCCGCACTGATCGGGCGGGATGCCGACGGCGTCGTGGTCGGCACGGCGCTCTGCAATGCCGTCGCCGGTTCGCTGGTCGACGGCAAGGCGGGACCGGGCACGGTCAAGGCGGTCGCGGACCTGGTCTCCGCGCTCGCGGACGGGGTGCGGCGGGCACGGGCGTGAGACAAGGACGAGCCGGCGCCCTGTCGCGGCGCGCGATACCGGCCGTGTAGTGGCGCCGTCGGGCAAATCCCCTCGCCGCCCTTAACCGCGCCGCCGCGACCTGATAACATTCGCCACAATCACCCTATAGGCCCGCAGCGGTTGTCGGTTTGCGACGCCCGCAAAGCCGGACCCCAACAGGCGCTAGGCAGATGAACTGGATCAACAACGTCGTCCGTCCCCGCATCCGCTCCTTCCTCAAGCCGAAGGACACCGGATCGGAGAACCTGTGGGTCAAGGACCCGGAGTCGGGCGAGATGGTGTTCTATCGCGACCTCGAGGCCAATATGTGGGTGGTGCCCAATTCCGGGTACCACATGAAGATCAAGGCCACCGACCGGCTGTCGACCTTTCTCGACGAGGGGCGCTACCAGAGCGTGCCGCTGCCCGCAGTGGCACAGGACCCGCTGAAGTTCCGTGATTCCAAGCGCTATACTGATCGGCTGAAGGACCAGCGGCTGAAGACCGGCATGGACGACTCGGTGCTGGTTGCCACCGGCGAGCTGTTCGGTACTGCGGTCACCGTCGGGGTGCAGGACTTCGATTTCCTCGGCGGTTCGCTCGGCATGGCCGCCGGTTCGGCGATCGTCACCGGGCTCGAGACAGCGGTGCGCAACCAGACCGCCTTCATCCTGTTCGTCGCCTCGGGTGGGGCGCGCATGCAGGAAGGAATCCTGTCGCTGATGCAGCTGCCGCGGACTACTGTGGCGGTGTTGCGCCTGCGCGAAGCGGGCCTGCCGTTCATCGTTGTGCTGACCAACCCGACGACCGGGGGCGTCACCGCCTCCTATGCCATGCTTGGCGACGTGCACATTGCCGAGCCCGGCGCGCTGATCGGCTTTGCCGGAGCGCGCGTCATCGAGCAGACCATCCGGGAAAAGCTGCCCAAGGGCTTCCAGCGTTCGGAGTACCTGTACGAGCACGGCATGGTGGACATGGTGGTGCACCGGCACAACCTGCGCGAGACGATCGGCTCGCTGGTCGGCATCCTGACGCGGGCCGAGGCGCGCGAGGAGCTGAGTGCCACCGCGCCGGCGCGGCTCGCCACGCCGATCAACACCAGTTCGGGCCAGGACCTGCCCGCCATTGCCGAAGCGGCGCACGCCGAATAGCCGCGGCGACCATCCCGATATCCGGGGCTGGCCGATTTCATCGGGCCGACAAATGCTCTAGAAGCGCGCCGTGCTGCTGTTCGAGAACCTCGTCCCCGTGTCCCGCACCGACGCCATCCTCCGGCGCCTCCTGGCGCTGCATCCCAAGCTGATCGACCTGAGCCTCGAGCGCATCGAGCGCCTGCTCGGCAAGATCGGCCACCCCGAGGCAATCCTGCCGCCGGTGATCCACGTCGCCGGTACCAATGGCAAGGGCTCGACCGTCGCCTATCTGCGCGCCTTTCTGGAGGCCGCCGGCAAGCGCGTGCATGTGATGACCTCGCCGCACCTGGTGCGCTTCAACGAGCGGATCAGGCTGGCCGGCAGGCTGGTCTCCTCACGCAGACTGAACCGGGCGCTGGAATTCTGCGAGGCGGCCAATGGCGGCGACCCGATCACCTTCTTCGAGATCACCACGGCGGCGGCCTTCAAGCTCTATGCCGAGGTCGAGGCCGACTATCTGCTGCTCGAAACCGGCATGGGCGGCACCTATGATGCCTCCAACGTGGTGCAGCATCCGCTCGGCGTGATCATCACACCGGTCGACCTCGACCACCAGGCTTTCCTCGGCAACACCGTGGCCGAGATCGCGGTCAGCAAGGCCGGTATCCTCAAGCGTGGCGCCAAGGCGGTGTTCGCCCGGCAGCGCGACGAGGGCCGCGACGTGCTGGTGCGGGCGGCGGCCCGGCTGGGGATTCGCCCGGTGATCGCCGGCGAGGACTTCGAGGGCCACGCCGAAAACGGCCGCCTCATCTATTCGGACGAGCACGGCCTGCTGGATCTGCCCCCACCGGCACTGGCCGGCCCGCACCAGTTCGACAATGCCGCGGTGGCGATCGCCGCGGTGCGGCATTTCGGCCTGCCCATCAGCGAGGCCGATATCGCGAGAGGCCTGCGCGAGGTGAACTGGCCGGCCCGATTGCAGCCGGTCACCGGTACGCTGCTGCAGCTTTTGCCGGCAGGATCGGAGCTCTGGCTCGACGGCGGGCACAATGCCCACGGCGCGGCGGCCCTCTCCGTGGCGCTCGACGAGATGCAGGCGCGCCGGCCGCTGCCGCTGGTGATCGTCATGGGGCTGATGAACACCCGCAAGCCGTCGGACTTCCTCGGTCCGTTCGCCGGCAAGGTGCAGAAGCTCTTCGCCCTCACCATCCCCGGCGAGCCCAATGCCCACCCGGCGCCGGTGATCGTCGAGCAGGCCCGGGCCGCGGGCTTCGACGCGGTCCAGTCCCGCTCCATCCTCAGCGCCCTGGCCGGCGCTGCGGCGCCGGGCGCCGCGGTCCGGGTGGTGTTCGCCGGCTCGCTGTACCTCGCCGGCCACGTGCTGCACCAGAACGGCACGCCGCCGACCTGACACGAGGGGTGTGGCCTTGCCGCCCTACCGACCCGCTACCGCCCGGGGCGACCGTTGACCAGCCCGCCCGCCGCCGCCGCATCGATCGCGGCGACCTCGCCGTCTTCGAGCGCGAGATTGTCGAGCACACCGAGGCAGTCCTTGAGCTGCTCCAGCGTGCGAACCCCGATCAGCGCCGAGGTCATCTCCTTGCGCCGCAGCACCCAGGCGAGCGCCAGCTGCACCAGCGACTGCCGGCGAGCCCTGGCAATCTCGCCCAGCTGCTCGACCGCCTCCAGCACCCGCGATTCGAGTCGGCCGGCATTGAGCGAGTAGTTCTCGGCGGCGCGGGTGCCGGCGAGGTCACCCTGCAGCCGGTTGTACTTGCCGCTCAGGATGCCCTGCTGAAGCGGCGAGAAAGCGATGATGCCGATCCCCAGCTCGCCGCACGCCCCGATGGTGTCGTCGTCCTCGATCCAGCGGTTGAGGATCGAATAGCTCGGCTGGTGGATCAGGCAGGGGACCCCCATCTGGGCGAGAATCCGGTGCGCCTCGCGCGTCTGGGCCTCGGGATAGGACGAGATGCCGACATAGAGGGCCTTGCCCTGCCGATGCAGTTGCGCCAGCGCCCCCATGGTTTCCTCGAGCGGGGTCGCAGGATCGTAGCGGTGCGAGTAGAAGATATCGACATAGTCGAGCCCCATGCGCCTGAGGCTCTGGTCGGCCGAGGCGATCAGGTACTTGCGCGAGCCGAAATTGCCGTAGGGACCCGGCCACATTTCCCAGCCAGCCTTGCTCGAAATGATCATCTCGTCGCGATAGGGGCGGAAATCGCGCGCCATCATGTCGCCGAACAGCTCTTCGGCGGCGCCGGGCGGCGGCCCGTAATTGTTGGCGAGGTCGAAATGGGTGACGCCCTTGTCGAAGGCGTAGGAGAGGATCTCGAAGGCGGAGGGGTAGTCGCGCGTGCCGCCGAAGTTCTGCCACAGGCCCAGCGAGATCACCGGGAGCCGGAGCCCGGAGCGGCCACAATAGCGATACTGCATGCCGCCGCCATAGCGTGCGTCACTGGCCCGATAGGTCATGCTGGTCTCCTGATTGCTCCGATTTGCCGGTTGCGCCCGGCGGATGCTACACCGGCCCGGCCATGACCGAGCCCGCTGAAATCGCCGCCAAACTGCCTCAAAGCCCGGGTCCCTACAAGGTTCTGGCGCTGTACAAATTCGCCGCCCTGCCCGATTGCGCCGCGCTGAAGCCCGAACTGGCGCAGTTCTGCTGTGCAAGGCGGATTCGCGGCACCTTCATTCTTGCGCCGGAGGGGATCAACGGTACGGTTGCCGGCACCCCCGCGGCCATCGACGAACTGATGGCATGGTTCCGGTCGGCTGCACTTTGGGCTGGCCGCCTCGACGGCGCCGAAGCGAAGCTCTCGTCCGCCACAAGCCTGCCGTTCCACCGCATGAAGGTGCGGCTCAAGCCCGAAATCGTCACTCTGCGCGCCCCCGAGGCCAACCCGGCGCTGGCCGTCGGCACCTATGTCGAGCCCGCCGACTGGAACAGCCTGATCGCCCGCAACGACGTCACCCTGATCGACACGCGCAACGACTACGAATTCCGCCTCGGCAGCTTCGGCAATGCCCGCGACCCCGCGACACACTCCTTCACCCAGTTCAAGGACTATGTCGCCAGCCTCGATCCGGCCCGCCACCCGAAGGTCGCCATGTTCTGCACCGGCGGCATCCGCTGCGAAAAGGCCTCGAGCTACATGCTGTCGAAGGGATTCAAGGAGGTGTTCCATTTGAAGGGCGGCATACTGAAATACCTCGAGACCGTCCCCGAGGCCGAAAGCCGCTTCCATGGCGAGTGCTTCGTCTTCGACGAGCGCGTCGCCGTCACCCACGGACTCCGGCAGGGCGAGGCGCTGCTCTGCCGGGCCTGCCGGAAGCCAATGCGCCCCGACGAAGCGGTTGGCAACCTCTGCCCCGCCTGCGCCGCCGCAACGCCGCAGGGCGTGCTCGAACGCGAACGGCAGATGGCGCTGGCGAGGGCCCGCGGCGATGCGCATCTGGGCGACGATGCGGCGGAGGCGGCGGCACGGAACAAGGCCGCGAAACGCGAACGACGGGAAGCATCGCGGAACAAAGCCTGACGCGCGGCCGGTGTGCATCGCACCCACCCTTGATCCTTCCCCTCAAGAGGGCAACGCAAATGGCTTTGGCAGCAGTCGGGCCTCCCTTCTCCCCTTGAGGGGGAAGGCAGACGACTCAACCGCCGGTGCCGGGCTGCGGCTCCTGCCTCTTCGAGGGGGAGGATGGCTGGGGGTGTGCAGCGGCCCGGATGCCTCAGTCCCCCTTGCACCACGCCCCGCCATCAGCCTATCCAATGGATAGTCCGTATTCCGCCCCGCCCAGCCCCCTCGCATAAGCCACTTCGATTCATGGACCTCGACCAGATCAGAACCTTCGACCGCATCGCGCAGGACCTGAGCTTCACCAGGGCGGCGGCGCGGCTCAACGTCACCCAGGCCACGGTGTCGATGCGGATGCGGGCGCTCGAGGACCTGCTCGGGGTGCCGCTGTTCCACCGCGGCCGCACGATCAGCCTGACCGACCAGGGGATGACCTTCCTGCCCTATGCGCGCCGCATCCTGTCGGCCGCGCAGGAGGCGAAGGAGGCGCTGCGCCGGGTCGAGCGCGGCCGCGTCTCGATCGGTTCGCTCAGGAGTCTCGTCTCGCCGCTGATCACCGAGTCGCTGCTGCGCTTCCAGACGAAATACCCCTCGGTCGACGTGGTAATCAACGAGGGGCGGCAGAACCAGATCGCCGCCATGCTGCGCGAGCGCGAGATCGAACTGGGCATCCTGTGCTGGCCCAATCTCGACCCGCTGATCACCGATCTCGAGCCGCTGCTCGTCATGCGCGAGCGCGTGCCGATGGTCACTACTCCGGCGATCGCTGCGGAACTCGGGCCGGGCCCGCGGATGGACGACGTGCTGAAGCGCGTGCCGCGGCTGATCTCGATCAACTGGTGGCAGGTCTATCCGGATGCGGCGCTGGCGCTGTTCAGGCGCGCGCCGGTCTCGGTGGAACTGCCCACCGGGCCCGCCCGCCGCATCGCCATCAAGGGCGAGGGGGTGGGCTTCTTCGTCCACTCGGCGGTTCGGGACGATATCGCCGAGGGGCGGCTCGCCGAGATCGTGCCGTCGGACGTCGACCCGGTGCACCGCGACATCGCCATGGTGGTCCGCAACGCCGGGGTGCTGGAGCGCGCCATGCTGGCCGATTTCGCCGCCGAGATCGCTGCCGAGTGCGGCAGGGTCGGAACCGTGCTCGAGTCGCGTCTCCCGGGATGACGGGCGCTACAGCCGGGTGAGAAGGGCCACGCCGGCGAGGAACAGGACGACGACGACCAGCGCATCGTAGCCCATATGCAGGACCGTGCGGTTGCGCCGCTCCAGAAGGCCGACGAGGAAGACACCGATGAGCATGGCGCCGAGCAGGGCAGAAATGACCTCGAAGCGGCCCAACTCATTGACCACCGGGCCGCCCGAGAAGGCGATATCGGCGACGAGGATCATCGCAATATTGACGAGATTGGTGCCCAGCACCTGGCCAAAGGCCAGTTCGAAGCGGCGACGGCGCAGGGCTTCGACCATGGTGCTCAACTCCGGCATCGAGGTGACGGCCCCGATGAGCAGGAAGCCGACGAGCCCGCTGCCGAGACCCGTCTGCCGGGCAATCGCCTCACCCATGTGGGAGAGCACGATTCCGGCAACGAAGATCACCGCGCCGCTCGCGGCGATGGCGAGCACCAGCCGCCGCACCGAGCGCCCGTGCGCCGCTGCGCCGCCGGCCTCGTCCTCGACGGGCGCGACGCCGGGCTGCAGCACGCCCCAGGGGCTGCGCGCGCCGTAGCCGGCGGCAAGCCAGAAGGCGCCGATGGCGACCAGCGCGATCACCAGCCCCCAGGCGCCGACCCCGAAGACCGGCACGTCGCCGGTGACGACGGCAACCGCCACCAGGACGCGCACCAGCATGCCGAGCACGCTCAGCATCAAGGTGGAGGGTTTGGCCACCACCGCGGTGAGTGCCTCGCGGCCGACCAGCGCATCGCTGAGCGCGAGCAGGAAGATGGTGATCGAGGCAGCGCCGAGCAGATTGTTGACCGCCAGCGCCGGATCGCCGAGCACCGACGCGGTGACGGCGTTGGCGAGTTCGGGCAGCGAGGTGATCGCCCCCAGCAGCAGCATGCCGGCGAAGGCCTGCCCCATGCCGGTACGGCTGCTGAGCTGGTCGACAAAGCCGGTGAGGCGCGTGCCGCCGACCCACACCACCGCCGCCGCGACGGCGAAAGCGACGAGGTTGAGCCACAGCGGGTAGGTGTGGGCGTCCGAGAGGAACGGCATCGCTGGCGGTCGCGTCACCACGTGAAGGAAGAAGCGGGACGGAGGTCCGCGGAAGGGTACCTTGGCAAGCGCGCGCCGCGGCCACAAGCGGATATCGACCGGTGCCGCAACAGGGCGTGGACCGCGGCGCGGAATCCTGCCGCCTTGCCGAACGCCTTTCGGCCGCATTGCGGTCACGATGCTGAACGGCTCAATCGCCGCGGGGAGGGCATGGACTTGCCGCCACGCTGCCGTCGCCGCCATACTGGGCGCATGAAGCCCGCCGACCTGCAGCGCCAGTTCTTCGAGATGCTGATGGAGAGCCAGTACTGGCCGCCGGCGACGCTGGTCGACTACCAGCGGAGCCAGCTGGCGCAGTTGCTGCACCACGCCAGACGGCATGTCCCCTTCTACGAGAAGCGGCTCGACCCGGTGTTCACGGCGGGCGGCGACATCGACTGGGACCGCTGGCACGAGATCCCCATCGTCACCCGAACCGACATGGCGGAGCATCGCGAAGCCATGCTGGCAAGCGAGTTGCCACCCGGCCACGGCGCGACCGGGACCGTCGAGACCTCGGGCTCCACCGGACGGCCGATCCGGATCACCACCAACCGGCTGACCGTCATTGCCGCCAATGCCAATCGCTGGCGGGCGCATGGCTGGTCCGGCCTCGACTGGTCGGCGGTCTATACGGCCCGCGATGGCGACAGCGCGGCGGCGGCCTGGCCCGACGGACAGCCGCTCGGACCGTGGGGCCCGGGCTGGCTTGCCGAAGCGGGACGGGGCCGGGCGTTCCGGATCAACCGGGAGGCCAGCAACGAGCAGCTGCTCGAGTTTCTCGCCCGCACCGGCAGCCGCTACTTTTCGACCGGGCCCAAGACGCTGCACATCCTCGCCCTTCTGGCCCTGCGCACCGGCGCGACGCTCAGGCTCGACTGCGCGATGACGCATGGCGAGCGGCTGACCGAGGCCGACCGGCTGGCGATCCGGCGCGGCCTCGGCGCCCGGACCATGGAGACCTACAGCTCGAAGGAGGCGGGCCAGATCGCGCATCCCTGCGAGCGGCAGGCCGGACTGCACGTCCACGCCGAGAGCGCCCTGGTCGAGATCGTCGACGCGGCGGGGCGGCCAGTGCCGGAGGGGCAGAGCGGACGGGTGATCGTCACCCCGTTCGTCAGCACGGCGCAGCCGCTGATCCGCTACGAACAGGGAGATTTCGCCCGCTTCGGGCCGCCCTGCGGCTGTGGACGCGGCCTGCCGGTGCTGGCCGGCATCGAGGGGCGCAGCCTCGCCATCTTCACTCATCCCGATGGCCGGCAGGCGGTGGGGATGATGCAGGAGGCGGCGCGGGACATGCTCGACTGCAGCCTGTGGCAGTTCGCCCAGGTCGGCCCGCGCGCCTTCGAGGCCCGCTACGTGCCGCGCGGCGCTGGCGCCAGCATCGATGCGGACGGGGTGCGCGAGATGTTCCGCCGCATGTTCTTCGCCGACGCCGAACTGACGCTGGTGCCGGTCGCGGACATCCGTCCGGCACCGAGCGGCAAATACCTCGAATACGTCAACGAGTGGTCGGCCAGTCCCTGATCAGTCCGGGATCGGCATGCAGCCTTCGCCCTCGATCCACTCTTCCACACCGATGATGCAGCCCTCGCCGTCCACCAGCGGCCCCTCTTCCGCCTCGGCGAAGATGAGGTCGCCGGCGCCGCCGAACAGGTCGAGCGCGCGGTTCGGCGGATCGTCCTCGCGGTGGCGGTCGATCAGGCTCTTGTCCGGGGCGCCGAAGTAGCCCTTGATGCCGATCTTGGCGGAGAAGGCGCCGGTATCGTAGGCGCGCAGTTCACCCGTGCCGGAGAACGGCATGCCGAAATCGGCGAACTGGTACTCGGTTGCCAAGCGCAGCGATTCGCGCCCCAGCACCGAGGCGCCGCCGACGCTCAGGCGCCAGTCGTCGGTCGGATACCAGGCGATGTCGCCGATGACGAAGATGCCGCTCTCGTCGGTCAGCAGGGCGTCCTCGTATTCGAGCGCGGCCCAGCCGGCCCAACCCTCGAGGCTGAGGCGATCGAGGTAGAGCTCGGCCTCGGGGCCGATGCCGGCCAGCCAGGCGCCCTCGGCCACGACGATGCCGGCGGTGACGCCGAGCAGGTAGGAGGAAGGATCGCGGGTGAATGCATGGAGCGCCCCGCTCACCGCCCAGTCCGCGCCGATGCTGCCGATCGCGGCATCGGCCTGGATGCCGAACATGTCGCCCACGGGCAGCGACACCGAGCCCGCCGCCCGGAAGGTGGCGTTCGCGGGATCGGTGACCATGCCCAGATCGAGTTCGAGCTTGCCGTTCGGCCCCGAGACCGCCGGCAGCACGAAGTCGATGTCCTGGTCGGATACCGGTTCGGGCGACAGAATCAGCAGGTCCGCGGCAACCGCGGCAAAACTCAGCGGCAAGGAGAATACGCTGGCCAGCAGCGTCGCCTTGCTCAAGCGCAGTATCGACATGATCGAAATCCCCAGCCTGCGGCCGATTCTGCATCCGCCGAACAATATCGGCAAGATGTTCGCCGGCCTTGTGCCCGCATTTCGTCCGCGGATGTTGCCGAAGGGCCGCAGCGGCGGCGCTGATGGCCGCGATCAGGCGCTGCCGATCAGGATTCCCGCGGCGAATACCAGCGCCCCGCCGAGCACCACCTGCAGCACCGGCCGCCAGAACGGGGTCTGCATGTAGCGCTGCTGGATGAAGGCGATGGCCCACAGTTCCACCACCACGACGAGGCCGGCGACCAGGGTGGCGATCCAGAAATCGTGGATCAGGTAGGGCAGCGCATGGCCGAGCCCGCCCACCGTCGTCATCACCCCAGCGGCGAGGCCGCGCTTGACCGGCGAACCGCGCCCGGTGAGCTTGCCGTCATCGGACGCCGCCTCGGTGAAGCCCATCGAGATGCCGGCGCCGACCGCGGCGGCGAGGCCGACGAGAAAGGTCTGCCAGGTATCGCCGGTGGCAAACGCGGCGGCAAAGACCGGCGCCAGCGTCGAGACCGAGCCATCCATCAGCCCGGCCAGGCCCGGCTGCACGTAGGTGAGGACGAACTGGCGGTGTTCCTCGCTCTTTTCGGACGCCCGCTCCTCGGGGCCGAGCGCGGCGCTCTCCAGCCGGTCGGCCAGATCGGCGTGCTTGCGCTCGTCGGCGGCGAGATCGCCGAGCAGCTTGCGAACCGCCACGTCGGTGGTGCGGGCCGCCGCCACCTGGTAGAAGCGCACCGCTCCCTCTTCCATTTCCCAGGCCAGCTGGCGCACCTGCTCGAGGCTCATCGCCTGCATCAGCCAGATCGGCTTGCGGCTGATGAAGCCGCGCACATGCTCGCGGCGGATCGGCACCAGCCGCGGCCCGAACTTGTCGGTATAGAGGTCGAGCAGGCGCCGCCGGTGCTCGTCCTCCTCGGCGGCCATGCCTTCGAACACTCTGGCCGAGGCCGGATAGGTGCCGCTGAGCCGGGTGGCGATCTCGGCATAGATGGCGCCGTCCTCCTCCTCCGCGGCTACGGCGAGGGAGAGGATTTCGCGCTCGTCGAGGCTCTCGAAGTCGCGGCGACCCTGGTGGAGAAGTCGTGTCAGCATGGCAGCTTGGCCCCCTAGATTAGAACTATTCTAATCTAGAGCCTCACGTCCGGCAAGCGCCTCCGCTTCACCTGCGCCACGTAGCCATCGGCCGAATCCGGCACCTCGGCGCGCAGCCAGTCGCGGAACAGGCGGGTCTTCCTGGGCTCCCGCCGCCCTTCGCGGATGACGAACCAGTAGCCCATGTCGCTGTCGAGTGAGAGCGCGAAAGGCCGCCGGAGCCGGCCGTCGCTCACCGCATCGGCCGACATCATGTCGACCGCCAGCAGCACGCCCTGTTCGGAAATGGCCGCGTCGAACGCCAGCGCCGGATCGTCGTAGCGGGGCCCGGCGATTTCGGGTGGCGCGATGCCGGCCGCCGCCGACCAGTCCGACCAGCTGAGCATCGAGGCGGTATCGCGGATGATCGGCACCCGGGCAAGGTCGGCCGGCGTTGCGAGCAGCGCCGCGAGCGGCGGCGCCGCGACCGGGCTGTAGCGCGCGCCGCCGATCCGCACGGCCCGCACCCCGGGCCAGTTGCCGCGCCCGAAGCGGATCGAACAGTCGATGTCCGAATGCACGAGATCGATCATCTGCCCGGTCACCACCAGCCGCACCTCGATCTCGGGATGGAGCGCAGAGAACTTGCCCAGCCGCCAGACCAGCCAGCGCGAGGCGAAGACGCTGCCCACGGTGAGTGTCAGCACGTGCTCGTCGCCCTGCCGCAGCATGGCGAGCGCATCGGCCAGCTGGGCGAAGCCGGCACTCAGCTGCGGCAGGATCTGGCGCAGCGCCGGGGTCGGCCGGAGGCCCTGCGGCGTCCGCTCGAACAGCTCGTGCCCGAGCCGCTCCTCGGCGCGGCGCAGGTGCTGGCTCACCGCCCCGGGCGTCACGCCCAGTTCCTCGGCGGCCGGCGCCAGAGCGCCGCGACGCGCGACAATCTCGATGGCGCGGACGGCGTTGAGGGGGATGGGGAACGGGCTCGCCATGTAGATAATCTAAAGTGCTCGCCAGCTCTTGTCGATTGTCGAATGCAGCCGAGCAGAAGGATAACACAGCCCATGCAAGCCCGGAAAGGAGAACCTGCCATGCACAAAATCTTCACCTGGATCCGCCGCCTCCTGGCAGAGATCACCACCGCGAACCGCATCGATCCCGATCCGGTCAGCACGATGAGCCCGCGCGACCTGGCCGATCTGCCCGTCTGGCATCCGTGCTGCGAGGACGGAGCTCCGACCGGGCCACTCAGGAGCCGTTAACCAACTGGCGCAATTGGCTTTTCTGTCAGGCCGCATTCAGTTCCGGTTCACGGCGTCGGCACGATGCTCTGCCTCACACGCCGCCAAGCCGGCCCCGAGGAGATCACCGATGCGTCACGTCCTGCCCGTACTGGCCCTCGTCGCCAGCCTGTTCGCCGCCCCCGGCCTGCCGGCCCTCGCCGCCGACAGCGAGTTCCATATCTGCCCCGACAATGCCGAGGCGCGGGTCAGCCACACCGGCAGCTCGGCGTGGATCGCCACCACGCAGTCCTCGCGTCCGCGCGAACTCAGGATCGAGATCATCGGCCGTAATCCGGCGCTGGTCTGCGTCTACCGCATGTTCGGCACCGACTACTGGATCTACCGCTATCCGTCGGCGCACCATCCCAACTGCACCGTCAGCTCGGAAGGCGGCACGCGCGGATTCTACTGCCTGCGCTGAGGGCTCGCCGCCGACCGGCGGCCCCGCGAGGCTCAGGCCCGGTCGATGCGCAGGGTGAAGCAGTTGTTCGCCGCCGATCGCAGGTGGAGGTAGGCGACGTCCGGCCGGGAGAGCAGATCGGCCGCTTCCGCCGCGATGTCCGCATTGGCCACCACCCGCCCGGTGCCGTAGACGATGCGGTCGTCGAGGCCGTAGCCGCGCAGGATGCGCCCGCCGCCCTGCCGCTCGCGCGGCGGGAGCCCATCGGCGGGCACCCAGGCCGGGCAGGGCTCGGCATGCAGGAAGACCGGTCCGACCTCGGCATAGGGCTGCGGCCGCGGAAACGGACGATAGGCGAGTACGAGGTAGGGCTCGCCCGCCGCGACGAGGCCGAGGCAGTGCCGGCACGGTACCCCGTCGCCATCGGAGACGTGTCGCTCCGGCGGCTGGCCGTTGGCATCGAGGGCGCCGGCGCGGTAGGCGGCGGCAAGGGTGCTGGGCATTCCGGAACAGGCAAGGCGCATGGCGGTCTCCGAGGGTCGGGTTGCGACCGGCATCAAGCACGACCCGCCAGGGCGCGGCGACCCGGTTCCGACGGCCGGGACGACGCGCCTTAACCGCCGATAAACCATCTACCCCGGGGGGCGCGGCTCTGCTATCAGCCGGGCAAGCGGCGCCTCTGCGCGCGAACCCCCGGAAGATGCATGGCCGTTCCCCTCGATCACATCCGCAATTTCTCCATCGTCGCCCATATCGACCACGGCAAGTCGACGCTGGCCGACCGCCTGATCCAGATGACCGGCGGGCTCGAGGCGCGCGAGATGAAGGAGCAGGTGCTCGATTCGATGGATATCGAGCGCGAGCGCGGCATCACCATCAAGGCGCAGACGGTGCGGCTCAACTATCGCGCGCAGAACGGGGAGGACTATGTCCTCAACCTGATCGACACGCCGGGCCATGTCGACTTCGCCTATGAAGTGAACCGCTCGCTCGCCGCCGTCGAGGGCTCGCTGCTGGTGGTGGATGCGAGCCAGGGCGTCGAAGCACAGACGCTCGCCAATGTCTATCACGCCATGGAGGTCGACCACGAGATCGTCCCCGTGCTCAACAAGGTGGACCTGCCCGCTGCCGACGTGCCGCGCGTCAAGCAGCAGATCGAGGACGTGATCGGACTCGATGCCTCGGATGCGCTGGAGATCAGCGCCAAGACCGGGCTCGGCATCGACACCGTGCTCGAGGCGATCGTGCATCGCCTGCCGGCCCCGAAGGGCGACATCGCCGCGCCGCTGAAGGCACTGCTGGTCGACAGCTGGTACGACACCTACCTGGGCGTCGTGGTGCTGATCCGCGTCATCGACGGCACCGTCCGCAAGGGCCAGAAGATCCGGATGATGAATGCCGGCGCCACCTACGAACTCGACCGGGTCGGCGTGTTCACCCCCAAGCTGGTCGACGTGACCGAGCTGGGGCCGGGCGAGATCGGCTTCTTCACCGCCTCGATCAAGCAGGTGGCCGACACCAATGTCGGCGACACCATCACCGACGACCGGCGCCCTACCGCCGCCGCGCTCGCCGGCTTCCGGCCGGCCCAGCCGGTGGTGTTCTGCGGGCTGTTCCCGGTCGATGCCTCCGACTTCGAGGCGCTGCGCGAGGCGATGGGCAAGCTCAGGCTCAACGATGCCTCGTTCAGCTTCGAGATGGAGACCTCGGCCGCCCTCGGCTTCGGCTTCCGCTGCGGGTTCCTGGGGTTGCTGCATCTCGAGATCATCCAGGAGCGGCTGGCGCGCGAGTTCGACCTCGACCTGATCGCCACCGCCCCGAGCGTCGTCTACGAGGTGGAGCTCACCTCGGGCGAGCAGCTCATGCTGCACAACCCGGCGGACCTGCCCGAGGTCACCCGGATCGAGCAGATCCGCGAGCCGTGGATCAAGGCGACCATCCTGACGCCCGACGAGTACCTGGGCTCGATCCTCAAGCTCTGCCAGGACCGGCGCGGCATCCAGCGCAACATGACCTATGTCGGCAACCGGGCGATGATCGAATACGACCTGCCGCTCAACGAGGTGGTGTTCGACTTCTACGACCGGCTGAAATCGATGTCGAAGGGCTATGCCAGCTTCGACTACACGCTGGCCGACCACCGCGAGGGCGACCTGGTCAAGCTCTCGATCCTTGTCAATTCCGAGCCGGTCGACGCGCTCTCGATGCTGGTGCACCGCACCGCCGCCGAAAGCCGCGGCCGGCAGATGTGCGAAAAGCTCAAGGAACTGATCCCCCCGCACCTGTTCGTCATCCCCATCCAGGCGGCAATCGGCGGCAAGATCATCGCGCGCGAAACGGTGCGGGCGCTCAGGAAGGACGTGACGGCCAAGTGCTATGGCGGCGACGCCACGCGCAAGCGCAAGCTGCTCGAAAAGCAGAAGGCCGGCAAGAAGCGCATGCGCCAGTTCGGCAGCGTGGAAATCCCGCAGGAGGCGTTCATCGAAGCGCTGAAGATGGGCGACGAGTAGCCGGCGGCCCGCACCGACGGCGCGGGCACTTGTCGCGATCAGTGCTTGAAGCAGTGCTCCCGATGCCAGCGGAGGAACTCCGGATGCGGCCGGTCGCGGGCTGCATCGAGTCACGGCAGCGCTGCGGCCGACAAGCGGGTGTTACCGGATGCCCGTCGGCTGTCGTGGGACAGGACGGGCATCCGGCTCGGCCTCCGGACCTCACGATCGATTTGGGAATGCAGTCGGGGGAACGGAAGCGTACTGGTCGAATACTGCAACACTGCCGACAGCTGAATATCAAGCACAGGATCGGATGTCGAATATATTCGACGTTCGACGTAACCGCCGACTAGATCGGCGCGCAACCGGCGATCACGGGCTACTCACGACGTCGTTACTGTCGCACTGCTTGGCGCGGGAATGCGGGCCACCTCGTCGGGACTGGCTCCGGCGCCGGAAGCAGGCCCTCGGGGCGCCCGCGGCCCGTGCCGGGTGGAGCTTGCGGTCGGATTCGGGGCGGCTGGCAACACCGTCCGGCAGCGGCTATGCTTGAGGCGATCGAACCCGGGAGCATCTCAACGTGGCCAGCATCCTGCCCCTCGTCCAGTCCCAGCCCAGTCGGGCGCTGCGCGCCGGCGAACGGCTGATCAGCGAAGGCGATTTCTCCGGCGAGATCTACGTGCTCGAGCATGGCCGGCTGCTGGTCGAGCGCAATGGCATCACCATCGCCCGTATCGAGGAACCCGGCGCGCTGATCGGGGAGATGTCGGTGCTGCTGGGCACCGACCATACCGCCGACGTCACCGCCGAGAGCGCCGCCACGGTCCGGGTGATCGAGGACGCGATCGGCTTTCTCGAGCGCACGCCGCTGGTGGCGCTGCACGTCGCCACGCTCGCCTGCGCCCGGCTCGACGCCACCTCGGCGCTGCTCGTCGAACTGCGCAAGCAGGCGGCGGAGCGGCATGAGGAGCAGGGCGTGTTCGGGCGCATCCTGCAGGCCCTCACCAATCCGCCGCCGCCGGCGCCGCCGCGGCGCGGTCCGCGCGTCACGCAGCTGCTGCACGAATAGGGTCAGTCCGTCCCGGCCAGGCCCGCCCACACATCGTCCTGCGGGACATAGCCGATCCAGCGGCGGGCCTCGTCGAGGTCCCAGGCCATGCCGGTATTGGCCGAGACGCCGTTGACGACGATGGCGGGGCCGGGCCAGGCGCGGGTCTCCGCCGTCAGCGCCGCCTCGAGCAGGCGCCGGAAGTCGCCGTCCGACAGCCACATGTTGCGGAACCAGGTGAGGTCGCGGCGCTGGTCGGCCTCGGGCTGGCCGTGCCAGGCCTGGGGCGGCCCGCCGCCCGAGCCGAGCAGGGTCGCCGGCCGGTTCTCGCCGCGCTGGCAGTAGCCGATGCGCAGCGACACCCCGCTCAGCAGCCCCCCGGAAGCGGCCGCCATCGCCCCGACGACGCGCTCGCCGAGGAGCTTGGAGGCCCCGTAGGCGGCGCCGCGGCTATAGGCACCTCCACCCAGAAAGAAGCGCGTCCCGGCCCTGGGCTCGGTGCCCATGCGGAGCTTGCCGTCGCCGGGGATCGGCAGGTCCTTGTAGCCACCCATGGCATGGTTGGAGGAGGCGAAGATGAAGCGGCAGGGCCGCCGGCGCCCGGCATGGGCGAGCAGGTTTGCCGTCATGTCGATGGCGGCTGTGGCAGACGCCCAGCTCGAGGCCGGGGCCGGATCGAGGGTGGCGAAGTGCACCACGGCGTCGGCGGCCTCGACGAGCGCGATCCAGCGCTGATCGTTCGGATCGCGCAGGTCGGCGACGATCGAGCCGTGCCGGCTGCCCTCGGGCCGGGGCCGGATGTCGATGCCGGTGGCCCCGCTGCACCAGGGCGCCGCTTCGAGCAGCGGCCACAGCTTGCTTCCCAGCGTCCCCGCAGCACCCGTCACCACGATCTGCATCAGCATAGTCCTCCTCGATGTCGGCCCCGCCTATAGCACCGACGGGCAGCGGAACTGAACCCCGCGACGGCAGTCCTCACCGCGCCATCGCAGTGCAGAGGCGCGCCAGCGCATCGACCTGCCGCTGCTCCTCGGCGGTGCGCGCCGGGGCGTCGATCACCGCCCAGAGGCCGTTCTGCTCGACCTGTTCGAGCGCACAGGCGCAATAACGCTCACAGCGGCCGGCATCGCCGTCCGTCGCCCTGCAGCTGGCGCCGCAGCTGAGCAGGAACGCGTCGGCGGTCGACGGCACCGGCGGCGCCAGCGCCGGGGCCTGCAGCTGCATCAGGCCATAGAGCGCCGCGATGATCAGCGGCTGGTGCACGAGATATACCGGCAGGCTCCAGCGACCGATGACGGCAATGCCGCGCGCCACGGGCTGCCCGGTGCGGAAGCCGGCGAGGCGGACCCAGAGCGGGGTGCCGCGCACGAGGCCGGTCAGCGCGGCGCCGATCAGCACCACGCCGAACCAGGGAAAGACCGGCACCACGTCGCTGGTCGGAGGGGACACCGGCCAGAAGCCGATCCAGCCCAGCTCCCGGCTGGAGAACACCGGGTCGGAGATGGCGAACGAGACAGCCAGCACGCCGAGCCCGACGGCGAGGATCGCCGGAGGCGGCAGGCGCAGCAGCGGCAGCGCGGCCAGCGAGAAGACGGCGATGGCGTGCAGCACGCCGAAGAACACGAAATAGTCGGGGAACATCCAGTAGGTCCCGGCGGTGACAAGCAGCGCCGCGGCCACGAGGAGCGCGAAGCGCCGCCAGAACGCCCGCCAGCGGATCGCGCCGCGATGGGCGAGCATCAGGCCGGCCCCGACCAGCAGCAGAAAGCTCGAGAGAATCGCCTTCTGGAACAGTACCCAGCCCGGCGCGACGGTCACATCGACGGAACTGTAGCCGAAATAGTAGAGGTCCCAGGCGATGTGAAAGACGATCATGGCGAGGATGGCCAGCCCGCGCATCAGGTCGAGCCACTGGTAGCGCGCCCCTGGCGCCGGTTTCGCGATCACGCCGAACCCCTCCGTCGGGCCGCGCCGACCATAGCGATCCGCCGCCGGCGCTCAAGCACGGCCACAGCCCATCCCCCGCTTTCGCGCGCCGCAGCGGCGCTTACCAAGCGCCGCAACCTCGGCTAGCATCGCGGCAGCACGAACCGGACCGCCCCTCCATGCAGCACATTCTCG
Source organism: Devosia sp. (assembly GCF_041917035.1). GTDB lineage: Bacteria > Pseudomonadota > Alphaproteobacteria > Rhizobiales > Devosiaceae > Devosia_A. The sequence continues at coordinate 7,048 of NZ_JAYRYM010000008.1, read as the reverse complement.
AAGCCGCCAAGTCGCTGCCGCTGTTCAAGCTGGGGCCGCGGGCCGTGGTGTTTTCCGAAGGCAGCAGCACCGGGCGGCTGTACATCCTCAAATCCGGCGATCTCGAAGTGGTGCGCCAGGGCAGTTCGGTCGCCGGCATCGCCGAACCCGGCTCGGTTGTGGGCGACATGGCGGTGCTGCTCGGGCAGCCGCACACGGCCACGGTGAGGACGCGGAACGGCGCCGAACTCTACGTCGCCGAGGATGCCGATCGCTTCCTCGACGAGCATCCCGCGGTGGCGCGGCACCTTGCCCGCGAACTGGCGGTGCGGCTGCACAAGACCACGGCGCTGCTCGTCGACCTGCGCCAGCAGGCCAAGGCACGCGAGGACCGCGACATGTTCGACCGGATTTTCGATCTTCTCAAATAGCGGAGCATGCGAGTGGCCGACAACCAGGGCTGGCTGAAGTTCGATTTCTATCCCGCCGGCGCGGAGCTGATCCGACAGGGCGGCCGCACCGGATCGCTGATCGTGCTGAAGGAAGGCGAGGTGGAGGTGCTGCGCGACGGCAGGTTCGTCTCGTCCATCCGCCAGCCCGGCGCGATCTTCGGGGAAATGAGCGTGCTGCTCGATCGCCCGCACAGCGCCACGGTTCGGGCGGTGACGGACGTGCAACTCTATGTCATCGCCGATGCGCTCAACGTGCTCGAGGCGCACCCCGCCTGGCTGCTGCAGATCGCCCGGCTGCTGGCGCAGCGCGTCAACACCACCACCGCGCAGCTGGTGACGCTCAAGCAGGAACAGCTCGAGGCGGAGGAGGATGTACTGATCCTGCCCAGCGCGGTGTTCTCGAGCTGGGCGGATCCACAGGTATGAGCGAGCGCCCGCACCTCGCCATCACCTATTGCACGCAGTGCAACTGGCTGCTCCGGGCCGCCTGGATGGCGCAGGAAGTGCTCTCGACCTTCAGCCTCGAACTGGGCGAGGTGAGCCTCAGGCCGGGAACCGGCGGCATTTTCGAAATCCATATCGACGGCGAGCTGGTGTGGGAGCGCAAGCGCGATGGTGGCTTTCCCGATGCGCGGCAGCTCAAGCAGCTGGTGCGCGACCGCATCGATCCGGGCCGCGACCTCGGTCACGTCGACCGGCCGCGTGGCCCGGCGGCGGGACACGGGGGGACCGGGAACCGCCCAGAATCCGGTTGAGAGAGCCGCAGGAACACGCATATTGTCCGCCGCAATGCCGGGCCCGGAGTTCGTCCGGCGCAACCTTCGGGAGATCGCCGACTCATGAAATCGCTTCTGACCGCAATCGCCGCGCCGCTGCTGGTGCTCGGCCTCGCCCTTCCCGCCGCAGCGCAGGGATTGCCCGACCTGGGCGGTCGCACCATCCGGGCCGTTACCGAGAATGCCTACTATCCGCTGAACTTCGCCGACCCCAAGACCGGCGAGGGCATCGGCCTCGAGTACGACCTGATCAACGAGATCGCCACGCGCCTCAACGCCAAGGTCGAGTGGAACCTGTCCGCCTGGGACGTGATGATCGAAGCGGTGCGGACCGGCCAGTTCGACGTCGGGGCCGACGGCATCACCATCAATGCCGAGCGCGAGGAGCAGATCGACTTCACCGCGCCGTTCATCACGGTGGAGCAGTATTTCCTCGTGCGCGCCGACGAGGCCCGCATCACCGGCATCCAAAGCTTCAAGGACGACACCGGCCTGCTGTTCGGCGCCCAGTCGGGCACCTCGGCCTTCTATACCGCCATCTACGACGTGCTCGACGGCGACGAGGCCAATCCGCGGGTCAAGCTGTTCGACACCTTCGGGGCCTCGGTGCAGGCGCTGAAATCGGGCGACGTCGACGCGGTGATCGCCGACCAGGCGGCATCGGCCGGCTATATCGGCGCCGATCCGGGCGCCTTCAAGCAGGTCGGCGAGCCGATCAAGTCCGAGCCGCTGGGGCTGATCCTGACGCCGGGCTCCGACCTCGTGGCGCCGTTCAACGCGGCACTCGATGCGATGCGGGCCGACGGTTCGCTCGATGCTCTGATCAAGAAGTGGTTCTTCGACTACGGCCAGAACGGCTGACGACGCAGCGAGGCGGGCGCGGCATGGTCGCGCCTGCTCCCCCGCATGGCCCGCCCCTTCCGCTCATCGCCAGCATCCCGGTTTCCGTGGTGGCTGCTCGCCATCGCGCTGCTCGGCCTCACCACCCTGTGGGCCATCGTCGCGGACGCCGGCTATGCCGAAATCTTCGCAACCCTCAGCAAGGGCATGCTCACGACCCTGTGGGTGACGTTCGTCGCCTTCGGCGCCGCGGCGCTGCTCGGTCTCGCCATTGCCCTCGCCCGCACCTCGGGCCGCGCCTGGCTCGAGCAGGTCGCGACCTTCTATATCGAGATCATCCGCGGCATCCCCATCCTCGTGGCGCTGTTCTACGTCGCCTTCGTGGGGGCGCCGGCCATGGTGGTCGCGGCGAACTGGCTGGCCGGCCCGCTGATCGAGGCCGGCCTCGTCGCCCCGGTGACGGTGCGGGGCTTCGACTTCACGCTGCGCGCCATCGTCGCGCTCACGGTGTGCTACTCGGCCTTCATCGCCGAAATCTTCCGGGCCGGCATCGAGGCGGTGGACCGCGGCCAGATCGAAGCGGCGCGGGCCCTCGGACTCAACCGCTGGAACACCTTCCGGCACATCGTCTGGCCGCAGGCGCTGAGGACCATCCTGCCGCCGCTGGGCAATGATTTCGTCTCGATGATCAAGGATTCCGCGCTGGTCTCGGCGCTGGGCGTGCAGGACATCACGCAGCTGGGCAAGGTCTACTCCTCGGGCAGCTTCAAGTTCTTCGAGACCTACAACGTGGTGGCCTTCCTCTATCTGAGCATGACCATCTCGCTGTCGCTGCTGGTCCGGCTGCTGGAGCGGCGGCTCAAACTATCCGAGCGCTGACGCTTGCGTGAGGGACGGGCGGTCCCCACATCACGCCCGTCGTCAAACCCAACCCCGGATGCCCGCCATGCTCAAGCGCCTCGCCTCGATCGGCCTTGCCCTCGTTCTCGCCGGCGGGCTCGCGGCCTGCGGCAACAACACGGCCACCAATGTGGGCAGCGTCGGGGTCGACTGGACCGGCAACGACATCGCCATCGAGGCGGTGCCCGACCCGGAGGTGGCCGGTGTGGTGTGCCACGTCGCCTATTTCAACCGCAGCCTGATCGACCGCCTGCAGCAGGGCAACTGGTTCGAGGACCCGTCCTACTCGGCGGTCGACTGCAGCGCGCAGGGGCCGATCACGGTGGGCGACATCAGCCTCGCCAAGGGGGGCGAGGAAATCTTCAAGCAGTCGCGCTCGCTGATCTGGAAGAGCCTCAGGGTGAGCCGCATCTACGATGCGGAGAACAACGCGCTGGTCTATCTGGCGCATGCCCGCGAACTGCAGCTGGGCTCGGGCAAGATGAGCCTGTCGGTGGTCCCGCTCAACGGCGCCGACGTCACCTGGAGCAAGGGCGCGCCGGCCGGCGCAGGCGGGGTATAGATCGGCGCAGTTTGAGGCAATGGCCACGGATCGGCGCAACCGGACCCTAAGGGCGCGCGCGCGACAAGCAGGTCGACTGACCGGCACCCGTGGGAGGCTTTGCGATGGAAACCTGGCTACCGCTGCTGCAGCAGCACGCCGCCGTGCTGTTCGCCTCGCTGATCCTGATCGTCTCGCTGTTCCTCATCGCCCGCGTGGCGAGGGTCAGGCAGCCGCTCGCACTGGCGCTGGCCCTGGCCCCGATGGCCTTTGCGCTGGCATTCGACCAGGCCATCGTGCCGGCCGCGGCCAGCCTGATCTGAGCTGCGGCGCGGCGCTCAGGCGGTGCCGCGCAGCGCCCGGTTGATGGCGCCGAGCAGCATGATGATGCGCCCCAGGCCCATCAGCACGATGCCGCCGACAAACGGCCCGAGCGCCCATGACAGGGCCCGCGCCGCGTCGCCGAGCGCGACGAACAGGTTGGCGTTCGGCCCATCGAGCGCGGTCATGACCGCCTGCACCAGCGGCGGTGCGCTGTAGCCGACCATGGCGACGGTCACGAGCGCGGCGATCAGTCCGATGACGTAAAGTAGCCCAGCAATCATCTTGCCCCCCTTGGCAATAGCTAACGAACAGTAAATGGGGGCCTCCGCCCTTCGTCAACCACAGGCTTCAGTCGTTCTTAAGCGCCCCCGGCTAAGTCTGGGGCGAAAGGACGAGGGATGACGGCAAAAGGCAGTTCAGTCGATTGGCGCGTGCTGCTGGCGTGCCTGGCGCTGGCCGTCGTGCTGCTGGGGCTGCGCGAGGCGACCGATGCCGCCCCGCTGCTCGCCGATACCGACGATGCCATGCGCCTCGTCGAGGTTCGCGACCTGCTCGCCGGGCAGGGCTGGTACGACCTGATGCAGTATCGCCTCGATACCCCGTTCGGCGTGCTGATGCACTGGTCGCGCCTCGCCGACCTGCCGATCGCCGGGCTGATCGTGTCCGCCCGGTCGCTGCTCGGGGGGCCGGGGTCCGAGATGCTGGCGGCCTGGCTCTACCCGCTGGGACTGCTGCTCGTGGCGCTGTGGCTCTCCGGCCGGATCGCGGTGCGGCTGGCCGGCGGCGCGGCGGCGCTACCGGGCATGCTGCTGTTCGCCTTCTCGGTGGTGACGTTTGCCGACTTCGCCCCGGGGCGCCTCGACCACCACGCGATGCAGCTGGTGCTGCTGCTGGCGCTCGCCGACCTCACCCTCGGCGCGCTGTCCCGGCCCCGCCTGGGCCTCGCCGCCGGCGTCGTGGCCGCCGTGGGGCTGGCGGTCGGCCTCGAGAGCCTTCCCGGCCTATTGGCGGCGGTCGGATCGCTCGGCCTCGCCTGGGTGCTGGACGAAAGGCACGGACGGGCGCTGCGCGGGTTCGGCATCGGCCTCGCAACGGGTGCCTCGGCGCTGTTTGCGGCGACCGTGCCGCCGGAGCGCTGGCTGGTCCCCGCCTGCGATGCGCTGTCGATCGTCACCGTTGCCGCCGGCATCGGGACGGGCGCGCTCTTCGTCCTGCTGTCGCTGCTGCGCCTCAGGACCGCGTCCTTGCGCCTGCCGGCCGGCATCGCGGCGGCCGCCGTGCTGGTTGCCGCCCTGGCACTGGCCTTCCCGGAATGCCGCGCCGGCCCCTATGGAGGGCTCGATCCCTGGCTGGTCAGTCACTGGCTCAGCCGGGTGGAGGAGGCGCAGCCGGCGCTGGCGCTGCTGGCCGACAGACCCGACTTCGTCCTCGCGGCCGGACTGCCGACGCTGCTCGGACTGGGCTTCGCGCTGTGGGCCGCGGCGATGCGACCCAGGGCCGAGCTGGCGCGCTGGCTGAGCATGGCGCTGTTCCTGCTCTTGGCGCTGCTGGTGATGCTGCTGCAGGCGCGCGCCGCCCGCATCGGGGCCAGCCTCGCGCCGTCGGTCGGCGCGGCGCTCATCGCCACGGCGCGGACGGGGTGGCAGCACGAGCGTCGCCCGCTCGCCCTCTTGGCGCTGGTCGGCGGCTGGATCGGCTTTGCCGGCATGGTGCTGACCCTGCTGGCCAGCCCCCTCGCCGGCGCCCCCGCTGCGTCCGGTGCGCCGGCCGGGCTCGCCGCCGGCGGTCTCGACGCCGCGGACTGCTTCAGACCGCAGGCCTATGCCGGCCTCGCCGCCCTGCCCCCCGGCCGCGTCATGGCGCCGCTCGACCTCGGTGCGCACCTGCTGGCGTTCACCGGCCACGCGGTGGTGGGGGCGCCCTATCACCGGGCCGAGGCCGGGCTGCGCGACACGCTGCGCTTCTTTGCCGGCCCGGCCGAGGAGGCGCGCGCGATCGCCCGGCACCGCGGCCTCGACTGGCTGGTGCTCTGCCCGGCGCTGGCCGCCGGCGGGGTGCCGCCCGATGTCGGGCCGGAGGCGGGCCCGGAGGCGCTGGGCCGCCGCCTCGCGCGTGAGGACCTGCCGGACTGGCTCAGCGAGCGCAGCCTGCCGGGCTCGCCGCTGCACCTCTTCGCCATCGCGCCCGGCTCATAGGCCGAGTTCGGCGCGCAGCCTTTGCGTCAGCCTCGCCGCGATCAGCCGGTGCGACTCGCGCAGGTAGTCGGCCAGTTCGGCCTCGCCCAGGGCGCCGGGAGCGACGCTGACCCACTGGCCCCGGGCAAAGTACGGGGCCTGCGCGATGCCCGGCAGATCGGTGAGCCCGGCGAAGGAGAGCGCCGACACCTTGAAGGCGACGGCGCCGCCGCCGCGGCCGAGCAGCGCGAAGACCTTGCCGCCGACCTTGGCGACATGGCTCTCCCACTGCTCGACGAGGCCGGTGCCCGGCAGGCCGGCGACGAAGGCCGCAAAACCGTCGGGGTCGTGAAGGCCCAGGCGATCGGGGGCGCTAGAGCTGGTCATGGCGCACGAATACCCGGGTGCGGCGCGATCGCCCCGCCCAGGCGAGCAGCACGCCCGGAACGGCGAGCACCACCCAGCCGGGCAGCGACAGGATGACCTCCACCGTCGCCGCGATCACCGGCCCGAACAGGCGCGACTGGACGAACTGCCGCGCCGCCGCGAGGCTGTCGGCGTGCAGCCAGGTCCAGGCATCGCCGAACGCCGTCACCAGCAAGCCGTTGGCACCCAGCGAGCGGGTGCCGTCGATGATCAAGAGAATGAGGGCCAGCCCGACGAGCCAGGTGCCCAGCAGCCTTACCACGAACCGCATCGGCCGTTCCGTTTCAGTCCTTCGTCCCGGCACAGGCCGGCGCGCCCTCCCTCCTTGTGCCATGCCGCGACGGGCCTCGACAAGCAGCGCGCGACCATCGCCGGGGGCACACCGCACCGGTTCGCCGCAAACAGCTTGCGGCCTCGCCTTTCCTGAGTATATTGCGCCGCGCCTGAGGGACGGTAGACCGCCCTCCCCCCCGACCCACGGGTCGGCAGGCGAGCGCACCGAGTTCGCCCGGTGGGCGCGAGCGGAGAGATGGCCGAGTGGTCGAAGGCGCACGCCTGGAAAGTGTGTAGGCGGGGAACCGTCTCAAGGGTTCGAATCCCTTTCTCTCCGCCACTTCTCCGATGAGCATCGGAAGC
>NZ_JAYRYM010000007.1:0-44676 GCF_041917035.1 Devosia sp. | reverse complement strand
GACCCATCGGCCACGCTGGAACTGCTGGGCCTCACCCCCGCGGAAGCGCGCCTGGCATCGGAGGTCGGGAACGGGCTGTCGCCGAAGCAGGCCGCGACCAGGCTGGGCATCACCACGAACACGGCGCGATCGACGCTGCAGGTCATCTACGAAAAGCTGGGCATCGGAAAGCAGAGCGAACTGGCCCGGATCGTCACCAGACTCGAGGTATTCGGCAGACCACCCCCCGCAACTCGATAGACCGCGAGCATGGCGTGCTAAGCCGGGATCTCGCTCGCCCTAAGGCAAGGCAAAGCTCACCACCATCGCGACGGTCGGTCGGCCGTAATATTCTGAATATGTTGAGGAAGCTTGGTAGCGGAGGAGGGATTTGAACCCCCGACACACGGATTATGATTTAGCTTGGGATCCGTCCCATGTCGACGCAATTGGCGTCATTCCGCAGCGCTAAGTGGTGGCAAGTGCTCGCAATTTTTGCGCCTCGAGTGAAGCGTACGGTTCCAATGCGTTGCATCCTAGCGCGAGCGAATTTGCACCCTGTTGTTACCCACAGCCTCAGTCAGTCGTCCATACGGGTGCAGACATTGTCGAGTGACCAATGTAGGTCGGGGTGACGTTGCGTAGCGACTTAGTGCCAGTCGATGCGCTGCCGGTCGGCGAAGCCAAGGATGGCGTTCGAGGTGAACTCGGTGCCGTTGTCACTGACGATCATTCTGGGCCGACCTCGGTTGGCGATCAGTGCCTCGAGCTCCCGCGCCACCCTCAGGCCCGACAGCGACGTATCTGCAACCAAGGCCAGGCACTCGCGGGTGCAGTCATCGACCACCGTGAGCACCCGGAAGCGGCGACCGTCGGTGAGCTCATCGGAGACGAAGTCCAGCGACCACCGGTCATTGGGCTGCATCGGGATCGTGAGCAATCGCGCCGGCCCATTGCGTATTCTGTCGATGAACTGCTGCATCTCGCGAAGACGCCAGATGCTGGGGAGGCTCTCGTTTGCCAGCTCAAGGCGATGTCAAGTGACGTGCTTCGCGTTGACCACGGCCGGACGCAGTTGTGCGATGAGGTTCTTCGCATGGACGAGCTCGGGCAACGAATGGCCCTCTGTGAACCAGTCATAGACGGGGGCCACCACATGCAACGCGGCAGCATTCCTGCCCTGAGACCGCAGCAAGTCAGCGTGTGCCACTGCCGCGCGCAATTCCCACCATTTCGCTTCCATCGCACGGGCCTGCCGAATGGCCCTCTGGTATTCGAGCTCTGCGCTCGGGTCGTCTCCGTAGACAAGACGGTGCAGGTCGCCCTTGACGCGAATTGCCTCAGGCAGAAACAGCAATTCACCGCTGCTCTCTGCAGATTCGATGCCGGTTTCGATCGCGGCCCATGCGTCGTCCCGTCGGTCCAGGCGCGCGAGCAACTGCGCCAGGAGCGTGTAGTGCAGGCAGTTGGAGATTCGGGCGCCGATGCTTGCCCAGTCTGCCATTGCCTTCTGCATGATGTCGCAGCCGGTCCGAAGGTCTCCGACATGGGCTATCGCCACGCCATAGAATACCTCGGCTTCGACTTGCCGGATGAAGATCCTGTTTTCCTTGCTGTAGTCGATGCCCTGCTTCGCGAACGATAGCGTCGCCGCCCAGTCGCTGCGAAGACTGGCGACGAGCGCGGAGTGGGCCAGAACGGTGGCAATGGTTACGGGGTCCTTCGCCCGCAATGCGGCCGCGATTGCCGTGTCTTGAGAGGTGACGGCACGATCGGGATACCCCAGGATCTGCGAGATGAACCCGTCGAAGTCCTTGGAGAACACGCCGGCGTTCATTCCGTAGCGGTGGTGTAGAGCCGGTTCGCGCAACTCCTGGTAGAGCGACCAGCTCGTCTCTGCCTTCGCCAGCGCGGGCTGCAACTTGCCTACGAAGAAGTCATCGATCGACAAAGTCATAGAAGCGGCAAGGAGCGCCTCTCGGTCGGGAGTGTGCAACGACATCTCCTCGGCGAGTGGGCTGCTCTTGTCGTATTCCGCGCGCATCAGATAGTAGAGCCAGAGCCCGCTGATTGTCGCGTGTCGCTCGGGAAACTCACCTACTGTCGCCGACAACTCCAGCGCCCGCCCGAAGGCGGCACCGACTTCAGGCGGTGTGTAGCCTTGCTGGCTCCCCAGGGCTGTCCCCAGTCCATGCTGCAGCTGCAGCTCAACCGTATCGCGTTGCATTCCCGGGGGTAAGCGCGGAATGAGCTCCAGGCCGTGACGAAAATGCGCTATGGCTTCCTCGTTTTCGAAGCGTGCGGCGCTGCGCTTCCCGGCCCTTAGCCAGCAATCCACGGCTTTGTCGACCACACCGGCCAGCGAATGGTGATGGGCCAGGAGTTCAGGGCTGCTGGCGGCGCGCTCGGGAAAGCTTCGTTCGATCGCGTCGGCGATCTTGCCATGCACAATGGCTCGTCTTGCGGTCGGCAGGGACTCATACGCGGCGTCGCGCAGCAGGCTATGGTGGAAGCGATAGGTCGACTCTGCCGAGCCCCTCGTGTGCACGAGGATCCGGGCATCGAGGGCGTCAATCAAGTCATAGGTCGGGTCAACGGCATCCGATATGGCGTCAAGCAGCTCGGCGTCAAACGTGGCGCCGATGCAGGCGCCCAGCTGCAAAGTCGCCCTGGCGTGGGCGATCGGTTCAAGGCGCGCCAGCAGGCTGTCCTGAAGCGTCGCCGGTATGGCACCAAGGTTGCGCTCGCGCCCGAGCAAAACGGCTCGGGTAATTTCTTCGGCAAAGAGGGGTACCCCGTCTGCACGTCGAACGATTTCGGTCTGCAGGTCCGCGTCAAGCCATCCAGGTCCGGCAATGTGCTGGACGAGTTGCGCGGTGTGCGAAGCATCAAGTCGCTCGATGATGAGCAAGTCACCATCTGCCCCCTGCCATTTCGGACGGTATTCCGGCCGCGATGTCGCAAGCAGCAGAATCGATTCCTTTCGGCACCGCGCCGCGAGCAGCCCCAGCAGTTCCTCCGTGGTAGGGTCGATCCAGTGAAGGTCCTCGAAGATCAGGATCGAGCCCGACCGCCGGGAAGCAGCACAGAGATAGCTGACCAGGCTTTCCAGGAGGATATCCTTGTGGCGCTCGGCTGACACGTTCAGCTCTTCGCCCGTTGCAATGGAGAGCATCCCGGCGATCACCTGAAGCGCCGTCGCATCGGTCTGGCCGACCCCCGCCAAAATGGCTCGGAGCTTCTCGAGACGACTCAGCTCGTCGTCATCCTGCCGAATGCCGCTCGCGGCCGTGAGGTGTTCGATCACGGGATAGAGAGCTGAAGTGCGGTGAAGGGGTGAAGCCTCGAAGCGCGGCAGCGGCCGGCTAACCTTGATACGATCCTCGAAGGCGTGAAGCAGCCGGCTCTTGCCGATGCCAGCCTCGCCCGACATGAGGACGACCTGCCCCTCGCCCGACGTCGCCTTTTCACAGTAGTCCAGGAGGGACTGCAGTTCGGCGCCTCTTCCCAACAAGACCGAAACGCCGGTACTCGCGGCCCTAGCAGCAAAACGCCCCGTGACATTCGCAACGCCATCCACACGAAAGGCGGCAATGGGGTGCGCGACCCCCTTGAGTGGACGTGGTCCGAGGTCAGTGAGCAGGAACGTTCCGCCCACGAGTCCGCGGGTCGTCGGCCCGATAACGACTTGCCCCGGCTCAGCCAGCGTCAGCAGCCGCGCTGCCAGGTTGGGGGCCTCGCCCACCGCCAGGCCCTGTTCTTCGACCTTGCCTCCGCCTACGGTGACCGTGCCAGTTGCGATCCCCGCGCGCAGTTGCATAGGCGGATCCACGGGAAGCGTCCCGACGCCGGCCCTCAACGCCAGAGCGACGTGGACGGCACTCACCGCGCCATTTTCCTGCGCACGCGGCCAGCCGAAATAGCAGAGCACGCCATCGCCCAGTGTCTGAGCGACATGCCCGCCATATTGCTCCGTGACCTGACGGACAAAGCGGCGAAAGCGTTCAAGCTGGGCCCGCAGTATCTCCGAATCCAGTTCTTGTGAGCGTTTCGTCCAGTCCACCAGATCGGCAAATAGTACAGTGAGTTGGCGCCGCTCCTGATCCAGCAGCAGGGCGTCGTGCTGCATGGCCCCGAGTTCTGCGGCGGCGGCGAGGAAACTCCTTCGCGCCCCAACGGTCAGTCCAAGCGCGACAAGGTCGCTTTCAGTCAAGAGACTGGCGTTCTTCAGGCTGACGTCGTTCGCCTCGAGGATCTCCCGATACCTGGCAAGCCCGGCATGGTTCAGCCAGTTGCGAAACGCACCGGCCTGTGTACTGCCCGATGCCGGGCTGTGTGCGGATAGATCTTCTTCCTCGCTCATTTCCGGGGCTGTCGATTGGAGTTCGGAGGGCGGAAAGGACTTTGCCGTCGCAACTATTACGTATCTTGTCGGCCGTCGCCACCACCAATTCCATCAAGGAGGCCGGTATTCCGCCTGTTGTGTGCGTCACAATGCGCCGCTCCTTTGCCTAAAGTGCAAGAAGAGGGGAATGCTAGGCTCTGGTCGGTGCCGAAGGGAGGATGCGGATGACAGTGTTTGGCTTGGGGCGCCGCCGCCTCCCGTTCTCTTCTTCAAGCTTCGGTTCGGACGATCGGGTGGTTCTCACTGCGTGGGTCCATCGACGGCGATAGCAGGGTGGCGACCTTGTCTGCCGGCCAGGCGATCAGAACAACGGTCTACGTGCGGTTCGCAGGGACGAGATCTCCGGTGTAGCGGGTTGCTGCATGTCCGCGGACGTTCGGTAGATGCGACGGCCTTTGTCAGTCAGGAGTTTGCCGTTCTGGCCGCGCCGCCGTTTTCGCCTCCTTTGGCCGCCGGCCGGACGCATAGAAGTGTACTCGCCCTCGACCCGTTTCTCGCGAAGGCCATGAAGCGCTAGCCGGGGATGGACGAGGCGCGGCGGCTACTGGCCAACTATCTAGCGCTCGAGCCCTCGGTCACGCTCAAGCCCATCCACGACGGGCAGCCGAACCGGGACCCGAGGCGCACCGAGGCAACCGAGACGGGCCTGCGCTTGGCGGGGATGCCGGAAGGCTAGAGTGCCCTGAGCGCATCCGGCTTCAGCAGCACGATACGTCGCTCTTCGATCAACACCAGACCGTCCTTCTCCCAGCGACGCAGGCAGCGATTGACCGTCTCCCGGCTCGCACCGGCCAGACTGGCCAGTGTGGACTGGGCGTCGCTCAGCCTCAACGGTCCCCCCGCAGGTGCGGCCTTGGCGCGGGCAAGGACAATCTTGGCAAGTCGCGCCGGGAGGTCGAAGAACGCAAGGTCCGCCATGCGCTCGTCGGAGCGACGCAGGCGAGCGCAAACCAGCTTCAGCACCCCCTCGGCCAACGACCAGTTCGACCTGAGCATCTCCATCAGGTGCTCGCGCTCGAAGGCCATCACGGTACAGTTCGTGGCGGCGGTCGCGTCAGCAGAGCGCGCACCACCATCAAGCATGGCGATCTCGCCAAACACTGCGCCCGGCTGCAACTCGGACAGAATGACGACCTTGCCGTCGGCCGAGGGGTAGGAGATGCGCACCTCGCCACTCTCGAGCAGCATCATCGAGGTGCCCGGCTCGCCCATTGAGAAGATCGGCTGACCGCTCTCATAGCGCCGGGACCTGCCCGCCTCGATGAATGCGAGCCGTTCCACCGGCCCGAGGAGGGGAAAGATGAAGGACGCCCGAAGGGCGGCGTCGATCCGAGCTGTATCCTTCAATGCTCCCCCCGCTTGGGTGTGACGTCGGTCACACGTGTCCGGCAGTTCCGAATGCTACTCCAAGTGCCATGGCGCGGCGAGAAGGCCGAGCACGAAACGGGTGGGACCATGGCGGCGGCTGACTCTATCGAACGAGAGGGCACCCACGCTGGACGCGACGAAGTCTATCTCGCGCTCCTTACCGAGTTCGGGCTGGGGGTCGTGGTGGTCCGCCAGGACCTCAGACCGCTCTTCATCAATGCCGTAGCGCAGGCACTGATGGGCGATGGCCTCGCCTTGGCGGGCGGTGTCCTTTGGCCGGCGGAAACCGCGCTCCGCAGCGCTCTGGCTGCTGCAGTCGACGGCGTGCTCGCTGAAGGCGCTACGCGGACCGTAACTGCGCCCATGGCTCTGCGGCGGCCTTCCGGGCGAAAGCCGTTGATCGTCCAGGCGTTCCGACTGAGCGCCATGCATGTTGGCGTGGCGGTAGAGGCTGCGGCTTTGCTGCTCATTATCGACCCCGCGCGCGGCAGGAAGGCAAACCCGCTCCGCTCACTGCAGCTCCTGGGCCTGACGCTTGCCGAAGCGCGCATCGCCGCTTTGGTCGGCTCGGGCCTGTCGCCGCGCGAGGCGGCGAAGGCTGCTGGCAACAGCGAGGGCACCGTTCGCAGCACGCTGAAGCAGGTCTACGACAAGCTCGACATCGGCAGGCAGAGCGAGCTTGCCAGGCTGGTCACCAGGTTGGAGGTGGTGGGACCGTGATGCCCCGGGCCGGCGCTGTAGCCGGAGCTCCGGTTTCGCGGCTTCAGCCTGGGAGCAGTCCGTAGGGCTGCGCTGCATGTCGATCCGCAGCAGGGCTCAGAGTGGCCCGAACACCAGCTCTGGAACCACCACCTCCCATTCGTCCCGTCGGATGCTGGTCTGGTACTCCTCCTTGTTGTCCGACTTGCGCCAGCGGACGATGGCGCCGACCTCGCCGCGGAGGAACTCGAGCCGTTCCGGAGGGGACCAGCTCTTGGCCATGCGCCCGAGCGGCCGCCCGTCCTCATCGTGCACAATCCAGCTCGGTCCCTCCCGCCCGATCCGGACCGGATCGCCGACCTTCGCCGCAGCGATCGCAGCCAGCGACGCGTGCCCCGCGCCGAGACGACCCGCCCAGGACAGATCGACCGTCTTGAGGTCCGGCACCTGGTACAGCGCAGTCGACAGTGTGTCTGCGGTGACGGACGGTACCGGACGACGCAGCACATGCTGGCCACCGGCCGGGACGAACGGATGTCGAGCGTTGGCGATGATGGCGAGACTCCGCCGCGCGCGCGTCATGGCGACATAGAATAAGCGGCGGGGCGCATCGGGGTCCTCGCCCTCGGACGGCCGGTCCCATCCGCCATTGAGGATGACGACGTCATCGAACTCAAGACCCTTGGCCCGGTGCGCGGTCAGAAGCAACAGCGCCCGCTGCTCGCTGCGGGTGTCCCTGGCCCACTCGCCGAACCATTCGACGACGTCCGGCACCGGCATGGCCTTGGTGTTGAGCTCGTGCGCCAGCGCAGCGATGCCTTCGGCGATGAGGTCCGTCCAGCGGTTCGAGGGGATCGCGTTCTTGAACTTCACCAGGTCGTGGATCGTGAGCAGTCGCGCCGGCTCATTGCGTATGCTGTCGATGAATTGTTGCATCTCGCGAAGGCGCCAGATGCTGGGGAGGCTCTCGTTTGCCAGTTCCACCGGAACACCGATCGTCTCGGCATAGGCTCGCACTGGGGCCAGCCGTCGCCAATCGCGGGCAATGATTGCGGCGCGCGACCAGGTCCACTCTGGATCGAGCCGCGACAGCCTGACCAGTTCGTCTACCGCCGCCCTTGCCTGCAGCACGTCGTGGGCGGGGCAGTCCAGAACGGTCACCCGTCCCTGCGACACTGGGTCGAGCGTCGTCAGCTCGCCACCCGCCGGCGACTTGCTGCGTTTGCGGTCGATAGCGATGTCGTGCTCGGCCTTCATGCGCGCCGCGGCCGGCGCAATAACCGCATTGGATGCTGCAATGATGTGCCCAGTCGAGCGGTAGTTCTCGATCAGGAACTCCGGCCGCGCCCGATAGTCGGTCTCGAACCGGCGGATGAACTGCATCGACGCGCCGGCAAACGCGTAGATGTTCTGGTCGTCGTCACCCACGGCAAACAGGCTGAGGCGAAGCTCCGGATCCTCCAGCGAGCGCCCGGCCACCGCTGAGATCAGCGTATACTCCTCCGGCCCGATGTCCTGGTACTCATCCACGAGGATCCTGCGATAGCCCTGGATCAGCGTCTCGCGCTGCGCCTCGGCCTCGGCCTTGCTCAGACCCTCGCCGTTCAACAGGCGTACGGCCTCCATCACGATGCCGTCGAAGTCGTGCCCCTCGCTTGCGGAACCGGCAAAACTCGCCCCGACCAATCTCATTGCCAGTGCGTGACAGGTTGAGACGGTCACCGCATTGGCGTCGTCCCCGACGAGGTGCCGAAGGCGAGCGCGGATTTCCGCTGCGGCATGCCGGTTGTAGGTGAGGACCAGGATGTCGCGCGGATCTTCGCGCCGGACGCGGATCAGATAGGCGATCCGGTGCACGAGGACGCGGGTCTTGCCCGAACCGGGGCCGGCGAGCACCAGTACGCTGGTCTGCTCGCGATCGTCGGAAACGATCTTCTGCTGCACCGGATTGTCCAGCGCCTCGACGATGGCCTTCCACGAGGCACCCGTTGTCTGCCGGCGGATCTCCATGCCCTTGCCGGGCATCCAGCGCCGCAGGAAGGCATCGCGCTCCAGCACGAAGTAATCCTCGGAGAGACGCACGGCCTCACTCAGCGCCAGCAGCCCGCGTTCGGCATAGGCCGCCATCACGTGGGTCTGCACCTTCTGTTCGCCGTAGTGCTCCTCGAGCGGGTCGAAGTCCTTCTGCGTGAACTGCCCACCGGCGGGGTTGAGGTGCACGGTCATGGCCGGCCGGAATACGGTTAGGCCCTTGCCCAGACTCACCACATGCTGCTCGTGCAGCCAGAGCAGAGCTCGCTCCAGCAACTTGGTCATGTCCTTGACACCGCTGCCGCGCAGCAATGCGTCGGAGTTCAGCACGCCGAGCATGTCACCGACTGTCGTTTCTACCTGGATGTCCTTGCCTCGAATGCCCTTGGGCACCTTCCCGAGAAGGTCGCCCAGCAAGAGTTCGGCGGCCTGCCGGCGCAGCACCGCCGTCTGGTCCAGCGTCTGCCATGGGCGCTGCAGTGTTACGAAGAGCGTGTTCTTCGAAGCCTTGCGAAGACGCAGGTTTCCGCGCCCGCCATCCTGGTCGCGTCCGTCGCGAGCCATGCCGCGTAGTAGCTGTTCGACGATGTCCGGGCGAACCCCGGCATGGCCGACATCGCGTAGGGTCTGGCAGGCGACCTGCAGGTTGAGGGGAATACCACCATCGTCCTCGGCGTCCGGCGCCGCCTCGCGCAGCAGGTCGATCAGGTCGGTCTCGAGCCGGGCCGCGAGTTCGAACCTCTGGCGAGACTGACCCTCGACCCCGACATGGACGAACGCCGTCACCGCCAGGTCGTTACGGGCGATACGCAGCGTTTCGAGGTCGGCGAGCGCCTTGTTGAGGGCTGCTGCCCCGAGGCCGCTGACACCAGTCAGCTCATCCGTACTGATGCCTTGGTCAATCGGTGCATTCATCAGGCGCCTGACAATGCTCCGCAACTGCTTCCGTCGCTCCTCGGTGATCCCGGCCGCGTTGGCAATGATTGCCTCAGCCTCGTCCATGCGGCGCACCAGGAGCGACGAGGGGAACACCTGTACCCGGTTCTCCTCGCGCGACAGGAGCGCTGCTTCCTCCAGCCAGGAGACGGCGGTCTTTACCCGCGTGTCGTCGGTAGCGCTTTCGCGTTCGAATTCGCGCTCCAGCTCGGCGCGCACGATCTCGCCGGACGTCGCAATAACCGTGCCGGTCTTGCGGGTACGCTCGTCCACTCGCCGCAGGGCCTTGAGAATGGCGCCGATCTCGTGGCGGGCGAGGCGCGAACGAGCCGACAGCGAGAACTGGCGCTCCACGTCCTCAGGCGAATAGAGCAGCACGCAGTCTGCGTGCTCGCGGTCGCGGCCGGCACGGCCCGCCTCCTGCAGGTAGTTCTCGAGCGACCCGGGAATATCGCCGTGCACCACCAGCCGGATATCCGGCTTGTCGATCCCCATGCCGAAGGCATTCGTGGCTGCAATGATCCGGAGTTCGCCGATGCGGAAGCGCTCCTGGATGCTGCGCTTCTCATCGGGCGACAATCCCGCATGAAAATGCTCCGCTGACAGTCCCTGCTGCTTCAAGAATGCAGCGACCCGCTCGGTGGCGCTGCGGGTGGCACAATAGACGATGGCCCCGGATACGCCATCCCGTGGCAGCTTGGACTCGATCACATCGAGTATGTCGGCCAGCTTGGTACCTCTATTGGTCTTGCGCACCTCGAAGGTGAGATTGGTGCGCACCGCCCCGCCATCGAGCAGCAGCAACTCGACCCCGAGCCGCGACTGGAAGTGCTCGCGGATGTCGCGCACCACCTCGGGCTTGGCGGTGGCGGTCAGGCACAGCACCGGAGCGGTCGGCTCATCGCCGGCGCTCTCCTTGATGAAGCGCGCGATGTAGCGATAGTCGGGGCGGAAATCGTGCCCCCACTTCGATACGCAGTGGGCTTCGTCAAGCACCCACAGCCCAATCTCGCGCTGCTTGAGCACCGACCGCACGGAATTGCTGCGAAGCTGCTCCGGTGAGATCAGCAGCATTGACGCGTCGCCCATACGCACCTTGTCGAGCGCGTCCTGCCGCTCGGGCATCGACAGCATGCCGTTGACGGTGACCGCCGACGCGATGCCGGCACGCGCCATGCCCTGCACCTGGTCTCCCATCAGCGCGACGAGCGGCGAGATCACCACGGTGAGCGCGCCGGTCTTGTCAAATCTCGACAGCGCCGGGATCTGGTAGCAGACGGACTTCCCGGTACCTGTTGGCAGGATGCCGAGGATGCTGGCGCCGCGCATCGCTTCATCGACGATTCGTTCCTGCAGCGGGCGGCCCATATCATCGACCGGTTGCGACCGGAAGCCATCGAAGCCGAACCAGCGGGACAGCGCGTGGATAGGATCGCTCTGTTCCCGGCACCAATCGCAATCGGGGCGATCGCAAGCGGCATCCCGCAACCGCCGAACGATGCGCGCCGCTTCGGGAAACTGCATCCTTACCCAGGGCGGCATCACCGAGTCGCCGCCCGCGACGAGGATCCAGGAGAGCGCATAGGCCATCGGCCAACCGTGCTGCGGGCTCGCAAGCCGGTCCAAGACCCGGTCAAGGCCGGACCTGCAGGTCCTTCCCCTCAGCAGCCGTGCGACCGCTTCCCGCGCTTCGGTCGCTCCCGGGGCTTTCGCGCCACGGACCTGCTGAAACACCGCTTCGAATCCGACCGAACCCTCCATGCGTGTGGCGAGATAGTGGTAGGCCGTGATCGCGTCGGGCTTGTCGATGTTCTGCTGCTGCAACGCTCCCAACTGATCCCGCAGCACCTCGAAGACTAGGCGGGCGTCCAGTTCCGGATCGTTGATGTGGCCCGCCTGCAGGCGGCCATCGTGATAGTGCTTTACCAGATGGTGGTAAGGGTTGCGCGTAAACGCCAGCGGGTTGAGCCACAGGGTGTCGATCGGCGATCCGAAGAGCGGCGCCAGGCGCGGCCGCATGGCGACCAGATGCGGCAGGTCGTGGCGAACGATGTTGTGGCCAAGCAAGAACGACGTCTCGGCCAGTTCCCGCTCGAGCCGATCGAGGGCGGCCGACGTGTAGCCCTTCCGGCCGACGATCGCGGGAGTGCCGTCGTTGCGGACCGCGGCAAACGCAAACACTGTGCCGGTCGCCGGGTTCACCTCCAGATCGATCGATACACAGCGCTGCAAAAAGGTCTGAAAACGCTCGAACATACTTTTTGGGCTGGACTCTTCGCGGCGCAGTTTCGGGCTACAATCGTTGGACGGGTCCGGAAAGGCAACGCCAGCCTGGCGACACTCCCCGCCACTGGCCCGACTATCGCGTCCGCACTGCAGCAGCGCTCCGAGTTCGCAGCGGCTTAACCTCTCCCTATGAGCTGCTGCCGGCTTTTGTCTCACGCAGTAGCTAGCATAGCTCGTTCCTCGAACTCGACCGGGCTGAGACAGTGCCGTCGCCGCGGGTTGCAGTAGCCTTCGATGTAGTCGAACACATCGGCTCTGGCATCATTCCTCGTCTTGTAGACCTTGCGGGCAGACCGTTCGGTCTTGAGCGAGGAGTAGAAGCTCTCCATCGCCACGTTCGATCTGCTGCGCAGAACGTCTTGGACTCCCAGACGTTGCCCGACCGGCTCATCGATGAAGGGGATTGCTCGATCGCGCGGAGACCACGATCGATCGCTCGAGCGATCGACCGAACCTCAAGAGCCAGTTCCTGCGCGCAAAGCGATCGGTGGAGCAGCGTCTGGCGACACGTGGACTTTCCACGTCCCAGCCCTCTCGCCGCAGCAGCACATGCACCGCCGATAGCCATGCGGACGCGGGGCTCGCAGAAGATTGGCTGGACAGAAATGGAAGAGGTATTCCACAACCCTAGCTGCAGCGGTCAAGACCACTCCGCGTGAAGAAGCTCCTCTACAGATGCCTTCCGGACGAGAGTGTGCCATGCAACGGCCCAAAGGGATCGATGAATGAGAAAGCCCGCACGCATCGCCACGACGTCGCTTGCCACGCTGGAGCCGTTTGCGCCGCCCTACAACCTCTCCGAGCCGGACCCGGCTGAAACCTTCGCTCGCGGTCTGGCGCTGGTCGACGCTGCCGGTGCTCAGCAGGCAGATCTCGTCTGCTTGCCCGAGACGTTTGCTTCCGCTGGCCTCTCAAGTGCGCGTATCGCTGACATGGCCGAGCCGATCGACGGGCCGTCCTTTGCAGCGCTTTCGGAGCGGGCCCGCGCCAACAGGGTGAATCTCGTCGCGGGTGCCTTCCTCAAGCGGGCCGGGGCGATCGAAAACGTATCGGTCCTCTTCGATAGGGACGGCCGCCTAGTCGGGATCTACTCCAAGCGCCATCCAACCGAGGGCGAGATAGATGGCGGTGTGACGCCTGGCAACGCGGTAGGAGTGTTCGATACCGATATCGGCCGCATCGGCCTCGCCATCTGCTTTGATCTGAACTGGCGCGACTTGTGGGCCGGGATGAAGGCCGAAGGGTCCGACATCGTCGCTTGGATTTCTGCCTATGAGGGCGGTTTTCCACTGCAGGCATATGCCTGTCTGCATGACTTCGTCGTGGTGTCCGCTGTCCAGTCCTATACCGGCAAGATCATCGACAGGTCAGGCAAGGTGCTGACGAGCACCAGTCGCTGGGGCAGATTGGCCAGCGCAGTAGTGGATCTGGACCAGCGCTGGTTCCATACGGATGGTCAGGCAGATAAATTGCTCGCCATCCAGACGCGCTATGGCGACCGGCTGCTTGTCGAGACCCGCGGCGAGGAACACCTGTTTGTCATCTCAAGGCTCGATCCCGCGCTCTCGCTCGACATGGTCATCGAGGAGTTCGGCCTGATCGAACTCGGTGACTACCTCGGCCGCTGCACCACGGCGCAAGAACACGGCCGCCGGGTTCGCTAGGGGAAGGAGGCGGTCGATCACTTCGCCGCCCTCGGGCGGGTCAAGCTTGTCTCAATGGCCGGTTTTTTTTTAGTCCAAGCCGAACTAACGCGGGACATGGTTTGTGGGGCGCAATCAACCCTCGGGCACGCCGGCGGCGGCCATGCCTTCCAAGATATTGGCGTTTCTTCAGCGAGGAGTAAGAACGACTGCGCCCAAAACCACGAGACGCGGATGTTTTGTCAGCGTGTCGGCCCGCGTGCCGAGGCGTCTGGGTCGAGCATTTCCCGGCCTTTTGAATGTCGTTGACCGCCATCCCCGCGTTTGCGGGTAACGCGTGGGGAGCGAAATTCGCCGCGCTGGGTCGCAATACCACCCCCAGAGGTCCGATCGCACGTCGGCTCGTAACTGGCGCCCAGGCACGCGCCCTGCGGGCGTGCCAGATCGCTTCATTGTGCGCCAAGCCCTCCCAACTGTCCCTAGCCTCAGACTGCTTCCCTTCCTAGTCTGGGCCTTCACCTAAGAGGTAAGGAGAACATGCAAGCGACGCAGGACGACAATCTTGGGGAGCTCCACGCACTACTGGATGCAGTTCATCGGCATGCCCCAGCACGGATCGGCAGGTTGACGTTCCGCAGCATGGCGGAGGTGCCGGACTCCGAACAGACGCCGCAAGACGCCCGCAGTCGGCTCATCAGGCAACTGCGCAAGCTGGGTCGAGAAATTCACCGCCATGGAAACTCACTGCACCACGTAACGAGGACGGCGATACGCGATGATCGAGACGCGTCCCTGCTTGCGGTGGCGTGGGATGGGATCGGGGGCTTCTATCGGTAGCACTTAACTGTCCGATCTGTTGGATGATCATCAGCGTAGAGGCCAGCGAAACCTAGGACTTGAATGACTAGGCTCGCGCGCGCGTGTGAGCTGTCCGACTCGATCCACCTGTCTCTACTGCAATCCAAGGCGCCGTCGCATTGCCTGCAGTTCGGCCCTGAACGGATCAGCAGACTCCCTGATATTGAGCGGCAGACGGGGACCCCCGACGATAAGGGCGCTTTCAATCTCCCAAGGGCGAGGGTGCACCATCCACGCCACGCGAGCATGATCTGTCATCCAACCCGTCAGTCGCTGCTCGTCGTCACGCGACATTGCCAACTTGCCCGACGGCAGCCTGACGACCCCGAACCCCAGCTGTCCGCCTAGCAAGGAGGTTAGAGTTCGACGGAGTGTCGAGGTGGCTATCGGCCCCCGCGTGTGGTTCTTCAGCCGGTCCCGCAGCGTCCGCTTGCTCGCGGCGCCGGACCTTGAGGGTGCGCTCGGCGCTATCCCTAGGTAAAGCAACCGACGTGAACCAACCGCGATGCTGTCTTGGTCGGGGACGTTGAGTGTCGCGTCGTCAAACCACCACCCGTAAATCCCTGGCTCATCCGGTACTAGCTTGGGGTCTGCCGCGATGGCTGTCGCCGAATAGAAGGTCGCGGGCGCCAGAAGGGTAGGGGCGATACTTAAACTATGAGTCAAGTCCATGGGCGAACTACTCCGCCGCCTCGGGTGGTTAACTCGGGCGAAGCTTGTTGCTGGGCGTGATGTCGGTGGCTAGGGCCGACGAATTTGACTCATATTCTATGGAGCCGATGCCGGTCTATAGGCGGCATGCGGCCCATGGACGTAAAGTCAAGAGTCGCGAGGAATGTGAGAGCCTTGCGGGGGGAAAGAGGCCTGACCCAAGAGGAGCTTGCTGCACAGGCAAGCATCCATTCGACCTACTTAAGCGCGGTGGAAGGCGGAAAGCGCAACCCAAGCTTAGAAGTACTCGATAGGTTGGCAAATGCTCTGCGAGTCGATGTCAGCGAGCTTTTTAGGAAACCCTAGTTCGGAACTGGGATTGTCCCTGACACGCTCTATTGAGGTCTCTTATCGATCTCCATCTCAAACCAAAGGAGATTGAGATGTCCGAGATCGTTACCCTGAAGTCGATCTGCACCGAACTGAAGCTCGATCCTCGTGAGGCCCGCGAACGGCTGCGGGCAGCTCTGCTTGACCCGAAGAAGCATCCTGCTCTCGCCGAAGACCACAAGCCGAAGTCGGCGTGGCAGTGGGTCAAGGGCTCGCCAAGTGAGAAAGAAGCCCGCGCACTGTTTGCGAAGTGATTTCTCGGCCTCCGGTCCTCGCGACTAGGGGCCGCACTCGCCTTGACCGTCCGCATTGACCCGGAGCGGCCGCTTGAAGCCTGGAGATTGAGCTGTCGTGCACCCCTCACCCCATAAGCAGCTGTCGCTCAAAGCCTGAAAGCAGACATAGCTTCGGGGCAGTCGCGGCAACTGGTGGGTTGGGCAACGGCAAAATTTGGCCGAAGTGAGCAAGGTTCGAGCCATACGTCCGCCACTTGCGCAACATCGTCGACAGGCCGTGATGTGCGGACTGACAGAGGTGGGTGAAAGCGGTCGGCTTCGAGACAGACCCGCTAGCGAGCATGCATTTGATCGTCGTCAAATAGGAGCAACGTCAGCGTCTCATTGCCCGGTAGTCGGATCGACTGTTCGCGGACTTCATACCAGCTCGCATCGTGCCGATCGAACCAGGCATCGGCACCAACCTTCATGGGCAAGTTGATTTCCGGCTTACCGCCGAACTGGACATCGAAAGCGGGACTGTCGGCGCTGAGCTGTTCCTGCGGAAACCAGCGATCGTCGATCATTTGGGAGCGCACGAACCACTTGCGCCCTCCGGCTCCGTGACAGACGAGCATGGCAGGGACCCGCTTGCCCTCAACTACCCGGATTGCGGCCGCAGTAACGCTAGTGTTGAAGGCCTTAGCCAAATTGCGGAACATCGCAAAGTTGACCTTGCCTGCGGCCCGCACAGCCGGATCGAACAGGAAGCGAGGCATCAGCAGGTCAGCCGCATAGCGATCGGCCGCCCGCTCCGAGGTGCTCGCTAGCGGATTGCCGATCTCGTCGCTTCCGCAAACCAGGCACTTTCCACGGTCATGGTGCCAATGGCCAAGTTCGTGCCCAAGCGAAAACCGCCGCCGGCCGGGCAAGGCATCTTCCTTGATCGTCACGATCGCCCGATCATGCGTTCCGACGATGCGAGCCTCACAGTTCTCGAGAGGGCCGTACTTGACCCTCACTCCCTCCGTCCAGGCAATCGCCTCGAGATCAATGTCCGCCGGTTCTTGCACCCCTAGACTGACCAGTAGGCGTTCGGCAGGAGTCAGCTGGTTCACTCGCTGCCCTCGTCCGTGATGCCAAGCTCCTCGAGATCAGCAAGTAAGGACAGCACGTCCCCGTCGGACATTCCGTTTCCCTTCCGCGCCGCCATTGTCAACTTGGCTGTGGCATTTGGGAAGCGCTGCATGATTGTGTTCAGTCGAGTGCGGGCGGCGACAGGGTCCCGCGTGCTTTGTGCTGCACGTCGTTGAGCATCCGCGTTCACAGCCTCGCGGGCAGCCATCAACCGCCGACGACCCTGAGCGAGCTCGGCCTTGCCAAACAGTGCACGCATCCGATCGGCGATGGCCTTGGGGTCATCGCCACGTTCCTTGATTTCCTTGAGGAGGTCCTCATCCGAGGTCTGCAGAATGTCTTCTACTAGCATATCGACCAATAGGCCGATTGGGTCACTCTCGCTGTTGGTGCCACTCATAGTATCCACCCGTTCGGGTATGCTGCGTCTACTCTACGCCGGAACTTCTTGCGCATCGAACTGAACGCGGTGCCGCTAATTCCGGTGTATGCTCGCAGCTCTTCACCATCGAGACCCTCCATAACGCCTTCGGCGAAATCGCGGGCCACCGTGTCGTCGCTGAACAAGCTCAGGATCGCTGCCCGAATTGCTTTCGTCGTCTCCGCCGTCCCGAGTGCGTGCTCGGCGGTCGGTGACGCATCGGCGGGATTGAAGGGCACGCTTTTCCCGTTCTTGTCAGTGGTCTTGTGATCAATGGGCAGCAGGCGTCGCGCCTTCTGGCGGAGGCCGTGGGAGATGCTGCGCATCGTTTCTGAGAGAAAGGCAATGGGGTCGACGTTTCGGGGGCAGTTGCGCCTGCCCTCCGTGACTCTGAAGATTGCCTCGTTGATCAGGTCCTCTTCCGGGGAACCGCACGCCTTACTGTGAAAGCGGCCGATCTCGTGAAGCCGTAGCCATTGTGCGTCCGTCAGCCCGCGAAGCACTGACATGAATTCGCCGACGCTTAACGCGTCCGACTCCTCGGCTGCTTCCTGCAGCATTGGTGCACTTCCTTTCCCCTTCCCGAAGCCATGTGCGCTCCAGGCCCCCCCCCCTCGGACATCCCCAACGAAAAAAATCGCATGTCCGAATGGCCGCTGCGGCCGCGCACATCTGGTCAGTAGCAACACTGCCCGAAAGGCACCGAAAATGACCAGCCAGAACGCAGCGGGCAATCGCCCCAACAACAGCTCCATCAAGATCGAGATCGCGGGTCTCGACCTCAATTTCAATACCGTGCACATCGCCGATGCGACGCCGACCGGCGCCCAGATCGCGGCGGCCGCCGAAGTCCTGCCGGACAAGGATCCGTTCGTCCTTCGTTTCCTGGACGACGGTGAACTCGTGCCAATTCTCGCCTCGGAAGTTGCGCCCATCGATGGCGTCAACGACCGCTTTGTCGTGACCAGCGCTGACCGCGCCTTCCGCCTCAAGGTGGACGGCGAGCAGTACGACTGGCCCGCGCAGAAGATCACCGGCAAGACCGTGCGCAAGCTCGCCGGTATCGCGAACGACCTCCAGCTGATGCTGGCCGTAGAGAACGAGCCCGACAAGGTCATCGACAATCGCGACTTGGTCGACCTCGCGATGGTCAGCGTCGAGCGCTTCTACACCGTGCGCGAGACCTGGAAGATCAAGGTTCAGGACACGATCATCCAGTCCGACCAGCCGACCATCAAGGTTCGCGACGCCATGACCGAGGCGGGCTTCGACCCCAACCAGCCGTGGCATATCTTCCTCAAGGTCAGCGGCCAGCCGAAGCAGGAAGTCGGTCTCGACTTTGACGTCGACCTGCGCACTCACGGCATCGAGAAGCTGCGCCTGACGCCCAAGGACGTCAACAACGGGGAAGCCGGCAACGGCTTCCGTCTCCTAGGTGTCGATGAAGCCTTCCTCATGCAGTCGGGGTGGCGTTGGCGGACGGTGCTGGACCAGGGCCGTCGTTGGCTCATCATCGACAACTACCAGTTGCCGCCGGGCTTCTCGGCAACTGCCGTCGCCATGGCGCTCGAGATCCCCAATACCTATCCCGGTGCTCAGATCGACATGTTCTACGTCGCGCCCGTTCTGCTGCTCGCGAACGGCAGCCGGATCGGCGCAACCGAGACGCTGATCACCATTGGTGGCGTCACCTATCAGCGCTGGTCGCGTCACCGCGGCCAGGTCTCGCCCTGGAACCCCAAGATCGACAACGTCCGCACCCACCTGACGCTCGTCGATGGTGCCCTGAGCCGTGAGGTCAATCAGTGACCCAGCCTTCCGCTCTTGTGATCCCCGCGGGCATCCACGCCGGCCTCAAAGCTCACCTGTTCCCTGGCGACGGCTGCGAAGCCGCCGCCATCCTGCTTTGCTCCCGGTCTCCCGGCGCCCGAAAGCGCCTTTTGGCGCAGCGCCTCATCTCGGTGCCCCATGGCGACTGTGCCATCCGTACCCCCGACTACATCTCCTGGCCAGGGCGCTATCTTGAGGAAGCCATCGACCGCGGCGAAGGTGAGGGATTGTCCGTCGTTCTCGTTCATTCGCACCCCGGGGGCCTGTTTGCCTTCTCGCACGTCGACGACGAAAGCGACGCGGTCACCGTTCGTGCCCTTCATGCGGCCTATGAGGCAGATCACGGGTCGGCCATCATGATGCCGTCGGGCGCTATCCGGGCTCGCACGTACCTCGACGGCATCGCCACCGACTTCGATCTGGTCATCATCCCCGGCGACGATATCCTCACTTTCTGGGTCGATCGAGACCAAAACCAGCGGGCGCCGGTTGCCTTCACCTCGGAGATGACCGCGCAGAACGATCGGCTTTCCGTGCTGGTCATCGGCGCCTCGGGGACTGGCTCCCCGACGATCGAGCAGCTGCTTCGTCTCGGCTTCGGCAGGGTCGTCGGCGTTGAATACGACCTCACCGAATTCAAGAACCTCAACCGCATCCTCAACGCCACCATCGCCGACGCAGAGACCGAAATGCCAAAGGTTCAGGTCATGCTTCGGGCTGCCGAGAGCCACCGCGGGCAAGGTGTGTTCGTTCCCGTAGAGCGGTCGATCTTTGATCGCGAGGCGGTTCTGGCCGGCGCCGACTGCGATTTCATCCTGTGCTGCGTCGATACGCTGGAGGCGCGATACGTCGCCGACCTAATGGGCTCGGCCTTCCTGATGCCGGTCATCGATATGGGCGTTGTGGTTCCGACCCGACAGGCGCCTGCCCGGACTGTTATTGCGGACGTGTGCGGGCGCATCGACTACGTCTATCCGGGCGGCTCAACCCTGGCGGACCGCGGCGTCTACACGCCGGAGGCGCTGGAGGCCGAGTATCTTAGGCTCCATGCGCCCGACGTTCATCGTGAGAAGGTGAAGGAAGGATACATTAAGGGCATGGCCGAAGAGGCTCCCTCGGTGATCTCGCTCAATATGCGAGCATCCGCCGCGGCGGTGAACGAACTCCTTGCCCGGCTTTATCCCTTCCGCCACGAACACAATAGTGGCTATGCGCGGACCTTCTTCAGCCTCGCCGCGGCCGAGGAGGACTATACCGCCGAGGGCAAGTTCAAGCGCGGTGACGAAGTGGAGTTGGCAACTGGCGCTCGCGAGCCGCTGCTTGGGCTCCCGGCTCTGGGGGCAGAGCGATGATCGTTATCGATATCGCGACCAGGTGGATACGGGCCGAGTATGTCCGTTGGCAAAGGCGTATGCGCGGCCTGTTCGAGCGCTGGCGGCCGCCTTATCGGCTTCGGGTTGTGGATGGCGACAGCCTGCCACCTGTGGTTCCGGTTGGCGCCCTTGTTTTGGCTCGCGACGAGGGCGAAGACTGGTGCGTTGGGATGAAGTGCCCGTGCGGTTGCGGCCGAACAATCGAGCTCCTGCTGATCCCCGAAGCCAAGCCAAGGTGGTCGCTTTCGCTGGACCTGACAGGACTACCGTCTCTGTCTCCATCGGTGTTCCTCAGGGACGGCTGCAGATCTCACTTCTGGCTCAAGCGCGGAAGGGTCATCTGGAGCTGAAAAACGGAGCCCAATCGTGACCGGCGTTACCTCAGTCGGCACCAAGCAGCTTCTGGCGCAAATCGCGGCCGCGAAACCCATGTGTTACCCTACACAAGGACTCGCCCGTCGACTGAACGCGACGTTTGTCGTAAAATACTGATAACGCTGCTGAATTTTGGTAGCGGAGGAGGGATTTGAACCCCCGACACACGGATTATGATTCCGCTGCTCTAACCAACTGAGCTACTCCGCCCCGAGGAATGGTGCGGCCGGGTGGGCCGCTGGCGCCGTCGGGGGCGCGGCGCCTTATTAGGTTTGGTGGGGGAGGGTGTCAAGCGCGCGTTGGGCGCGGTGCGGTGGATCAGGTTTGGTACACCATAGGTCGCGATTGCGGGTCGCGGCAACCGTCGGTTCGGTATTTCC
The DNA here is from genome assembly GCF_041917035.1 of Devosia sp. GTDB lineage: Bacteria > Pseudomonadota > Alphaproteobacteria > Rhizobiales > Devosiaceae > Devosia_A. The sequence goes on along the minus strand of NZ_JAYRYM010000007.1, from coordinate 23,699 downwards.
GGCCATCGTCTGGCATGAACTCCTGGAGGCCTCATGCGTCTGATCCTGCTCCTTCTGCTTGCGCTCGCTGCGGCGCCGGGCTCGGCCGCCCCGTTGGCGCTGCAGCGCGGTGTCAATGTGCACGAATGGCTCAACTGGTCACCGCTCGCGGCCGACGGAAGCTATCGCTGGCCGCCTTACCAGAGCAGGGATGAATGGCTCAGCCGCTATCGTCCGCTCACCGATTGGGCGGGGGTGGATCCGCTCGTCAGCATCGGCGCGCTCGGCTTCGATTTCGTCCGCCTGACCGTCGATCCCGGCCCGCTGCTGGCGAGCGAGGGTGTGCGGCGCGAGGAAGCGCTCGCGGTGCTGGCCGACAGCGTGCGCGCCGCCACGGATCGGGGCCTCAAGGTGGTGCTCAACCTCCACCCCGTCTCGCAGGTGCCGGCCTATGGCGGCATGGCGATCATCGAGCAGCCGGCCGACAGCCCGAGCATCGCGCGCTACCGGGCAATGACCGTCGACGTGGCGCGGATGCTCGTGCCGCTCGGCCTAGATAGGGTGGCCTTCGAGCCGTTCAACGAGCCGCAGCACTACCCGTGCGAGGGTCGCGGAAACGGGCAGTGGCAGCGGATCATGGCCGAGGGGGTGTCGGCCATCCGGGCCGTCAGTGCCGAGCTGACACTGATCGCCACCGGCGCCTGTGGCGGCGATGTGGCCGGGCTCGCCGATCTCGATCCTCGCTTCGATGATCCCAACATCTACTACAGCTTCCACATGTACGATCCGCACCTGTTCACCCATCAGCGCTCCCCCGAGGAGGGCGGCTTCGCCTCGGGACTCCCGTGGCCGGCCAGCGCGGGGTCGCCTGCCGCCGTGATCGAGGCGCTGCGTGCCCACATGACGGCCGCGGGGATCGGCGACCTGGAGCAAACGCGTACGCTGCTGGCAGTGGCGCCCTACATCTCGCAGTATTTCGACGAGGGCTGGGGCGAAGCGCAGATGGCCGAGGGCTTTGCGCAGGTGCTGCGCTGGGCGGAGGCCCACGATATTCCGGAGAACCGGCTGTTCCTGGGCGAGTTCGGGGTGGTCGCCATGTCCGAGGACGGACGCAGCGGCGCCTTCGACGCGGATCGGCTGCGCTACCTCGAGGCGGCGCGCCGGCTGGCCGAGGCCAACGGCATCCCCTGGGCGGTGTGGGAGTTCGCCAATCCGTGGGGGATGAGCGTCATTGTCCCCGGTGGGCCGGCCGTTCCCGACAGGCGGATGCTCGAGGCCCTGGGGCTTTGAGCCTCACAGCCCGCCCAGGTCGATGTGCTGCACGATATAGGCGCGCTTGCCGCCGCGACCGGCCACGAGGCTGTCGACCCGCTCGACCGAAAAGCTCAGGCGGTTGAGGACGCGCTCCTGCAGGTCCGCGACGATGTTCAGCGCGTCCCGCTCGGTACCGCCTTCGGACGGGACGTAGCGCATGGTGACCTTGCCCGGTTCGTGCTGCACAAACTGGAACTCCTCGACGCCGACGAAGAAGCGCGGCTTTTCCGGCGTCAGGTCGATCGACACGATGCGGCCGCCATCGGCGGCGACGAGGTAGCCGGGCTTGCGGCGTGGCACGATATCGGCCACCTGCAGGCGCTGGCCGTTGGCCTCGCCGGGCAGCTCGACCAGGGTGGCGCTGTCATTGGTGTCGTAGCGGATGAAGGGCATGCCGGTCGACAGGAAGCCGGTGCCGATCAGTCGGCCCTCGCGACCCGGCTCGGTGATCGGCTGGCCGGCCGCGTCGACGAGTTCGGCCAGCCCGTAGAGCGGCTGGAACGTATAGAGCCCTGGCCTCGTCATGCTCTCGTTGGCGAACAGCGCCTTCTCGCTCAGGCCATAGAAATTGGCGATCGGCGCGTCGCCGAACGCCGCCGCGATCGTTGCCCGCTGGTGCGGCAGCAGGGGCTCGGAGATGGGCAGCACGCCCTTGAGCGGCTGCTTGAGCCGGCGGTCCATGCTGATCATGTGGTTGGCCATTAGCACGATGGCCGAGGGATAGCCGTAGAGATAGCGCACGCCATAGGCGTCGATGAGGTCGGCATAGCGCGCGACATCTTCGCGATTCATCGGGAACACCGAGAGGCGAAGCTCACGCAGCGCCGGCTCCCATTCCGAGCTGATGCGGCCGCGTCGGTCCAGCCCGACGCCGCGCAGCACGATCTTGCTGTCTTTTTCGGTGAAGCCGGCGCGGCTCCAGCTGTCCATGACGAAGGCCATCTCGCGCGGGCTGCGGTCCCGGTCGAGGTAGAAGCCGAACGGGCGCTCGGCGTTCGAGCCGCTGGTGTCGGCTCGGTCGAGGCTGTTGCGCGGCACGGTCAGGATGCTGTCGCCAGCGGCCTCAAGGTCGCGCTTGCCCAATATCGGCAGGCGGCGCAGGTCTTCGGGCACGGCGCGCTCGTAGTCGTAGCCGATGCCGAGGTGGCGATCGAAGAGGTCGCGATAGAACGGGCTCTGCTCGTGCGCCTTGTGCAGCAGGCCGCGCAGGGCGGCAAGGTGCGCCTCGTGCGAGGCCGCCGGGTTGATCGCGTTCGCCGCTATGCGACGGCGCCACAGCCGATAGGAGTTGCCGAACTTGGCGCCGGTCGGCACCACCGATACCAGCGGTGCAAGGGACCGACGCACGAAGCGCGGCGCCCGGGCATAGGCTCCACGGGCTACATCCATCACGCTCATCATTGCCTCCTCACAGACTGATCCACTCGCCGGCGAGTTCGTACTCGACGGGTCGCATCGTGCGCTTGAACTGGGTATAGCCGTCGCCCTCGCGCAGGCCACCGACGTCGAAGACGGTGACACCGCGGCGCCGCATCTCACGCATCACGTTCCACATCAGGAAGTTGCCGGCATTGACTTCGCGGCCTTCCGGCCCGAACCAGCCGACGTGGTACTCGGCCACCCGGCCGAAGCGCACGACCGACATGCCGGCGACCGGAACGCCTTCGCGCAACAACTGGAAGACGAGGACGTTGCCCGGCGCGGCTTCGCGCAGGCCACGCAGCAGCCTGGGATTGGCTGCGCGGAAGTTCTTGGCCTGCATGTTCTCGATGTGCCGCGCGATCATCCATTCGTAGCCGGCCGCATCTTCGGCGATGCGGAGTTCGGCGCCCGCCCGCTCGGAGGCGCGGGCGCGGTTGCGGAAAGTCGGGCTGAAGCTGCGCCACAGCTCGTCTTCGCTTCCCGATAGATCGATGCGTCCCGAGCGCCAGGAGGCAACCTGGCGGCGGATGTAGCCGGCCTCGCGCAACAGGGCGATGTTCCGGTCGGTGCGGGGCAGGGCCGGGGCGATCAGCAACGGCGCCGTCCAGAACCGGCCCACGCTGTTGCGCAGCGCGCGGAAGACGCCGATCACCTGCTGGTCGGAGGGGTTCGGATCGAGCAGGATCGGGCCGCGATTGATGCGATTGAACAGCCTCAGACCGGCGCGCCGCAACTCGAGCACCACCGCGAAAGCCACAGGACGTCCGCCCGACGACAGCAGCAGGCGCCGGGACGGCCAGCCGCTCGCGAGTTTGCCTGCGGCAAAGCTGTAGTCCTGCGGCATGTGTCCGACAGGCGCCAGCTCCATCAGGTGCCGCCACTCGGCTTCATCGGTGTTGATGCTCACCTCAATGCCATCGCCGGTGCGCTGGGGTTGCGCAGCAGCCTCACCCGGCACGGTCGGAACGACGTCAAAAGCCATTACACAATATCCCTGGCAAGAGCGCCAGCCTCGCCGCCATCGATAAGAGCTTGTCCGGCCGCTCGAAACCGAAAGGTGACTTTAGTGTTAATGTGACCGGCTCGATGCACCCCCTCACGCGACGCGATGCTGTGACGGCACGGATGTCTGCTGTTCGTGGTTCACCAGCATTTCGATACAATTGTCGATATTCACCGTACACCGGCAATTAACTATCCGGCGAAGGGGCCGGGGCGTAGACGGACATGGGCGGGAATCGATCCCGCTGTGCCGAGGTGCCCGTGCTGCTCCGTTCCACCCTGATCTACGCGCCGGCGATCCTGTTGACCCGTGTCTCGGCCCTCCTGCTGCTGGTCATCGCGACACGCCTGATCGACCAGACGGAGTACGGTCTCCTCGCGCTGGTCGTCACCATCGGTGAACTGACCGACTCGGCGGTGACCAACTGGCTGCGCATCGCGCTGCTGCGGCTGGGCGGCACGGGAGAGGTGACGCGCGGCAGCCTGCGTCTCGCGGCGCGGGTACTCGCCGTCACTACTCTTGTCGGCCTGGCCGTCTCGAGCATCGCCTCTGGCCTCGTTGCACCGGAACGCTGGGCGGAGTTCGCCATCGCGGTCTCGGCCTACCTCGTCGTCGGCGCGGTCAGCCGATTTGCCCTGACGGTCCTGCAGATGCAGCAGCGGCACGGGGCCTACGCGCTGCTCGAGTTCGCCCGGGCGGCGTTGCAGCTGGTGCTGCCGGTCTTGGCCGTCACGCTCGCCCCGCACGGCTTCCTCGTCGTTTCGCTGGCCTCCTCCGTGGCGACCTTGGCGGCCGGACTGGTCGGGCTGCGTCTGGCGCTGGCGCTCGCCGTCGGCGGCCCGCCGCGCTTCACCCACCGCGAGTTGTTCGCGCTCGGCATCCCGCTGATTGCCCTGGCCATCGTCGGCTTCGGGCTCACCAGCGCCGAGCGGGTACTGCTCAAGCTCTACTACGACGCCGGCGCCGTTGCGGTCTTTGCCGCGAGCTACGCCCTGGCGCGGCAGCCGATCGACACCATCGCCAACGCCATCAACATGGGCGGCTTTCCGGAGATGGTGAGGCGCTTCGACCGCGACGGGCCGACGGCGGCCGCCGCCTTTCTGTCGCAGCAATTGTCGCTCCTCGCGCGGCTGAGCTTTCCGGTGGCGGCGCTCCTCGTCGCACTGAGCGGCGAAATCGGCGGGCTGGTGTTGCCGGATGGCTACCAGGGGCCGGTGGGACAGCTCTTCCCGGTGATCGCCATTGCGGTGATGGCCGGCAACTTCGCCACCTTCGTGTTCCAGAACATGATCCACGCCCACAAGCGGCCCTGGCTGCTGATCGTCGTCGGCGCGCCGGGCTCGGCCGTCACTGTCGGCCTGTCGTTGCTTGTCATTCCGCCGCTGGCCGAAGTCGGTGCCGCGCTGGCGCTGGCCGGCGGCATGCTCACCACGCTCGGTGCGGCGATCGTCGTTTCGGGCCGGCTGACACCGATCCCGGTTGCCTGGCGCGACCTGGCCATCTCGGCCGCGATCGCCGTGGCAGCGGGCATGGCCGCCTTCATCGCCAGCGCACTGCTGGGCGCGGCCTGGCCGGTGTTCAAGCTGGCGAGCGGCGGCACGGCCGGGGTGCTCGTCTTTCTGGGTCTCAACGCGCTGCTCCATCCCGAACAGACCCGCGATCTTGCCGGAAGGTTGAGAGCGCGCCTTGGCCTCGCCAGAACGCCGTCGGGTGGTATCCGCGCCGGTTAAGGATAGTCCCAGTTCTCGCGCGCCACGTGAGCCTGGTTGTGTTAAGCCCTTGTTAACCCAAGCGGGAGGCCAGTTCAGATGGAGTTGCGTAGCCTGTGCATTGCCATGCTGGCAGGCAATCCGGCCCTGGCTGGCATCCTGCAGCGCGCCCTCCGCGACGATGGCGGGCACGAGGTGGCGAGCTTCGTCGGTATCGAGGCACTGACCACCTTCCTGCGCATCTCCCCGATCGATGTGGTCCTGCTCGATACCGATCTCCCCGGGTCGCCGGTCGCCGACATTGCGAAGGGCCTCCGCCAGCACCTGCGGCTCGCCAGCCCGGACTTCCGCATCATCGCGTTGACGCGCACGCCGACGCCGTTCCACAGGCCCCTGCATGATGCCGGGATAGATCGGGTGCTGGTGAAGCCGGTGACGCCGGGACAAGTGCTCGAGACCGTCGAGGCGATGTTCCAGCCCCTCCGCGCCGTGGCGGTGGCCGCGAGCCAGCCGCACCTGCCGGCCGCTTCGTCGACGGCCTCCCCCGCGCGGATCGGAAACGTCATTCCGTTGTTCGGCGAAGGTCGGACGCGTCGCTGACCGAACCGTCATTCCGCGCGGTACTCTGCGCCGTTCCGGGAATCCTCCTGTACCCCAGGCCGGTCTCGTCTCAGGCGAGCAGGGCCTCGTAGGCGTCTCCGACGACCGGCAGGGCGAAGTCCGCCGCGCGCGTCCGGAGCCGGTCGGCGGGCAGCGGATCGTCGAGGGTGCGTGACATGGCATCGGCGAGCGCCGTGGCATCGCCCACCGGCACAAGCGGTCCGAGTTCACCATCCTCGAGGATTTCGCGCGGCCCATAGGGTGCGTCGGTCGAGACCACCGGCACGCCGGCGGCCATGGCTTCGATCAGCACATTGCCGAACCCTTCGCTGGTCGAGCTGAGGGCGAACAGGTCGGCCACCGCGTAGCAGGCCGCGGGGTCGTTGACATAGCCCGGAAACAGCACGCGACCGGCGATCCCCAGAGCCTGTGCCTCGGATTTCAGCTCGCCCAGCAGCGGACCGTCGCCAAAGATCACCAGCCGGGCCGGGCGTTCCGCCACAAGGTGCGCAAAAGCGCGCAACAGGGTCGACTGGTCCTTGACCCGCGTCAGTCGCCCGGCCGTGACGATGACGGGGCCTTCGCCCATCGCGTCCAGGTCGGCCTGCCAGGGATAGGTCGCAGCCGGTACGGAGCCGGTGGGCGGCAGCGGGTTGTGAATCACGGCGATGCGTTCGCGGGCCGCACCGCGGCGCACCAGGTCCTCGCCGACGCCTGTCGACACGGCAATGCCCTTGGTGGCCCGCGCCGCCACCACGGAGCCGGTGACCCCGGCGATGCGCGAGCCGAGATCCCGGGTCGGCAGGGCGGCGGCGGCGTGAAAGCTCGGAAAGAACAACGCGTCGCTCATCGACAGGTAGAGCGCGAGCGCCGTGATCAGGTTGGCGAAGTCGGGGCCGCTGAAGACAGCGTCAGGTCGCAGCCGGCGATACAGGTGGGCGGAAGCGAGCAGGCCGCGTATCGTCCTGGACTTGCCGAAACGTCCTCCCCTGGTGATCGGCATGCCGAGGTCGACGAGCCGAACATCAGGGGAGAGCAGCGCGGCATTGGGTCCTTCGCCGTTCCAGACGAATAGCGTGACCTCGTGGCCGCGCGCCGCGAGCTCGTTGGCCATCAGCACCCACACTCGCTCGGCGCCGCCCCCCCTCAGGCTGGGGACGTGGAAAACAATGCGCTTGCCCGACATGATCGATCAGGCGGCGAGCGGCGTCGGGTCCGGCCGCCGGCGGGCCGGTTGCCTGAGATCGCGCAGGATTCCGAGCCCCACGGCGATCAGCATGCCGAGCGCAAAGCCACCGACCGCGCCGGCCATCAGCAGGATCAGGGTCTTGGGCGGCCAGGACCGCTCGCTCGGTGGTACGGCAGGCGAGATCACCCGCACGTTGGTGGTATCGATCTGTTCGCGTTCGGCCACTTCCTTGGCCCGGCTGAGGAAGGCCTCGTAGATCGTCGTCTTGCTGGCCGCGTCGCGTTCGAGTTCGCGCAGTGCCACCAGCGCCTCGTTCTCCGAGAACACACTGGTCTTGAGTTCGTCTGCCCGCGCGGTCAGGGCGGCGAGGGCCGACCTCGCCTCGTCGAGTGTCACCTTGGCGGCGGTCACCACCCGGTCGATCTCGGCGCCGAGTTCGGCCTCGGCCACCATCAGTTCGGCATTGAGCTTGACGATGGTCGGATGCCTGGGCCCGTACACCATCGACTGGCTGTCGAGCTGGGCTCGCACGTCGGAGATGCGTGCGCGGATGCTGGTGAGCGCTGCCGAGGCCTGGGTGTCGGCCGTGGAGGCGTTGCCGCCGGCCGCGCGCAGTTCGTCGTAGGCCGACTGGGCGGCGATGACCCGCGATTGCGCTTCGACGACCTGGCCGTTCAGCTGCGTCAGGGTCTGGTTGCTCACCAGCTGGCCGGAGCTGGCCGACAGGTTGTTGGCGCGCTTGTAGGCCTCGACCCGCTCCTCGGCCTCCTTCACGTCTGCCTTCAGCTCGTCGAGCCGCTGGTTCAGCGCGTCGGCGGCGCGCGAGGCCCCGGCCGACTCGGCCGTCGCCAGTTCGTCCTGGAACGCGGCGACGATGGCCTCGGCGATGCGGACGGACTTCTGCGCGGCCTCGGACGAAACGAGCAGCGTTGCGACAAAGCTCTTCTCGTCGGCCTTGGTGGTCACCTTCTTGGTCAGCGCCGCAAGTGCGGCCAGCCGCGGGTTCGGCTCGGCCTTCTCGCCGCCGAACGGCAGCAGGGCGGAGAGCGACAAGCCCGGCGTCGGATCGTAGAACTCCTTGTCGTCGACGAGGTTCAACTCGTCCACGACGCGCAACAGCACATTGCCCGAGGTCAGAACGCGCAGCTTGCTGGCGGCATTGAGCAGTGCGGAATCGGCCTGCCCGGGCTGCTGGAACAGGTCGTCCGAGACGACCTGCAGGTTGGCCGGGTCGATCATCAGGTCCGTCGCGACGGTGAATTTGGGCGTTCCGAACACGCCATAGAGACCGCCCGCAACGGCCCCCGCCAGGGCCAGGCCGATGGCGAGTTTTCGGCCCCGGCCCATCCACGAGAACAGGCGCCCGAAGTCCAGTTCCAGGAAGTCGCCGATCTTGTTGAGCGTCACCGTTTCGACCGGGACGGCGACGGCCTCCGCAGCGATAGCGGACGCCGGCTGCGGCGCCGGGGCCTCCGGCCGTGCGGTGGACCTGCGGGCTTCCTGCAGCCGCGCGATCACCGGGTTGCGGTGTCGTCCCGTCTCCTCGGCGCCGAGCCGCGCGAAGGCGCGCGCGCCCGATCTGGCGGAGTCGGGGATCGGCCTGTCGGTGACATCGGACATGGCATGCTCTGAACTGGGTGTGGCCTGGTGCCCCCCTTATAGCGCAACCCCGGCCTCTGGTTCGCTGAATGCGCTTTGTTGGTTAAGCCGGCGGGACAATAGATTCAAGTTTAGGCATTAGGATTAACACTTGGTTCAGGGTGTGGTCTGTCGCAGCGTCCGGTAAACCGATGATCCAGAGGTCAAAGTGAGTTTACGGCGGTAAGAAAAGTCTTCCGCATCAGGCTCAGCTACCTAACTTGTCTGCGGTGCGTTCCATGAAGATTGCGGTATTTGGGCTTGGCTATGTCGGTAGTACTACTGCCGGGTGCCTTGCTAGTCGAGGTCACGAGATCATTGGCATCGATGTCAGCGAGACCAAGGTCCGCGACTTCGAGGCGGGCATTCCGCCGGTGCTCGAACCGGGTCTCGACGAACTCCTCGCCACCGCCCGTGACAACGGCTTGCTGACGGGCTCCACCGTGGTCGACAGCCTGCTCGACGATGCCGATCTCGCCCTGGTCTGCGTCGGCACCCCGAGCGCGCTCGATGGCTCGCACAATCTCAGCCATATTGCCGAGGTCTCCCGGCAGATCGCGACCGGTGTCCGTCGCGATCGCAAGAGCCGCCTGACCGTGGCGTTTCGCTCGACCATCCGTCCGGGCACCATCGACGGCCTGGTCGCACCGATCTTCCGGTCGGTCCTCGGCGAGAACTTCGGCGACCTGATCGAGCTGGTCTACAATCCCGAGTTCCTGCGGGAATCCTCGGCCATCGCCGATTTCTTCAATCCGCCCAAGATCGTCGTCGGCACCGTCGACGGGCGGCCGTCTCCCACCATGGACCGGATGCACGAGGGCCTGCAGGCGCAGACCTTTCACGTCGGCTACCGCGAAGCGGAACTGACCAAGTTCGTCGACAACTCCTGGCACGCGGTCAAGATCGCCTTCGCCAACGAGATCGGCCGCATTTGCCAGCAGCTCGAGATCAGCGCCACCAAGGTGCACGAGATCTTCGTGTCCGACACCAAGCTCAACATCTCGCCGTACTATACCCGGCCGGGCGGGGCGTTCGGCGGCTCGTGCCTGCCCAAGGACGTGCGGGCGCTGCAGCACATCTCCAACGATATCGGCGCCAACACGCATCTGCTCGACGCGGTCCTGCGCACCAACGAGGCGCACAAGCACTACCAGTTCGATCACATCGTGCGGAACCTGCCCAAGGGGGCCCGGGTGCTGATGCTCGGCCTCGCCTTCAAGGCCAATACCGACGATCTGCGGGAAAGCCCCAATGTCGACCTGGCGCGGCGACTGATCACCGCGGGCTACAATGTGTCGATCTACGATTCCGGTCTCGATGCCCGCAAGCTGGTCGGCCAGAACCTCGGCTATGCCTATTCGCAGCTGCCCAAGATCGGCGAATTGCTGATCGACCGGGAAGAAGCGGAGGGCGGGGAGTTCGATCTGGTGGTCGCCGCGAACGGCCTGCAGCGGGGGCTTGCCCTGCGCTCGGGCAACGTGATCGACGTGAGCACCATTCCATGAACGCGATCGCTGCTCTTTCGCCTGCAGCGACCGTCGCCCGGACCGACCGCGACATTCTCGCCGAGACCCCGCTCGCTGGCAGGAAGGTTCTCATCATCGTCGAGAACCTGCCGGTGCCGTTCGACCGCCGTGTCTGGCTGGAGGCGACCACGCTTAGAAAGGCTGGCGCGGAGGTCAGCGTGATCTGTCCGATGGCCAAGGGGTACGAGGCGCGTCACGAGGTGATCGACGGCATCCACGTCTACCGCCACCCGCTGCCTGCCGAAGGCAGGGGGCCGATCGGCTACCTCACCGAATACGGCGCAGCGCTGTTCTGGGAAACCGTGCTGGCTTTCAAGGTGCTGCGCGAGCGCGGCTTCGACGTCATCCACGCCTGCAATCCGCCCGATCTCATCTTTCTCGTCGCACTGCTGTTCAAGCCGTTCGGCAAGCGCTTCGTGTTCGATCACCACGACATCAACCCGGAGCTCTACGAGGCCAAGTTCGGCCGGCGCGACCTGTTCTGGCGGCTGATGGTGCTGCTCGAGCGGCTGACCTTTGCCGTGGCAGACGTGTCGATCGCCACCAATCACAGCTACCGCGACATCGCGCTCGAGCGTGGCGGCATGCGGCCGGACAACGTCTTTGTGGTACGCAGCGGTCCTGATCTGGGCAAGATCAAGCCGGTCGCGCCCCATGCGCGCTGGAAGAACGGGCGGCAGCACCTCGTCGGCTATGTCGGGGTGATGGGTGCGCAGGAGGGCATCGATCTGCTGCTCGAGGCGGCAAGCGACATCGTCGTCCGGCAGGGCCGAACCGATATCCAGTTCTGCATCGCCGGCAGCGGTCCCGAACTCGATCAGCTGCGGGCCCGGGTCGTCGCACTCGGCCTCTCGGACTTCGTCACGATGCCCGGCCGGATCAGCGATGCCGATCTGTTCGAAATGCTCTCGACCGCCGACGTCTGCGTCAATCCGGACCGCGTCAATCCGATGAACGACAAGTCGACGATGAACAAGATCCTCGAATACATGGCGTTCGGCAAGCCGATCGTGCAGTTCGAGGTGACCGAGGGACGCTACTCGGCGGGCGAGGCCTCGCTCTATGCCCGGCCGAATGATCCGGCCGACATGGCCAGGCAGATCCTGACGCTGCTTGCCGACCCGGCACTGTGTGTCCGTATGGGGCGGTTGGGTCGCGAGCGCGTCGAGGAGAGGTTCAGCTGGAGCCATCAGGTCCGCCCGCTGGTTGCCGCCTATCAGCGGGCCCTGTCGAGGGCCTGAGCCATGTCGCTGGCGTGGTATATCCATCGGTTGCGGGCCATGAGCGTGGGCGAACTCGCCCACCGGGTGGCCGAAAAACTCAAGAAAGAGCGGGCGCGCGGCCGGCTCGAGGGCTGGGGGCGCTATCCGGGGGCGGAGGTACTGCCGCTGCCGGGCCTGCGCGAGCAGCTGCTGACGGCGCCCGACACTCTCCGTCAAGCCATTGCTGCAGCTGCGGAAAACGCGCTGTCCGGCCGCTACGCCGCGCTCGGCGTCGCCTGGCCGTCACGCGGCAGCGATGCGCTCTTTCCCGCTGAAGTCTGGCGGCTCGATCCGGTGACCGGCGGTCTCTGGCCGAGCGCCGAGGCCTATTGCTTTGACATCGCCTACAGGCACGAGCGACAGCTTGGCGACATCAAGTACGTGTGGGAGTTCAACCGCCTGCAGTTCCTGCAGCCGCTCGCGGCGCACGTGCTGCTGTGCTCCGATGCGGCGAGCCTTGCCGCCATCGAGGCGGCCATCGGCAGCTGGTACCAGGGCAACCCGCCGTTCCGCGGGCTGGGCTGGAACTCCGGCATAGAGGTGGCCCTGAGGGCGATCTCGCTCCTCGTCGTCGTGTCGCTGGTCGGCGAGCGGCTGTCGCACGAGTGTCGGAGGCAAGTCGGTTCGATCCTCGCGGCGAGCGCCGCCTGGCTCGAGCGCTTTCCGTCGCGCTTCTCGTCGGCCAACAACCACCTGATCGCCGAACTCGCCGGGGAATTCCTCATCGGGCTGGCGATGCCCGGTCTCGGCCGGGCGTCCCGTCTCGTCTCCTCGGCTCGCCCCAGGCTCGTCGCCGAGGCGACCCGCCAGATCCTCGTCGACGGCGTGCCGGCCGAGCAATCGCCCACCTATGGTGCCTTCACGGCCGAGTTCCTGCTGTTGTGCGCCGCGGTCGCGGAGGGCGCCGGACAGCCGCTTCCGCCCGCGCTTACCGACCGGCTCGGCGCGTTCGCCGCGTTCATCGGCTGGATCGCGCTCGACGACGGCACCGTTCCCGCCATCGGGGATGACGACGAAGGACGCGTGCTGACCCTCGGCGGCCACGAGACCGCCTATGCTGGCTCGGTCGCCAATGCGATTGCCGGCTTTCTCGGGCGGGGAGCTTGGACGACGGTGCCCCCCGGCTTCCGCGAAGCCCTGCTCGGCCGCCCGGCCGCAACACAACTGCCGGTGCCGCGCGGGCTGCAGGTCTTTGCCGCGGGCGGCTACTCGGTCGTCAACGAGCAGGTCGGCGGTCGTCGGCTCAACCTTGTCTTCGATCACGGCCCGCTGGGCTACCTGTCGATCGCGGCGCACGGTCATGCCGATGCGCTGGCGCTGACGCTGGCCGTTGACGGCAAGCCTGTACTGGTCGATCCCGGCACCTACCTGTACCACTCGGGCGGTGCCTGGCGCGACTGGTTCCGCGGCAGCCGGGCGCACAATACCCTGACCATCGCCGATGCCGACCAGAGTACGATATCCGGCGCCTTCAACTGGTCGCACAAGGCGACCTGCCGTCTCGAGCACCACCGCGCCGGCTCCCATTGGAGCCTTGCGGCCAGCCATGATGGCTACCTGAAGCGCTTCGGGATCGTGCATCGCCGCAGCCTCGAGCGGGTTGAGGATCGCCTCGTCATCACCGACCAACTCCTCGGTGCGGCGGCGCGGCCGGCCCGGCTCGCCTTCCAGCTCGCCCCCGACCTCGATGCGAGCGTCGCCGGCCACGAGGTGGTTGTCCGCAGGGACGGGAGCACGGTGCTGACCCTCGCCTTCGAGCCGGGCGAACTGTCGATCGATCGCGGCCTCGCCGGGGGGGCGGGCTGGGTCTCGCCGGCCTTCGGCTCCCGGGTTCAGGCGAACTGCATCGTCTGGAAGGGTGTCGTCGGCGCTTCGGGCCGTCGTGTCGCCGTCCGGCCCGAGCCTGTGGCCGGAAACTCCGGCGTCACCCGCCGCTTCGAGACCGTGTAGGCCGGATCAGCCGCGCCCGACCGCCGCGCGAAGCGTCGTGCCGCTCGGCTCGGCGACTCGCGTCGACCGGGCGACGCCTTCGACCACATCCCGATACCGCTCGACCAGGGCCGGCACCAGCCGTTCGCCGGTGAACTGCTCGAGGATGCGCCGACGTGCGGCCTCGGACATCCCTCGCCAGTCGCCGCCCGCGAGAACCGTTTCGATTGCGGCGGCATAGTCCTTGCCGGTCGCCGTGATGTCGAGGACGATCCCGGTATCGGCGATCACCTGCCGGTTGAAGCCATTGTCGGCCGCCACCGGCACGAGGCCCTGGCTCATTGCTTCGGTGAGGGCGTTGGAATGGCCCTCGCCCCGGTGCCGGGTCGGGAAGACGAAGAAGTGACTGTCGTGCAGATGCGCGGGAACCTCCGCATGCGGCACGGCCCCGAGCCAACTCACCGGGAGGTCCGCAGTGTCGACCTGCAGCCGGTCCAGATAGGCCTCGTCGCCGCGCCCGATGACCTTGAGCTGGACCTGCCGTCCATGGGCCTGCAGCGCGCGCACGCAGTCGATGGCGACCTCGATACCCTTTTCCGGCACGATGCGGCCGAGGAAGACGAGATTGATGCGTGTCGAGGGCATGGCGGGGCTCTGCCCCACCGTTCCGGCGTCGACATAGTTGGGCAGATAGAGTGCGTTCCGCCCGCGCACGTCGTCGAGCTCCAGATAGGTCTCGCCTTCGACGCAGACGAGATCGGCGGCCGCGAGGATGCGCTTCAGCGCGGCCCGGCGCAGCCGGCTCGGGCTCGCCACATCCTCGGCGATGGCGCCGGCCCGCAGGTCGACGACCAGCCTCGCGCCGCGGCGGCGGGCGAGCTGGCACAGGATGTACTCGGCCAGCATGAACTGGCGACGCAGCGGGGTGATGTGGAACACGTCCCAGCGCTCGGCGCCCGTCGCGATGCGCCAGGCCAAACCGGCGAAGCCGGTGCCATATGCCATGAGTTTCCGCCAGGCCGGCTTCCGCTCCGGCGCGTACGGCAACTCGATGACGGCAAGGCCGGTGCGGCGAAGATCGTCGATCAGCCGGCGGTTGGCGGCTTCGAAGCCCCCCCGTGCCGGCTCCCCGGAGGCCGCGATAGGGCCGCAATAGGCGATGGTCAGCATCAGGTCTGGTCCCTACAAACCGACATATTCCCCGAGCAGGAAGTACTCCGTCCCGTTCATCCCGCTCTTGAAGCTCGAGAAGCCCTTGTCGCTGTTGATGCCGCCGACGTCGTAGGTCAGGCAGCCACGACGCTGCATCTCCTGGATGGCGCCCCAGGTGATGGCGTTGCCGGCCTTCACCTTGCGGCCGGCATCGCCGAACCAGGCGACGATGGAGTCCGCGGCGGTGCCGAACTTCAGCATCACGAGGCCCGCAACCGGTTCGCCCTCATGCAGGGCCTGCAGCAGGACGTAGTCCGATCCGGCGCCCTTGCGCAGTTCGCGCAGGAACGTCGCGTCGTGTCCGGTGAAGCCCTTCTCGGCCATGTTCTGCAGGTGACGGTCGATCATCCACTCGTGTTCGGCTTCGCCGTCGACGACACGCACCGTCACCCCCGCCTTGTCGGCGGCGCGAATGGCCTTGCGCCAGCTATGCTCGAAGCTCTGGAACACCGCGTCGATCTGCTGGCGGAGGTCGAGACGGGCCGAGCCCCAGCCATTGCCCCTGCGCGGTCGGAAGCCGGCCCGCGCCATGATCACGCGATTCTCTTCCGTGTCCAGCAGGGCAGGAGCGAGGAGCAGGACGCCGAACGGTAGCCGGCCCCAGCGATTGCGCACGGCGCGATAGACATCGGTCACCAGTTGCGCGGTCGGGTTGGCCACCAGCAGCATCGGTCCGCGATTGATGCGGGTCGCCACCCGCACGCCGAGGATGCGCTTTTCGAGGGCCTGCACCACCGCCACCGGTCGACCGGCCTGGGTCAGCAACTGGCGGCTCACGTGCCAGCCGGATGCCGCCTTGGCCGCGCCGTAGGCGAAGCCCTGCACGCTGTGCGCGCAGTCGGCCTGCTCGAGCAGTTCTCCCCATCGCCGGGGATCGGCGATGCTCTCGAAGGCGACGCTGCCGTGGTGGTCGAGGCCCGCACTGAAGCGCTCCTCCGCGGGAAAGCTCGATGGCTGGAGGTGTAGGGCGTGGGACATGAGGTCTTCGGGATTTTCGGTCGTTCACAGCCTACCCGGCGGCACGCGACCGAACCAACGCCAAGTGCCCGGATGATTAATGGCGGAGGGCCGGCGAGGGCCGTCCTCTTGGCGCGCGCGGTTAAGGATAGGATCATGGCCGCCGCGCCATGTCGGCGTCCTCGTGCTATTCGCCAGTTTGGCACAGGTTCGCTGCAGCGATCGCATCGGGACCTGGTCGCTGCAACCGGAGACGGCGAGACGTGAGTTCTTCCGCCATCGCGACCGACATCACCTCCGATACCACCCGACGGGCCAACGCGGTTTCGCTCGCGCTGTTCCTCGCCATCTTCGTTGCCCTCGCCGTCCGCATCTGCGTTCCCCCGGCAACGCTCGACGGATTGTACAACTATGTCAGCGAGGGCGGCGCGTTCTACGAGAAGATGCACCTGGGAACCTATCTGCTGGTGCTGCTGCTGCCGGTGGCGCTGTTCACCCGCCCGGTGTTCCTGCGCGGTCGGGAAATCGCAGCGTTTCGCGATCTGGTGCGCTTCTTCGCTCTGCTGACCCTGCTGGTCGGCTTCCTCGTCGCCACCGGGCGGGCAGAAGCGATCGGCAATCTCGTCGACACCTATCTCGCCGCCGGCGCAGCCGGCCTGGTCCTGCTGGCGCAGAACCCCTCCTATCGGCGACGGCTCGGGGATGCCGTGCTGTTGTTCGTCCTCGTCAGCGCGGCCATGGGGATCTTCGAGGCGGTCACCCGCATCCGCTTCTTCCCCTTTGTCGAGGGGGAGGCGGCCTTCCGCCCCACCGGCCTTGCCGGTCATCCGCTGATGCTGGGCCTGTGGTGCGCCAGCGCGATCGCCTTCGTGCCGCTTACCGGCTGGAAGCCTTGGGTGAAGACTGCCGCGATGCTGCTGCTCTTCGTCGCCACTGCTGCGGCAGGTGCACGTTTCGCGCTGATCGTGGCGACGGCCGAGGTTCTGGCCCTCGTGCTGCTGGTGCCGTGGTCCTCGCTCAAGCCCGCGACCGAGCGCAAGGCGAAGCTCGCCGTGCTGGTGCTGGTGCTCTCCGGCGGCGCTGTCCTGATTGGCGTACTGGCGGCGGGCGGCCTGCTGTCGCGCTTCTCGGACGGCGTGGTCGACCAGAACTTCTTCGCCCGCACCGACATCTACCGGATCTTCGACCACGTCAGCTGGCAAGAGGTGATGTTCGGCAAGGATGCGGTGGAACTGCTGAAGATCGCCAACGACAAGCTGCGGCTCCCCTTCATCGAGTCGACGCCTGTCGAGCTGACCTTCCAGCTCGGCCTGATCCTCGCCGTCCCGTTCGCGCTGCTGGTCATCTGGCTCCTGCTGCGCCTCCTTCGCGGCCAGCCACGCACCGCCTGGATCGGCACCGGAGTCTTCCTCACTGTCGCGCTCTCCAACAACACGCTCAGCCAGAAGACTGCGGTCGTGACGTTGATCTTCGTGATGATCGTCGCCTACCTCCAGGCGGTGCCGCCGCGAACGGCCCGGATGGCCGGGCGCTGAAGCGAAACCGGTTCAGGACCCGCAGTTAACCCTGGCTTAACCCTGCGATTGGGTACGGAACATTGTCCGTGCTAAGTCCCTCATCGAGTAGCAGGCGTGAAAACTCCTGCAATGCCAACAATTTGAGGCAAATCGTCGTGGCGCAGGAACAGTTCGGACTGGGGCATCGGATCGAACGGCGGAGTGCGCCGCGTCACACCTCCAGCCACCAGGTTCTGACCTGGGGTCTCGGGCTGGCGGAAGGGGCGCTGGCCAGCCTCACCATGCTGGTTCCGGCGCTGCTCTACCACGCCGTGCTGCTGCGGGTTCCGGCAAACGAGGTGCCCTTCGAGCTCTATGGGGCGTATTCGACCCTTGTCGGGGTGCTCTACGGCGCGTTCTCCGTCTCCTCCGCATCGCGCTTCCTCACCCGCTCGGAGCGCCAGCACAACATCGTCGCCGACGCGGCACTTGGCTGGACAGCGGCTTTCGCCATCGCGCTGTTCGGCGCCTTTCTCGCCGGCGTCGCGGGTGATCTGTCGCGCGTCTCGCTGAGCTCGGCCTATCTCGTTGGCGTGCCTGTCCTGCTCTTCGCGCGCAACGTCGCGTATGCCCGGCTGGGGGCCCGCATCAGCACCGGACGGCTGCAGTATCAGAAGGTCTCCGTGATCGGGGCACGGGGCGATGTGGTCCGTTTCCTGCTCAACGGCAACCTCTGGAAGTCGGGCTATCAGCTCGCCGGCACGCTCTATGTCGATGAACTGCGCGGGCCCGATGGCCGCATCCCGTCCAGCGCCATCGTCGAGTTCGCCCAGCACTGGCTGGCGCGGGGGTCCGAGAACATCGTGTTCGTCGGCGAACTTGGCGACATCGACGGCCTGGAACGCATCGTCGGCGAACTGAAGCGCTTTGCCATCAACGTCGTTTGTGCGCCCGCCACCAGCAATACCAGCTTCAAGTTCCTCGATGTGGTGCCGATCGGGCCGAACAATGCGCTGCGCTTCCTCAGAAAACCGATGAGCGACGGTGCCGTGCTGCTGAAGCGGGCCTTCGATCTTGCCGGCGCGAGCTTGGGCCTGCTGCTGCTCGCCCCGCTGCTCCTCCTGGTCGCCGTGCTTATCAAGCTCGACAGCCGCGGCCCGGTCTTCTACCGGCAGGAGCGGCGCGGCTTCAACGGCGAGACCTTCTTCATCTGGAAGTTCCGCTCGATGACGGTAACCGAATCCGGCCGCAAGATGACGCAGGTGCGCGTCGGTGACCGGCGCATCACTCGTGTGGGCGCCATCATCCGCAAGACCTCGATCGACGAGCTGCCGCAGTTGTTCAACGTGTTGCGTGGCGAGATGAGCCTTGTCGGGCCGCGTCCGCATGCACTCGTGCACGATGATGAACTGGGCGAACAACTGGCCAGCTACGCGCACCGGCAGCGCATCAAGCCCGGCATCACCGGCTGGGCCCAGGTCAACGGCTATCGCGGCGAAACCACCACCTTCGAACAGATCGAGGGCCGCACCCGGCATGATCTCTACTACATCGACAACTGGTCGATCTTCTTCGACTGCTGGATTGTCATCCTCACCGTGTTCTCGCCGAAAACCCGTCGCAACGCCGTCTGAAAACGGCTATGCGTTGCCGATGACGTCGCGGTTTCTTCCCATATTCGCCTGGCTGCTGCTGGCTGCGGTTGCGGTGGTGACCATTGCCCCGATCGGGTTCCGGCCAGTGACGTCCTTGTCGGCCAATGCCGAGCGTTTCCTGACCTTCGGCCTCGTCGGCTTCGCCTTCGCGCTGGCCTATCCGCGCCACCTGGCACTGATCATTTTGGTGGTGCTGGCGGCCGCGGTCGGGTTCGAGTTGCTCCAGGCGCTGCAGTCGACGCGCCATGCGCGGCTGCCGGACATGGGCATCAAGCTGATCGGTGGTGGCGTCGGTATCGCGACGGGCCTGCTGGCAAACCGGCTATGGCACCGGGTCGCCGCGCGGCGGGCAGGGTAGGCAGCCCGTCAGGGCCGGCCCTCCCCGTCACCCCTCGGAACGCGGCGCCAGATCACCAGCGACAGCGCCACCAGCGGGGCACCGATCAGGGGCAGCGTCATCGCACCCAGTCCGTCGAGCACCGCGCCGCCCAGTGCCGCGGCGATGGCCATGCCGATCTGGAAGGCCGACATGTTGAGCGAGATGGCGACGGGCACTGCGGTGGGCGCGATCTGCGCCATGTGGCTCGCCACCGCGATCGAATAGGTGCGCACCACGAAGCCCTGCGCGCCGACCGTCAGCATCAGGGCCGGCAGCGAGAGGTCCCCCGGCACATGCGGCAGCAGGACGAAGATCGCCATGACCGCGATCACCGCCACCCCGGCGATCGATGCCGTGCGCTTGCTGCCGAACCGGTCAGACATTCGTCCGGCCGTCGCGCTGCAGGCGATGGCGCCGACGCCGCCGGCCAGCAGGACCAGGGGAAGGGCCTCGTAGCCGACATGGGCGGCGGTGAGCAGCGCGCTGATATAGACCATCAGCGGTGCCGAGCCGATCATGAAGACCAACGTGGACAGCAGCGCGGTGCCAATTCCCGGGTTGCGCAGCACCCGCAGGCGCTCGCCGATGGTCATGGTGTCGCCGGGCATGCCGCGCGGCAGCCGTACATAGAGGGCCAGCGCGGCGAGGGAGGCCATGATCGCCAGCGCAGCATACTCGAAACGCCAGCCGAGATTGGCGGCCAACAGCGCGCCGAGTGGCACTCCGGCCAGCGATGCGATGGCCTGGCCCATGCTGATCACCTGCATGTAGCGGCCACGCTGCCCCGGCGGGGCAATCATCGCCGCTGTCGCCATCGCGGTCCCGGTGTAAGTGCCGGCCGCCACGGCCAGCACCGTGCGCACCAGCACGAGGCCCTCGAACCACGGCATCAAAACGATCGCCAGCGCACACATGGCCAGGGCGAATTCCGACCACGCGAGGATGCGCCGTCGACCGACGCCGCCGAGCAGAAGCGCCAGGAGTGGTGGGCCGAAGGCGTAGGCCAGCGAGTAGAACAGCACCAATAGGCCGGCCTGTCCGAGGCTGACTTCCAGGTCTGCACTGATCAAAGGCAGGATGCCGGCGATCAGCCCGCCTTCGATGGCGCCGACGAAGGCCGCCACCGCGAGCCAGAACACCCGAGAATCCATGATTTCTCCCCGCTGGTACACATAGCGGGCTCTTCCGCACATTGGGAGAGGCATGTCCGAGCTTTGGCGCCGCAGGTCGGCGTCACCCGCGCGGAGACCGACGCGTCTGCCCGTCGCCAGAACAACCGTGCGGTTTTTCTGCATATCTGCCTTGAACCAGTCGCAAATCGGCGTAACAGAATAGTTCTTCCTTTGGTTCTTGCGGGCCGAGTCTGCCGCCTCCGGCGAGGGCGGGCCCTACTCACATGTCTGGATCAGCAAGATTGAGCTCTCGTGCTCCGAGCAGCACCCGTCCGGCCGGCGGGGCAATGTCACATGTTGCGGCGGTGCACGCGGGCAAAGGCTTGGGAACGCTCTGGCGCATCATGGTGCTGACGCTGCGCCACCCGGTGCAGATGTGGGTCACGGTCGGCGCCACCGTGATCGCCTGTGCGCTGCAATTGCTGGTGCCCAGACTTCTCGGTCAGGCCGTCGATCAGGCGGAGGGCGTGCTGGGTGGCGGCGTGGGCGCCACCGATGCGCTGTGGGGCACGGCGCTGCTGCTCCTCGTGGTGTCGATCGGGCGCGGCATCTTCACCATGGTGCACAACTACTATGGCGAGGCCGTCGGCCACCACACGGCTTACGAGCTGCGCATGGCGGTCTACGAGAAGATCCAGCGGCTGAGTTTTTCCTATCACGACAAGGTCCACACCGGCGACCTGATCACGGTGGGCATGATCGATCTCGAAGGCGTG
Organism: Devosia sp.; assembly: GCF_041917035.1. Taxonomy (GTDB): domain Bacteria; phylum Pseudomonadota; class Alphaproteobacteria; order Rhizobiales; family Devosiaceae; genus Devosia_A. The sequence goes on along the minus strand of NZ_JAYRYM010000007.1, from coordinate 2,541 downwards.
CGCATGTTCTTTGCCACGGGCGTGCTGCGCGTTGTGCTGCTCGGCATCCTCATTGGGGTCGGAGCCTACATGATGATCAGCACCGACTGGCTGCTCGGGTTGCTCGCCCTGAGCTTCGTGCCGTTCGTCGCCTGGAGTTCGTCGGTGGCGCAGCTCAGGCTGCGTGCCACCTGGCTGAGACTGCAGGAATTGCTGCAGAACGTGTCGCGGGTGCTCGAGGAGAATCTGGGCGGCATCCGCGTGGTGCGCGCCTTCGCCGGACAGAAGCACGAGATGGCAAAGTTCGATGCCGCCTCGGATGCCGCGCTCAAGCTCGCCCACCGGCGCGTCGACATCCGCGTCAACTCCACGTCGGCGATGAACTTCTCCTTCCTCGCTGCCATGTGCCTGGTGCTCTGGGTGGGCGGCGAGAAGGTGATCGGCGGGGAAATGACGGTCGGCACGCTGGCTGCGTTCCTCACCTTCATGACCATCCTGCAGATGCCGGTGCGTCAGCTCGGCCTGCTCGTCAACTCTTTCGCCCGGGCCTCCACCTGCGGCAATCGCCTGTTCGCCTTTCTCGACCTCGAGATCGAGATCAAGGACGAGCCCGGTGCCAAGGACCTCAGGCTCACCGATGGCACGCTGCGCTTCGAGAACGTCGATTTCGCCTATCCGAGTGCCCCGTTCCGTCCGGTGCTGACCGGCGTGAGCTTCGAGGCGAAGCGCGGTCAGACGGTCGGCATCGTCGGGCGGCCGGGCTCGGGCAAGTCGACCATCGCCCACCTGATCCCGCGCTTCTACGACGTCACCGGCGGGCGGGTCACCATTGACGGGCAGGACGTGCGGGCGCTGACTCTCGACAGCCTGCGGCAGGCGGTGGCCGTGGTGCAGCAGGACAGCTTCTTGTTCACCACCAATATCGAGAACAACATCGCCTACGGCGACCCATGGGCAAAGGAGACTCGCATCGCGCGCTCCGCCGAGTTCGCGCAGTTGCACAACTACATCATCGGCCTGCCGACGGGCTACGACACCATCGTGGGCGAGCGCGGCGTGTCGCTGTCGGGTGGACAGCGCCAACGGCTCAATATCGCCCGCTCGCTGATGCTGCGCCCAACCATCATGGTGTTCGACGATTCGACCGCCGCGGTCGATGCGGGGACCGAGCAGCGTATCCGCACAGCCATGAAGCGCTTCGCCAAGGATCGCGTCACCCTCATCATCTCGCACCGGCTCAGTTCACTGATGCATGCCGATCAGATCCTGTTCGTCGAGGACGGACGCATCGTCGAGCGCGGCACGCATGCCGAGCTACTCGCCCTCGGGGGGCGCTATCGGGCACTCTATGACCTGCAGGTGCGCCCCGGCGACGATCACCAAGAGGCCGCGCAATGACCGACGCCGCTGTCCCCGAGGACGACGAGAGCGAGGACCGCCGGCGCCGCCCGCCGCGCGCCGTCGTCGGCTCGAGCCTCGACAAGGAAGAAGAGATCTTCGGCAAGGCCTACGATCCGAGGATCGTCAGGCGCATCTGGGCCTTCGTGAAGCCCTACCGGAGCCAGATCTACATCTCGGTCGCGGCGGTGCTCCTGTTCACCCTGACACAGCTGGCGCTGCCGCTGATCATCCGTTTTGCCATCGACCACGGCATGGCACGGGGCGGCGGCGGACGCGCCGTGCTGCTCTGGACCGTCGTCGGGTTCGCCGCGACGATCGTGATCAATTTCGGTGCCAGCTGGGTGCAGGAAACGGTGGTCGGCAAGGCGGCCGAGAACGTGCTGTTCGACATGCGCCGCGCGATGATCGCGCACCTGCAGCGCGTATCGCTGAGCTGGATGGACAAGACGGAAGTCGGCCGGTTGATGTCGCGCCTGATGGGCGACGTCAATTCCATGCAGGAATTCCTGGAAACTTCCGTGCTTTCGGTCGGCGACATTGTCCTGCTGTTCGGCATTGTCGGGGTTCTGCTCTGGCTCGATCCGGTGCTCGGGCTGATCACCATGGCGACCATGCCGATCCTGTTCATCGTCCGCCTGTTCTGGCTGCCGCCGGCCAAGAAGAGCTTCATGGACGCACACCACACCAATTCGGCCGCCAATGGAGCGCTGGCCGAGGGCATCAACGGTGTGCGCACGGTGCAGAGTCTCGACCGGCAGAAGGTCAATTTCGACCTCTACGAGGAGAAGGCCCGCGCCAACCTCCTCAGCCACCTGCGCGCGGCCAAGTTCGCCCAGGTGATGGTGCCGATCGTCGATACGCTGACCGGCATCTCGATGGCGACCGTCATCGTCGTGGGCGGACAGATGGTGCTGGGCAAGACGCTCGACGTTGGCGTCATGGTGGCATTCCTGTTCTACATCCAGCGCTTCTTCGATCCGATCCGCTCGCTCACGATGCAGTACTCGGTTTTCCAGCGCGCCATGAGCTCCGGCCAGCGCATCACCGAGGTGCTCGATGTGCCGGTCTCCATCGCCGACAAGCCGGATGCGGTCGCGCTGACCGCCGACATGGATGGGTCCGTCGAGTTCAGGGAGGTGACGTTCGGCTACCGCAAGAACC
>NZ_JAYRYM010000006.1:0-44722 GCF_041917035.1 Devosia sp. | reverse complement strand
TCAACCTGAGCCCGCCGCGCTTCCTGCGGCTCGACGACAGCTCGCGCCTCCTCGTCGAGATCGACAATGTCGGCGGGCCGGCCGGAACCTACGAAGTCGAGCTGCTGCCCGGCACCGGCCTCGAGACCGATGCTCCCCGGACGACGGTCGACCTGGCTGTCGGCGACCGCACCGCGCTCGAGCTCGGCCTCCGTGGCACCGCGCTGGGAGATCAGCCGCTCAAGCTGATCGTCACCGATCCCTCCGGCAATGCCCTGGTCAAGGACCTCACCCTCGGCGTGCGCGCCAGCGCGGCGCCGGAAACGGCGAGCAGGCTGATCCCGCTCGAGCCGGGTGCTTCGGTCACGCTCGACGCGGCCGAGTTCGCGGACATGCTGGCCGGTACCGGCACATTGACCTTCGCCGTCGGCCCCATCGCCCGGCTCGACGTGCCCGGCCTGCTGCTGTCGCTCGATCGCTATCCCTATGGCTGTGCCGAGCAGGTCTCGAGCCGCGCCTTCCCGTTGCTCTATCTCAACGAGGTCGCGCAACTGCTCGGGCTCGGCACCGACGAGGCGCTGGACCAGCGCATCCGGGATGCCATCGCCAACGTGCTCGCCAAGCAGACCTCCGCTGGCAGTTTCGGGCTCTGGGGACCGCTCTCCAGCACCGATCTGTGGCTCGATGCCTATGTGACGGAGTTCCTGCTGCGCGCCGAGGCCGAGGGCTACGCGGTGCCCGACACCGCCATGACCATGGCCCTCGACAACCTCTCCAACCAGCTGGCCTACGCCTCCGATTTCTCGAGCGGCGGCGAGGCAATTGCCTACGCGCTCTACGATCTCGCACGCGCCGGCCGGGCTGCCATCGGTGACTTGCGCTACTACCTCGAGGCCCGCCTCGAGGCTTTCACCACGCCGCTTGGCAAGGCCCAGCTGGGCGCCGCGCTCGCCCTCTATGGCGATCGCACCCGCGCTGCCACCGCGTTCAAGGCGGCGGTCGAGGCCCTCGATGCCGCCGAGGCCCGGCACAGCTACCGGGTCGACTACGGGAGCAAGCTGCGCGACACCGCGGCTGTTCTTGCGCTCGCCGCGGAGTTCAAGCCCTCGGGCGTCGATCTGGCGGCGCTCACCGAGCGGCTCGCCGACCAGCGCGAGCTGGCCCGGTACACCTCGACCCAGGAAGATGCCTGGACGCTGGTCGCCGCGGCCGCCCTCGCCCGCGAGGCCGAAAGCGGTGCCGTCACCATCGATGGCGAGGCCCTCGATGGCACGGTCTATCGGCGCTACCAGCAGGAGTATTTCGACGGCGCCGGGGTCACCATCGCCAATACCGGCAACCAGCCGACCGAGATCAAGCTCTCCGTCACCGGCATCCCGGCAACGCCGCCGCCGGCGCGCAGCGAGGGCTTCACCATCGAGCGTACCTACTACCGGATCGACGGCACGCCGGCCGATCTCGGCCTTGTCGGCCAGAACGACCGCTTCGTCGTCGTGCTCTCCATGTCGGCCACGACGCTCGGCTCCGGCCAGTATGTCGTCGCCGATCCGCTGCCGGCCGGCTTCGAGATCGAGAACCCGGATCTCTCGGCCGCGGGCGGAGTGGGAGAACTCAGCTGGCTCGCGGTCAACGTGCCGGATCACGTCGAATCGCGGACCGACCAGTATGTCGCGGCGTTCCGCTACTACGCCGACACCAGCGCCTTCTCGACCGCCTACATGGTCCGGGCCACCACCCCCGGCAGCTTCGTGATGCCCGGCGCCACGATCGAGGACATGTATCGGCCGGAACTGCGTGCCAACACGGCCTCCGGCACCATCGAGGTCGGCATCCCCGGGCCGTGACATGGGCGGACGCGTTGACGGACCGCCGCCTCGGCCCGGGTGGAACCTCCGCCTGCTGGCCGCGGCGGCCCTGATCGGCCTTTGCGGCGTCGTCGCCGGCGCCGGCAATGCCGGTCTCGGCCGGCTGGCGGCCATCCGGGCCGACCTGCCGCCGACGCCCGACCTCGCGGAGCTGCCGGTTTCGCCGGTGGTCGTCGACCGCGAAGGGCAACTGCTGAGGCCCTTCACCACCGCCGACGGTCGCTGGCGCCTGCCGGTGACGCTGGCCGAGGTGGACCGGCAGTTCGTCGACATGCTGCTGGCCTATGAGGATCGGCACTTCGCCGTCCACCACGGCATTGAATGGCGCTCGATGATGCGGGCCGCCGCCCAGTACGCCCTGGCCGGCCGCATCGTTTCAGGGGGGTCGACGCTGACCATGCAGGTGGCGCGGCTGATCGAGGGCGAACCGACGCGCAACCTCGAGGGCAAGCTGCGCCAGATGGTGCACGCTGATGCGCTCGAGGCCCAGTTGAGCAAGGACGAGATCCTCACCCTCTACCTGGCCCTCGCGCCCTATGGCGGCAATATCGAGGGTGTGCGCGCCGCCAGCCTCGCCTATTTCGGCAAGGAGCCGACCCGTCTCAGCGCTGCCGAGGCGGCCCTGCTCGTCGCCCTGCCGCAATCGCCCGAGGCACGCCGTCCGGATCGGGCGCCGGACGCGGCAAGGGCCGCGCGCGATGCCGTGCTCGACCGCGTCGCGTCCGCCGGGGTGATTTCCGCCGAGGAGGCTGAGCTGGCCAAGCGCGAGCCCGTTCCGCAGCTCCGGCGCGAGTTCCCCAAGCTCGCCGCCCATGTCGCCGACACGGCGGTCCGGATGCATCCGGGGGCGCGCGAAATCGGCCTGACCATCGATCGCCGCCTGCAGGCGGCGCTCGAACGACTCGGCTCGCGGCGGGCCAGGGCTCTCGGCCCCGAGGTTTCGGTCGCCATCGTGGTTGCGGACCAGGCAACCGGCGACATTCTCGCCTCGGTCGGCTCCGCCGGCCTGCTCGAGGCGGCGAGCGACGGCTTCGTCGACATGACCTCGGCCGTCCGCTCGCCAGGCTCGACGCTGAAGCCACTCATCTACGGGCTGGGCTTCGAACTCGGCCTGGCCCATCCGGAGAGCCTGATCGAGGACCGGCCTACCGCCTTTGGCGGCTACGTGCCGGTCAATTTCGACGGGCTTAACCGCGGCACCGTCAGCATCCGGCAGGCCCTCACCGAGTCGCTCAATATCCCGGCGGTTATCGTGCTCGACGCCGTCGGCACCCCCCGCATGATCTCCCGCATGCGGCGTGCCGGCGCCGAGCCGCGCTTGCCGGGCAATACGGCACCGGGTCTCGCCATCGGTCTGGGTGGCGTCGGCGTCACCCTGCGCGATCTCGTTTCGATCTATGCCGCGATCGCCCGCGGCGGCACTCCGGTCCGGCTCCACGACGGCGCCAGTGATGTCCCTGGCCTGTCTGCCGATGCCGCTCCGGTGCTCGATCCGGTGGCGGCCTGGTACATCGCCGACATCCTGGCCGGGGTCCCGCCGCCGCTCAATGGCACGCCGGGGCGCATCGCCTTCAAGACTGGCACCTCCTACGGCTATCGCGACGCCTGGGCCGTCGGCTTCGACGGCAGCACCGTGATCGGCGTCTGGGTGGGGCGTCCCGACGGCGAGCCGGTGCCGGGGATCGCCGGCATGGTGGCGGCCGCACCCATCCTGTTCGAGAGCTTCGATCGCCTGGGCCGGCCGCTGGTCGCACTGCGCGACGCCCCTGCGGGTGTGCTGTTCGCCGCCAATCCCGACCTGCCGGGCCCGCTCCGCCGCTTTCGCCATCCTGATGACATGAAGGTCAAGCGCGACGCCGCGCCCGAGATCGCCTATCCCGTCGATGGCGTCGACGTCGACCTGGGCCTCGCCGCCGGCAGCGAGCGGTCCCTCGTGGTGAAGGTCCGCAACGGGTCGCCACCCTTCACCTTCTTTGCCAACGGCGCCCCCTTCGGACGCACCGCCTTCGCTCGGCAGAACAGCTGGACGCCCGACGGGCCGGGCTATGTCACGCTCTCGGTGGTCGATGCCAGGGGGCGTTCCGACCGGGTGACGGTGTTTCTCGATTGAACCGCCGCCGGGCGTACTGTTCCCGTCTGGAATAAATCAGGCATTCATGGCAAATCCTGCGGTGACCCCGGGGGCGGGTCGGCCGGTGATCGATGCGGGTACTGCACTTCTTCAAGGAATACGCGCCCGACAGCGTGGGCGGGACGCAGAGTGTCATTCGCGATATCGCCTACGCGACTGCCCCGCTCGGCATCGAGACCACCGTCCTGTCGCTGAGCCGCGACCCCGAGCGCAACTCCGTTGTGATCGAGGCGCACCGGGCCGAGAAGGCTCGCCTCGATTTCGAGGTGGCGTCGGCGGGGTTTTCGGCGTCGGTGTTTCCGGCCTTCGCGCGGCTCGCCATGCGCGCCGACCTGGTCCACTACCACTTCCCGTGGCCGACGATGGACCTCGTCCACTTTCTCACCCGGCACCGCCGCCCGAGCGTTGTCACCTATCACTCCGATATCGTCCGGCAGCGCCTGCTGGGCACCGTCTATCGCCCGCTGATGCACGCCTTCCTCGGGTCGGTCGACGCCATCGTTGCCACCTCGCCGCACTACCTCGCCTCGAGCCCGGTGCTGCCGCGCTACCGCACGAGGACCAGCGTCATCCCGCTCGGCGCGCGCGACACCGCCGGGATCGCGGTTCCCGATGCGGCCATTGCCGCCTGGCGCGCCCGGCTCGGCGAGCGCTTCTTCCTGTTCGTCGGCGCGCTGCGCTACTACAAGGGTCTGCCGCATCTTCTCGATGCGGCTGCGGCGACCGGCTATCCTGTGGCCATCGTCGGCACCGGAGTCGAGGCGGCCGCCCTCGCCGATAGCGTCCGTCGTCGCCGGCTGGCCAATGTGCATCTGCTCGGCGCTCTCGGCGATGCCGACAAGCTTGCTCTGCTGCGCGCCGCGTATGGCTTCGTGTTTCCCTCGAACCTGCGCTCGGAGGCGTTCGGGGTCGCCCTGCTCGAGGCGGCGGCCGAGGGCCTGCCGCTCATCAGTTGCGAGATCGGCACCGGCACCAGCTACGTCAATGTCGACGGCGAGACCGGTTTCGTGCTGCCGCCGGATGACGCCGCGGCCCTTGCGGCGGCCATGACGCGGCTGTGGCAGGACCCGGCGCTTGCGACCCGGCTCGGTCGCGGCGCCCGTTCCCGCTACCTCGCCCTGTTTACCGCCGAGGCCATGGGCACGGCCTATGCGCAGCTGTATCGCCGGCTCGTGCCTGTGCCGCCGAACTCCGCCTGAAAGCAAGATGGGCACGACACCCCAGAGTGTCGTGCCCCAGTCGACCGGGTTCGTCGGGCAGCCCGGCCGTTACTTGACCTCGCCCGACGGGCGCGGCGTGGCGTTTGTCTCTGCCGGCAGCACCGGGTAGGTGATCTCCGGCATCGTGCCCGTCAGCGAGTGGAGGAACGCCACGATCGCCTCGGAGTCGGCGTCGGTGAGTTCCTCACCCAGCTGGGCACTGCCCATCACGCTCACCGCTTCACCGAGATCCCAGACCTTGCCCGAGTGGAAGTAGGGCGCGGTCAGCGCGATGTTGCGCAGCGGCGAAGCGCGGAAGACATACGAGTCGTCGGCGGTTGCCGTGACCGCGAAGCGGCCCTTGTCGCCCTCCGGCAGCACGTCGGCACCCGGCTTCTGCACCAGACCGAACGGATAGTAGCCGTTGCCGCCGACATTGATGCCGCTGTGGCACGAGGCACAGCCCTTGTCCATGAACAGCGCCAGCCCGACCTTCTGCTCGTCCGACAAGGCGGCGTCGTCGCCGTTCAGGTAGGCGTCGAACGGCGCCGGGGTGATCAGTGTCGCCTCGAAGGCCTCGATCGCCTTGGCCATGTTGTCGAACGTCACCGGGTCGGCTTCACCGGGGAATGCTGCCTCGAACCAGGCCACATATTGCGGCATCGACTTGAGCGTCGTCACCACCTGGTCGGGGGTGTTGGCCATCTCGACGCCGGCCTGCACCGGGCCCTTGGCCTGTGCCTTCAGGTCTTCCGCCCGGCCGTCCCAGAACTGGGCGATGTTGAACACCGCATTGAGCGCCGTTGGCGCATTGCGCGGCCCCTTCTGCCAGCCATGCCCGATCGATGTCTCGAGGTTGTCGTCGCCGCCTGTCGCGAGGTTGTGGCAGGAATTGCACGAGAATACGCCGGAGGCCGAGAGGCGCGTGTCGAAAAACAGGGCTTTGCCGAGCTCGATCTTCTCCGGGGTGATCGGGTTGTTCTGCACTGCAGGGATTGTAGACGGCAGGGGGCTGAAGATGGACAGCGCCTGATCGCGCAAATCATCGGCAACAACAGGTCCGATTCCGGTGAGCGCCACTGTCGCCATCAACAGTGCATTGATCAAAATCTTCATTGTCATACCTCGAATCTTGCCCCAGCGCGAACGTTCGCGCCACGCTGAATACTAGGATTTCGTCGAGCGCCGCGGCATTGATCTGGATCAACGACAGCCGGGCGGCGCAGGGACGTTCCGATGCCCGGAGCGCGGTTGACACGCCGCCGGCGAGCATGTATTCAACTATCTAGTTGATAACCGAAAGGTTGAATACGAGATGGACTTCCCCCTGCACATCGGGGCCGCTTCGACCGATACCGCAGCGCTGGTCACGCCTGCCGACATGCCGCTGCTCGTCGTTCGCCGTCGCTTCCGTGCGCCGCGCGAGCTCGTCTGGCGCTGCTACACCGATCCGGTCCACCTTGTGCGCTTCTGGGGCCCGAAGGGCGCCACCAACCCGGTGAGCAAGGTCGATCTGCGTGTTGGCGGAGCCTGGCGGCAGGTCATGCGCTTTCCCGCCGGCAACGAGTATGGCTACACCAGCATCTTCCTCGAGATCGTGCCGCCGCGGCGGCTGGTCTGGCGCGACGCCCCGGACGGCAGTCGCTTCGGCGACCCCTTGCCCCCCGCCACCTTCGTCACCAGCCTCGACCTCGACGAGGCCGACGGTCAGACGACCCTGACGGTGCATGTGACCTTCCCGACGCCCGGCGAGCGCGACGCCGCCATGGCTCGCGGCTTCGCCCGAACCATCACCGATTCCTTCGACAAGTTCGCCGCCTACGTCACAACGCTTGCTCCGGCAGCTAGCCGGCAGGAGTCCTGATCATGCCCACCTTCACCTCTGCCGACGGTACCGAGATCGCCTACGATGTGCGCGGCAGCGGCGCCCCGCTGATCCTCGTCGACGGCGCCTTCTGCGGCCGCAACATGGGTCCCATGCCCAAGCTCGCACCCCTGCTGGCGCCGCACTTCACCGTCTACAACTACGATCGGCGGGGTCGCGGCGACAGCGGCGACGCTCCGAACTACAGCGTTGATCGCGAGTACGAGGACCTCGCCGGCCTGATCGCCATCGCCGGCGGCTCGGCCGGCCTCTACGGCACGTCCTCGGGCGCCGGGCTGGCGCTGTTTGCCACGGCGCGCGGCCTGCCCGTCACCCGCCTCGCCATCTTCGAGCCGCCGTTCACCGATGTCCCCGGCGGCAAGCCCATGCCGGCCGGCTATCAGGCCGACCTGGAGGCCCTCGCTGCGGCGGGCCGGCGGGCCGATCTCATCAGGTACTTCCTGGTCCGGATGATCGGCATGCCATCCCTCATGATGCCGATCATGCGGTTCAACCCGGGCTGGAAGGCGATGCTGCACAACGCCCTCAGCCTGCCGCACGACGCCGCTATCATGCAGGGCTACGGTTTCCCGTTCGAGGCCGCCCGTGCCATCCGCGTGCCGACCATCGTCATGGCCGGCGACAAGACCTTCAGGCAGTTGCGCGAACCGGTGCGGCTTGCGCGCGAGACCATCCCCGGCGCCCGCTTCGCTTCTCTCCCGGGGCAGAGCCACGATGCGTCGGCCGAGAGCGTTGCGCCGGTCCTGATCGAGTTCTTCGGCGCCGATGCGGCGCGGGCCGCGGCCTAGGAGGGACCCAGATGACCGACCGGCTTTCCGCCACCTTCTCCGCCCTCGCCGATCCCACCCGCCGCGGCATCCTCGCCCGGCTGGCGCGTGGCGAGGCCACCGTCAGTGAACTGGCCGAGCCCTACGACATGTCGCTGGCCGCCGTGTCCAAGCATCTCAAGGTGCTCGAGGGCGCGGGCCTGGTCAGCCGGGGCAGGGAGGCGCAATGGCGTCCCTGCCGGCTCGAGGCTGCGCCGTTGCGCGATATTTCCGACTGGGTCGAGGCCTATCGGCGCTTCTGGGACGAGAGCCTGGACAAGCTCGACGACTACCTCCGCGCGCTGCAGCAGGGCGATCCGGAGGGCCCGGCCAACTAGCCCAGAGCCGACGGCCCGGAGGGCCGATCATGACCGACAACATCATTCCGTTCCGCCGCCGCGGACGGACACGGCAGAGGCCTGCCCGCCGCAGGCCCGCCGACCGGAGGGTCCTGCGCTGGTTCTGGACCGGCACGATGGACCGATTGACCGACTACCTCGTTGAACTCAAAGCCAAGGAGACTACGATGACCGACCTCGAGATCACCGCCCCGCCGGGCGAGCCCGTCATCTACATGACCCGCACCTTCAATGCGCCCCGCGCCCTCGTCTGGAAGGCCCTGTCCGAGCCCGAGCACGTGGTGCGCTGGTGGGGACCGCATGGTCACAAGAACCGTGCGCTCGAGTTCGATTTCCGCGTCGGCGGCAAGTGGCGGATCGAATCGACCCTGCCGGACGGCCTGGTGATCACGTTCTTCGGTGAGTTCCTCGAGATCGAGAAGCCGGTGAAGGTGACGCAGACCTTCTCGTTCGACGGCCTGCCGGAGGGCGTTCACAGCATCGACACCGTGACGCTCGAGGATCATGGCGACAGGACCGTCTACCGTGCGAAGTCGATCGCGCCCGACCTCGCTGCGCGCGACGGCATGATCGCCTCCGGCATGGAAGTGGGGGTCGTCCAGGGCTTCGAGCGCCTCGATGCGATGCTCGAGGAGTTCAAGGCCGGCGCCTGAGCAGCGCTGCTACCGAGGGAGAAAGCACCATGCTGAGCGATCTCGCAGCCACCCCGGACGACCGCCGGCTCGAACTCTCGCGCGAGTTCGATGCCCCGCGCGACCTCGTCTGGAGGGCCCTTTCCGATCCCTACCACCTGGCGCAGTGGTGGGGACCGAAGGGCTTCACCAACCCCGTCTGCGACATCGATCTGCGGCCCGGCGGCAATTGGCACCACGTCATGCGCGGACCGGACGGGCGCGACTATCCGAGCGACAGCGTCTTCATAGAGGTCAGCCCGCCCGAGCGCATCGTCTATCGCAACGCCGCCTCCACCGACCCGGTGTTCGCGGACAATCCGCCTCCGAGCTTTGTCAGGGTGATCACGCTGATCGATCTAGGTGGGTCCCGCACGAGGCTCACGCTGGAAGCCTTCTTCGACACCGCCGCCAACAGGGACGCGGTGGTCCGCCGTGGCTTCCGCGAGGGCGTCATGCAAAGCTTCGACAAGCTCGCCGATCATCTTGGGACGGAGGGAGGCCCCGCATGAAGTTCACCACGACGCTTGTTCAGATCGGCAACAATACCGGCATCGAGGTTCCGCCCGAAGTGCGCGACGCCCTCGGGGGTGGCAAGACTCCCCTGGTACAGGTCACCCTCAACGGCTTCGGCTACAAGAGCAAGATCGCCGCGATGGGCGGCCGGCTGCTGGTGTCGGTCAGCGCCGAGGTGCGGCAGAAGGCCGGCGTAAAGGGCGGCGAGACGCACGAGGTCGAACTGGTGCTCGATACGGCGCCGCGCGTCTACGAAGCGCCCGCTGACCTGCAGTCGGCAATCGACGACAGGCCGGCAGCACAGGCGGCATGGGACCGTATAGCGCCCAGCCAGCGCAAGGCGCACATCACCTCCGTCGAGGGGGCCAAATCGGCGGAGACCCGCTCGCGTCGCATCGAGAAGGTGATCGAGATGCTGCTCGCGCCGAAATAGCCGTCTCGCCGGTCACCGGTTCGCCGGGCCACCTCCCGCTTCCCTCCTCCTCGCCGGTGCAATCGCTGTTGCACCGAAGGGCTTCGCTCACCCCCAGGAGACGCGCATGAACAGACGAACATTGCTTGCCTCCGCCTTCGCCGCCAGCTTCATACCGGCCCTGCCGTTCACCTCTGCCCTCGCCCAACAAGGAAGTTCGATCATGACAGCACCTGCCAGTTCCGGCTTCGCCCCCGTCAACGGCGTCGAGGTCTACTATGCCACCTACGGCTCCGGGGAGCCGCTGGTGCTGCTGCATGGCGGCCTCGGGCAGATCGAGATGTTCGGGGCGCTGATCGATCGGTTCGCTGCGACGCGCACCGTCATCGGCATCGACCTGCAGGCCCACGGCCGCACCCCCGCCATGGCGCGCCCGATGTCCTTCGCCGCCATGGCGACCGATGTCGCCGGAATCATCCGCCATCTCGGCTACGAACGGGCCGATATCGTCGGTTACTCGATGGGTGGTGGCGTGGCGCTGACCCTCGGGCTCGATCATCCCGAGGTGGTCGACCGTCTGGTGGTGCTCTCCGCACCCTTCGCCTATGCCGGCTGGCACAACTACAACCGCGACGGCATGCGGGCCATCAGTTCGGCCCTGACCGAACAGATGAAGCCCTCGCCGATGTACCAGATGTTCGCCGCCGTGAATCCGGATCCCGAGCGGAACTTCCCGATCCTGCTCGACAAGATGGGCGCCTTCATCGGCAATGACTACGACTATTCCGGCCGCATCCCGTCCCTCGCCGCGCCGACCATGCTCGTCTACGGCGACTGGGACGCGGTGCGCACCGCCCATGTCGCGCAGTTCTTCGAACTCCTCGGCGGCGGCCGGCAGGACGCGCTCTGGGACGGTTCGGGGATGAACCGCAACCGCCTCGCCATCCTGCCCAGCGTCACCCACTATACCATGCTCGAGGCGCCCGGACTCGCCGAGATCGTGCTGCGCTTCCTCACCCGCTAGCCGTCGCTTCGCCAGCTGTCGTTTGCGCCTCTTCCGCCCGCCGGCGGGAGAGGCGCAATGACATTGTCCGCTGGCATCACGGGTGCTCTTGACAATCCGTCTTAGTGTGTTAGATATGTAGCACACCAGCAAGGCGTCTTGCATGACACAGTTCAACGATAGCCAACCGATCTTCCTCCAGATCAGCCAGAGGATTGCAGAAATGATACTCAACCAGGCCGCCCGGGAGGGCGAGGCACTCCCCTCCGTGCGGCAGATTTCCGCCGACCTGTCGGTCAATCCGCTGACTGTCACCCGGGCCTACCAGTCGCTGGTCGACCTGGGCGTGGTCGAGTCCCGCCGCGGCATGGGCATGTTCGTGCAGCAGGGCGCCCGGGAGCGGCTGCTCGCCCACGAGCGCGACAAGTTCCTCACCGAGGAATGGCCGCGCATCCGCGCCCGCATCTCGGCGCTCGAACTCGATCCCCAGCAACTCCTCGCCAAGGGCGGTAGCGATGAATGATCTGGCTCAATCCACGGCTGCTCCGATCGTCACGGCGCGCGGCCTCCGCAAGCGCTTCGGCAATGCCGAAATCCTCCACGGGCTCGATTTCGATATCCCGCCAGGCCGCATCTACGGCCTGGTCGGCCACAACGGCGCCGGCAAGACCACCACGCTGAACGCCATTCTCGGCCTCACCTCCTACGAGGGCACCGTGCGCGTTCTCGGCGAGGATCCGTTCGAGAAGCGCGCCCGCCTGATGCAGAACGTCGCCTTCATCTCCGATGTGGCGAGCCTGCCGCGCTTCCTCAGGGTGCGCGAGCTGTTCGCGCTGCTCACCAACATCCATCCCAACTTCAGCCAGGAGAAGGCCCGCGGTTTTCTCGAGGGCACCGACGTCAAGATGGACGCGCGGATCAAGAACCTCTCCAAGGGCATGATCGCCCAGCTGCACCTCGCCGTGGTCATGGCGATCGATGCTAGGCTCCTCGTTCTCGACGAGCCGACGCTCGGCCTCGACATCACCTACCGCAAGCGCTTCTACCGGCGCCTGCTGGAAGACTACATGACCGAGGAGCGGACCCTGCTCATCACCACCCATCAGGTGGACGAGATCGAGTTCATGCTCAGCGACATCATGTTCATCCGCGAGGGCGAACTGATCCTGCACATGCAGATGGAGACGGTCTCGACCCGTTATACCCAGCTGATCGTCGATCCGGCCCATGCTGCCCAGGCTCGCGCGCTCGGCCCGATCTACGAAGAGACCCGCTTCGGCCAGACGGCCATGGTGTTCGACGGCGTCGATCGCGAACGGCTCGCCATCCTCGGCACCGTTTCCACCCCGACGCTCTCCGACCTCTTCGTCGCCCTCATGCAACGCGGTGAGAAATGAAAACCCTGACGGCCCTCATTCGCCGCGAGTATCTGGAGCACCGGGGAGCCTTCCTCTACGCTCCGACCCTGATCCTCGTCGTGCTCCTTGTCATCACCGCCTCCGGCGTCGCCTTCGGCCGCTTCCAGCTGGATGAGCGCATGGCCCTCCTGCCGGCGCTCAAGGTCTTCGAGTTCGGTACGCTGGCGCTCAGCGCGCTCTGGGCGTTCTACCTGATGGTGGCGCTGTTCTTCTACTATGCCGATGCGTTCAGCGCCGACCTGCGCAACAATGCCATGCTGTTCTGGAAGTCCATGCCGGTCAGCGATTTCGGCATGATGGCGAGCAAGATGCTGACCGGGCTCAGCCTGTTCCCGCTGCTCATCCTCGCCGCCATGCTGATGACCGCGCTGATCGTCTTCGGCGGCACGACGCTGTCGGCTCTGACCCTGGGAAGCCCGGTGCCGTCGCTCCTCGCCTACCTGTCGAGCCTCGTGCAGATCGGTGGCTTCGTTGTCGTCGCCCTCGCCCTCGCCCTGCTCTGGTACGCCCCGTTCTTCGCCTGGGTGGGGCTGCTCTCGACCCTGTTCCGGCGCTGGTCGATCCCGCTGGCCTTCCTGATCCCGGGCCTCGCCGGTCTCGCCGAGAACCTGCTGTTCCGTAATGCCGGCCCCGAGGGCGGGTATCTGCTGAGCTACCTGCAGCGTCGCATGCAGTTCGGCGACAGCCGCATGGAGGTCGGCGACGGCTTCCTCGCCGCCGGTCCGTTCGACTCCGGCCAGATGCTGGGCCGGCTCGTCTCCAGCATCGACTGGACGCAGTTTGCCGGAGGGCTGATCGTCACCGCGCTGCTGGTCTTTGTCGCAAGCGAGTACCGGCGGCGGTCGGTCGCCAGCTGAATCGTGTTCACCGCTTTCGGGGTTGGCGCTGGCAACGCCAACCCCTTCTGCTAGATAGATTCCCGGAGTGAACGGAGGACTTGGCATGGCGACGACGATCGTCCCGGTGATCCTGGCGGGCGGGCAGGGGACGCGCCTGTGGCCGATGTCGCGCGCGGCGCGGCCCAAGCAGTTCCTGCCGCTGGTCGGCGCCACCTCGCTCTACCAGCGCACCCTCGAGCGGGTCTCCGATCCGGCCCGCTATGCCCCGGCGGTGATCGTCACCAATGCCGAGTACCGCTTCCTCGTCGCCGAGCAGGCAGAGGAGGTGGGCGTTGCCACCTCCGCGGTGCTGCTCGAGCCGGTGGCCCGCAACACCGCCGCCGCCATCGCCGCCGCCGCCCTGTTCGTCGCCGACAGGTTCGGTCGCGATGCCGTCATCCACGTGCTCGCCTCCGATCATGCCGTCGAGGTCGATGACAACTATCGCTGGAGCCTCGAGGTCGCCGCCGCCGCCGCCCGCGCCGGCCGCCTCGTCACCTTCGGCATCGCGCCCGGCGCCCCCGAGACCGGCTACGGCTATATCGAGGCCGGCGCCCCGCGCGAGGGCGGTGCCGTCGAGGTCGCCCGCTTCGTCGAAAAGCCGGATCGGACCCGCGCCGCCGAGATGCTGGCGAAGGGCGGCTACTACTGGAATTCGGGCACCTTCATGCTCGGCGTCGACAGTTTCCTCGCCGAAGTCGGCCGCCTCGCCCCCGAGACGCTCGCCGCCGCCTCCACCGCGGTCGAGGCCGCACGAGCGGACCTCGACTTCATCCGTCTCGATGTCGAGGGCTTCTCGAGGGCCCCCAATATCTCGGTCGACTACGCCATCTTCGAGAAGTCCGATCGCGTCGTCATGGTCCCGGTCAGCTACGCCTGGTCGGACCTCGGCTCCTGGGACGCCGTCTGGAAGGCCTCGCCGCGCGATGCCGGCGGCAATGTCAGCCGCGGCGACGCCACGCTCTCCAACACCACCAACAGCCTCGTCGTCACCGAGAAGGCGCATGTCGCCGTCGAGGGCCTCGACGATGTCGCCGTCATCGCTTCGGAAGACGCCATCTATGTCGGGCGCCTGTCGGACGCCCAGAAAGTCGGCCCGATGGTCAAGGCGCTGCGGGCCAATCCGCAGACCACCGGCCTCACCGAAATCCATCGCACCGCCTACCGGCCGTGGGGCGGCTACTCCTCGATCCTGAGCGGCGACCGCTTCCAGGTGAAGCGGCTGTTCGTCAAGCCGGGCAAGAAGCTCAGCCTGCAGAAGCACCACCATCGGGCCGAGCACTGGATCGTCGTCACCGGCACCGCCGAGGTGACCATCGATGGCACCGTGACCATGCTCACCGAGAACCAGTCGATCTACCTGCCGCTCGGTTGCGTGCACCGGCTCGCCAACCCGGGCAAGATCACCCTCGAACTGATCGAGGTGCAGACCGGCTCCTACCTCGGCGAGGACGACATCATCCGCATCGAGGACGAGTTCGGGCGGGCCTGAGGGCCGGACTGCCGCGGGCGGGGCCCGGTTCCCGAACCGGCATTGTCGCACATTGTCGAACGATCCCTTCGCTGCTTCGCCCCGGCCGGAGCCATGTTCGCGCGCCGCGTTCGGCCCTATATGAACTGCACCGCAGGGCCGCAGCGCCTCGCCGAAAGGACACCATGATCACCGTCGAATCGCAGCGCGCCGTCCGCTCCGCCCCCATGCTTCCGGTCGCCACCCGCCTCGGTGCCGTCCGCATCGCGGTCACCGACCGGAACAGGGCCCTGGCCATCTGGCGCGACGTGGTCGGGCTCGAGCTGCTCGCCGAGGATGCCGAGGCGTTGCACCTGGGGGTCGGCACCGACGAACTGATCACGCTCGAACTCGGGGCCGCCCATCCGGTGCTCGACCGGAGCCTGGGGCTCTACCACGTCGCCATCCATGTCCCCACCCGTGCCGCGCTCGCCCAGATGGTGGTGCGCGCCCTGCAGCGCCGCGTCCGCATCTCGCCCACCGATCACCTGGTGTCCGAGGCGGTCTATCTGTGGGACACCGACAACAACGGCATCGAGATCACCTTCGAGACGCCCGGGCGCGGTACGATCGGCGACGGCGAGGACGGCTTCTACGTCCGCACCCGCGACGGCACGCCCCATTCCGGCCGCGAGGCAATCGACCTCGACGACCTGCTCGGCGAACTCGGCGAGGCGCCTGTGCTCGAGCCCACGGTTCGGCCCGGCACGCGCATCGGTCACATCCACCTGCACGTCAACGACCTCGACCAGGCGATGCGCTACTATCGCGACGGCATCGGCTATGGCGGGCTGTTCATCATGCGCCGCTTCGGCATGGGCGATCTCGGGCTCGACTATCCGCCGCACACCATTGCCTTCAACATCTGGTCCGGCCCCAGCGCCACCCAGCAGCCGCCCGGTCATGCCGGCCTGCGCCACTTCCACGTCGTCGTTCCCGATGCCGCGACCCTCGAGCAGGTCCGCACCCGACTGCGCGCCATCGGCGCCGAAGCGACCGACGACAACGAGGGTCTGCGGTCCCGCGATCCCGCCGGCAATCTCGTGCGGATCGTCCTCGGCTGAGGCCCGTCAGCCTGCCCGGTCCCAGCCCTGGCGCATCAGCGTGAAGCCCTTCTCGTAGACGTCGGATTCGGCGGCAAACAGCGGGCGCCAGATCTTGGTGGCCGCCGCGAGGTCGGGCAGGGCGGAGCCGAAGGCTTCGATGGTCATCCAGCCATCGTAGCCGCACCGCTTGAGCGCGGTGAACACCGAGCCGAAGTCGATGTGGCCGGCGCCCGGAACGCCGCGGTTGTTCTCCGAGATGTGCACATGGGCGATCTGCTCGATCGTCTCGGGGATCACCGCGGTGATCGAGTTCTCCTCGATATTGAAGTGGAACGTATCGTAGAGATAGCCGTAATTGGGCGCACCGACGCGCCGCACCAGGTCCGCCGCCTGCGCCGCGCTGTTGAGGAAGTAGCACTCGAACCGGTTCAGCGGCTCGACGGCCAGGGTGATGCCGAACCTGGCGGCATACTCGGCCGCCGCCCGGTGCACCTCGACGCAGCGGGAGATCTCGTCGCCGGTCGGTCCCCGGCCCGAGAACTCGCCCAGCGGCTGGTGGAAGGGGCCGGCGCAGATGTCGCCACCCAGCGCCGCCGTGCAGTCGATCAGCCAGCGGATGTGGGCGAGTGCCGCATCGCGGGCTGCCTTGTCGGGCGAAAGTGCATTGCCGCCGGCCATCACGCCGATGCCGCTGACCCCCAGTCCCGCTTCCGCGAGCCGCCGTCCGAGCCGCTCATAGTGGCCGACATCGCCCTCGAACAGCGGGATTTCGACGCCGTCATAGCCGGTGGCCTTGAGCTGCTCGACGATGGGCCAGTGCGCGTCGGTGACGTGGGTGGTCCAGAGCAGGAGGTTGAAGCCGAGTTTCATGTCTGTTGTCCCGTTTGCCTGGCAACCCCTCTCCCCGCCCCCCCCGGAGGGGCGAGGGGCGAGGGGCGATTGAGCCGCTACTGCAGAATCCCGCTGTCAGCGCCGGCCGAGCCACAAGTGTCCCCTCGCCCCTCCGGGGAGAGGGCTAGGGTGAGGGGCGCCCCACGCACCACCGTTACACGTTCACCCACTGTCCCGACTTGCCCGAGGCGATGATCGCGTCGCAGACCCGGTTGGTCTCGAGCGCGTCGCGGAAGCTCGGCGCGGCCGGCTTGCCGGTCTTCAGGCCTTCGAGGAAGTCAGCGACCTGGTGGGTGAAGCTGTGCTCGTAGCCGATGATCAGGCCGGGCACCCACCACTTGCCGAGGTAGGGGTGGTCGCCGTCGGTCACGAGGATGTTCGTCCAGCCGCGCAGCTGCCCCTCGACCGAATGGTCGAAGAACTGCACGCGGTTGAGATCGTGCAGGTCCCAGCTCAGCGAGCCCTTCTCGCCATTGATCTCGAGCGTATAGGCCGCCTTGTGGCCGCGTGCGTAGCGGGTGGATTCGAACGTGCCGAGCGAGCCGTTGGCAAAGCGCGTCAGCACCGCGGCAGCATCATCGATGCCCACCGGCTGCGCCTTGCCGGTGAGGGCGTGCTTGCGCTCCTTGATGAAGGTCTCGGTCATCGCCGAGAGCGAGGCGATCGAGCCGTTGATCCAGATCGCCGTATCGAGGCAATGGGCCAGCAGGTCGCCGGTGACGCCGGACCCGGCGGCATCGACATCGAGGCGCCAGGTGGCGGCGCCGCCCTGCGGCACGTCGGGCGAGATCGTCCAGTCCTGCAGGAACTTGGCCCGGTAGTGGAAGATCTTTCCCAGCTTGCCGGAGGCGACGAGGTTCCGGATCAGCATGACGGCGGGGACGCGGCGGTAATTGTACCAGACCATGTTCGGCACGCCGGCCTTTTCCACCGCCTCGACCATGGGCAGGCCCTCGGCCTCGGTGCGGGCCAGCGGCTTTTCGGTCAGCACCATCTTGCCGGCCCTGGCGGCGGCGATGGCTATCTCGGCATGCAGGTCGTTGGGCACGCAGATATCGATCGCATCGATGTCCTTGCGCTCGATCAGAGCGCGCCAGTCGCTCTCGACACTCTCGTAGCCCCACATGTCGGCGAAATGGCGCAGCTTGCTCGCATTGCGCGCCGCGGCGGCCTTCAGCACCGGCCGGTAGCCGGTCTCGAAGAAGTGGCTGACGGACGACCAGGCATTGGAATGGGCGCGGGCCATGAAGCCGTAGCCGACCATGCCGATATTGAGGAGTTTGGTCATTGTTGTTTCCCTGGGCTTTCGTCATCCACCGGGTCACCCCGGCGGAGGCCGGGGCCCATCTTGAGATTGTTCCACGCACTGTGATGGCGGAGACACCTCAGGATGGGTCCCGGCCTTCGCCGGGATGACATCGTGGTGGGGGTGAGAGTGGTACAAACGCGCCGCCTACTCCGTCCAGCCATGCGCCTCGCGGACCTTGAGCATCGCCCCGAGGATCTTGTTCCAGGTCGATTGCTGCTCCATCACCGCATTGGGGAACATGCAGCCGTCCCAGCAGATGTGGCGCATCGTCCGCGTGAGCTTGCCGCTCTCGTCGCGCAGCCAGTAGCCGGCGTGCTTGCTGACGTCGAGCCGGCCGTTCGGGTCGTCGATCTGGCAGTGCCGGCCGGTCTTCTCGTGGTCGCCCGATCCGAAGGTCGTGCCGTCGTTCTGGGCGACATGGAAATCCAGCGTCCAGGGACGCAGCGCATCGGCGACCTTGTGATAGGCCGCATCGAGCGCCGCCTTGTCGGACCACTGGAAGTCGGGCGGCAGGATGCGGTCCTTCTCGGCATTGGCGCCGAGTACGAACAGCATCGAATGCGCCATGTCGGCCTGATAGCCGACCACCCCCGGCATCCCGACCATCTCGAGCAGCTTGACGTTCTCGCGCCACGAATGCATGCCGCCCCAGCAGATCTCGCCTTCGGCGACGATGAACTCGCCATGGTCCTGCGCGATCTTGCCCGCTTCGCGGAAGGTCGCGGCGATCTTCTTGGTGTTGCCCTCGGGGTCCTTGTCCCAGGCTTCGACCCCCACCGAGGAGTCGACCCGGATGCCGCCGCTGGGCCGGATGCCCAGTTCGCGCATCTGCCTGCCGATGGCGCAGGCCTTCCTGACCTGGCTGAGGAAGCGCTTGACGTCGTCGGCATCGCCCATCGCCGAGCCGCCGCCGGCGCCGCCCCAGATCGGCGCGACGAAGGAGCCCACCTTGAGCCCGTATGAGGCGATGTGATCGGTCATCTTGCGCACCGCGCCGGCATCGGAATCGATGTCGAAATGCGGGGCGGTGATGAACAGGTCGATGCCGTCGAACTTCTGCCCGTCCACTTCGGCATTGGCGGTGAGCTTCAGCAGGGTGTCGAGCGCGATGATCGGCTCGGAATCCGGGGAGCCCTTGCCGACGATGCCGGGCCAGGCGGCGTTGTGGAGCTTCGGATAGTTGTTTGCCATGGTCCCCTCCTCCCCGAGGGCTCAGTTTGTTCCGTTGGGCCGGGGCGTGGGATGCCCCCACCCTTGATCCCTCCCCACAAGGGGGAGGGAGACGACTTTGACATCACGCTCCCCGAGGCTCGACTCCATCGCCTCCCTCCCCCTTGTGGGGAGGGAATGAGGGTGGGGGTGGGGAGCCACGGCGCGCATCGTCTCATGCCGCCTTGTGCTTGAGGTTCACGCCGGTCGCCGCATCGAACAGCATCACCTTCTCGGCATTCCAGCCAAAGCGCACCACCTCTTCGAGCCTGATGTCGATGCGTGCCGGCACCGTGGCGCGTACGTGGTGGTCGGCGACCCTGAGGGTCACCACCTTCTCGATCCCGTGGTTCTCGATATCGTGGACATGCGCCTCGACCGGCGCGCCGGCCTCGACATGCACGTCCTCGGGGCGGATGCCGAACGTATAGGCTCCCTCGCCGGCGGCAGCGCCGGCGACCGGCAGCTCGAAGCTGCCCGGGGTGATGACCGCGGCGCCGGCACCCAGCCGGCCCGCCATGAGGTTGATCGCCGGCGAGCCGACGAAGCTCGCGACGAACGTATTGCGCGGGTTCGTGTAGACATCCTGCGGCCGGCCGACCTGGACGATCCTGCCATGGTTGAGCACGGCAATGCGGTCGCCCATCGTCATCGCCTCGACCTGGTCGTGGGTGACGAAGATGAAGGTCGCGCCGAGCCGCATCTGCAGGTCCTTCAACTCGGAGCGCAGCGCCTCGCGCAGCTTGGCGTCGAGCGCCGAGAGCGGCTCGTCCATCAGGAACACCTGCGGTTCGCGCACGATGGCGCGGCCGATCGAGACGCGCTGCATCTCGCCGCCCGACAGCCGGTCGGTCTTTCGTTCGAGCAGATGTCCGATGCGCAGCGTCTTGCTCGCGTACTCGATCCGCTTGTCGATGTCCGCCTCGCTCATCCGGCGGATGCGCGAGCGCAGCGGAAAGCTCAGGTTCTCGCGCACGGTGAGCCGGGGGTAGAGCGAGTACTGCTGCAGCACCAGCGCCACGTCGCGCTCCGCCGGACCCCAGTCGTTGACGTCGGTCTCGTTGATGTAGACGCGGCCTACGGTGGGCTTCTCGAGTCCGGCGATCATCCGCAGCGTGGTGGTCTTGCCGGCGCCGGTCGGGCCCAGCAGGACGAAGAACTCGCCATCGGCGACGTCGAGGTCGAGGTCCTCGACCGCCGCGTGCGTGCCGAACGTCTTGGAGATGTTCTCGAGGCGTATGCGGGCCATGAACCTTCCCTCAGCCGGCGAGGCGAATGTCGAGCGAGGCGCCCGAGCGGGTATCGAAGAAATGCGCCTGCGCCGGGTCGAGGCGGGCAAACACCCTGTCGCCCGCCTTGTCGACGTAGCCCGAGCTGGTGCGGGCCCGGAGCGTGCGCGAGCCGACCCTGAGGTCGACGATGTCGAAGCCGCCGAACGGCTGGATGAGGTGCGCCTCTGCCGGTCGATAGCCGGGCCGCGCCTCGTGGCTCACCAGCACGCCCTCCGGACGGACGCCCAGCGACAGGTCGCCGGCAGCGTGCTTCTGTTCCAGCATGCCGAGCAGTTCGCGCGGCAGTTCGAAGTTCGCGTCCTCGAGGCTGACCTGTGCCAGGCCATCGGCCTCGGAGACCGTCGCGGCAGCGATGTTCATGACCGGCGAGCCGATGAACTGGGCCACGAACAGGTTGGCCGGGTGCAGGTAGACCTCGGTGGGCGTTCCCACCTGCTGCAGCACGCCGTCGTTCATCACCACGATGCGATCGGCGAGCGACATCGCCTCGACCTGGTCGTGCGTGACATAGATCGAGGTCGAGCCGTTCTCGTAGTGGAGCCGCTTCAGTTCGATCCGCATCTGTTCGCGCAGCTTGGCATCGAGCGAACCGATCGGTTCGTCGAGCAGCAGCGCCTTGGGCCGGCGGACAAGGGCCCGTCCGATGGCGACGCGCTGCATGTCGCCGCCCGACAGGGCCGAGGGGCGGGCCCTGAGCAGGTGCGAAATGCCCAGTGAGCGGCCGACGGAGCGCACGGTGCTGTCCACCGCGTCGCGGCTCGTCCCCACCGCCCTGAGCGGAAAGGCGAGGTTCTCGTAGACGGTGAAATGCGGGTAGAGCGCGTAGTTCTGGAACACGAAGGCGATGTCGCGGTCGGCGGCCCTCAGGTTCTGGATCGGCCTTCCGTCGAGCAGGATGTCGCCCGAGTCGATCTCCTCGAGACCGGCAATGGCCCTGAGCGTCGTGGTCTTGCCGCAGCCAGAGGGACCGAGGAAGACGACGAATTCCTTGTCCTTGACCGTCAGGTTCACGTCCCGGATGACGTGGACGGGTCCGAAATGCTTGTCGATGTGCCTGAGTTCGATCTCAGCCATGCCCGCCTCCATGCGCGGCGGGGTTGGCCTCGTCCTCGTCGATCACCGATTTCTCCGGGGGCGGGATATGGACGGCGACGTTGAAGCCGATCAGCCCGATCAGCATGATGGTCACCGAATACTGGTGCAGCACCTCGATCCACGGCTGGCACAGGAAGATGATGCCGAGGATCATCAGCGTCTGCGAGCCGGGTTCGAGGAACGTCTGGTTGAAGACGCGCAGGTTCATTTGCGGATCGCTCCGAAGCTCATGCCGCGCAGCAGGTGGTTGCGCAGCAGGAAGGTGAAGATCGCGACCGGCAGCAGGAACAGGAACGTGCCGGCGGCGATCACCGTCCAGTCGGGCAGGCCCGAGCCGATCTGGCTGGGGATGAAGGGCGGCGCGGTCTGGGCGCGGCGGTTGGTCATGATCAGCGCGAACGCATACTCGTTCCACGCCGTGATGAAGCAGAACACGGCGGTCGCGGCGATGCCGGTGGCCGCCTCGGGGAGCACGATCCGGAAGAAGGCCTGGATGCGCGTGTAGCCGTCGACCAGCGCCGCCTCCTCGTACTCCTTGGGGATCTCGTCGATGAAGCCCTTCATCAGCCAGACCGCGAAGCTGACGTTGAAGGCGGTGTAGAGGATGATCAGGCCCAGGTGGGAGTCGTTGAGCCCCACCGCCCGGTACATCAGGAACATCGGGATGGCGACGACGATGGGCGGCAGCATGCGCGTACTGAGCACGAAGAACAGCAAGTCCGCCTCGCCCTTCACCTTGAAACGCGAAAAGCCGTAGGCGGTGATCGTCCCCATCGACACCGCCAGCACGGTGGAGGTGATGGCGATGATCAGCGAGTTGATGAAGCGGTCGGGATAGCCCGAAAGCTGGATTTCGCCCTTGCCCGAGCGGGTGATGCGCTCGCCGCCGTCGAATACCAGCTTCTCGAACCACGGGGCGTTCTCGTAGTCCACGACCTCCTTGGGTTTGAGCTGCACGCGCTTGGTGAACAGCTTCACGAAGGGCGAGACCTCGGGCTGGAACACGATGGTCGGCGGATTGGTCGTCGCCAGGTTGCGCGGCTTGAACGAGGTCGAGATGATCCAGTAGATCGGCGCCAGCATGATGAAGGTGACGACGACCACCGCGGCAATCGCGATGGTGTTGCCCAGACGCTGGCCGCGGGATGAGACGACGGCCATTTCAGAAGTTCTCCCGCGGGTTCAGCGAAGTCATCGGGGGTATTGGCGCAAGCCGCACCCCCCTCCCGGCCTCCCCCAAACGGGGGGAGGTGTGGACCGGTGTGTGGGGCACGGTCGAGTCAAATGAACCGGCGGGCACCTCCCCCCTTGTGGGGGAGGTTGGGAGGGGGGTGCGCCCCTCCTGGAAGGACAGGTTCATCATCACCGCTCCTTCGCCTTGTTGAGGTACTTGACGTAGACGTTGGTGATGCACAGCACCATGATCAGCACGATGTAGGCCAGCGCGCAGCTCTTGCCCGTCTGCCACTCCTGGAACGCCATCTTGTACAGCCGTATCGACACCACCTCGGTGGTCGGCTGGCCGCTCATCACATAGGCGAGGTCGAAGGTCTTGAAGGCCTCCATGGTGCGGAAGATGATGGCGATCAGCAGGATCGGCGCCACCAGCGGCAGCGTGATGCGAAAGAAGGTGTAGAGGCGTCCCGCGCGGTCGATCGAAGCCGCCTCGTACAGGTGCTTGGGCACCGCCGAGAGGCCGGCGAGCGACAGCAGCATCACGAAGGGCGACCACATCCAGATGTCGGTCAGCGCCACGGCGTAGAGCGCGATGTTGGGATCGCCGAGCCACTCGAGCTTGCCCAGCCCCAGCGTGTGGTTGATGATGCCGAAATTCGGATCGTAGAGCAGTTTCCAGAACAGCCCGACCACGGCCATCGACAGCATCATCGGCAGCAGCAGCAGCGTGGTCACGAGGCCCTTGAGCGGAAAGCTCCGGTTGAGCAGCAGCGCCAGCCCGAATCCGACCACCACCTGGCCCACCACCGAGACGATCACGTACTGCGCCGTGATCGTGAAGTTCGACCAGATATTGGGATCGCTGAGCAGATCCATGTAGTTCTTGAGGCCGACGAAGTTGACCGGGTCCTTCGTCGAGGCGCGGAAATCGGTGAACGAGTAGCCGAGCGAATAGAGCAGCGGGAAGATGTTGAAGACGATCAGGAACAGGATCGTCGGGATGACGAACAGGTTGCGGATGGTCAGGTCGCTCCAGCCGCGGTAGGCGGCCCGCGAACGCGGATCGAGCGTTGTCATCAGGCTGGTCAAGGCGGTCTTCCCCTTGGCGTCTTGGAATGGTCCCACCCCTCATCCGTCTCGGCCTTCGGCCGATCCACCTTCTCCCTCAAGGGGAGAAGGGGGCCCGGCCGAAATGTCCGGGCGGTCGTCCTTCTCCCCTTGAGGGAGAAGGTGCCCGAAGGGCGGATGAGGGGTGGAAAGCCCGGGCCCTGCGGCCCCGGCACGCGTTTCAGCTACATGCCGCGGCCATACTTGGCGAACGTCGCCTTCCAGTCGGCAGCCAGCGCGTCGAGCGTCTCCTGAGAGGTGCCCTCGCCGGCCACGATCGCCGGGTAGATGCGCTGGTTCAACTGGGTCAGCAGTTCGGCATATTCCGGCACCGCCCAGAAGTCCTTCACCTTGAACATGGTCTGGTAGAAGGCCTCGTTGTACGGGGTGGCGTTGCGGAACTCGGCCGATTCAAGCACTGCCGCCGAGCAGGTGTAGCCACCCAGGTCGGCCCAACGCTTCTGGGTCTCGTCCTTGATGAACCACTGCAGGAACTTGAACGCCTCTTCCTTGTTCTGGCTGTACGAGACGATCGAGATACCCTGGCCGCCGAGCGCCGCGTACTGGTCGCCATCCGGGCCTGCCGGGTTGGCGAAGAAGCCCGTGCCGGCGGCATTCGGGTTCGAGGCCTCGTTGATCAGCGCCGGGAAGAAGGCGAAGTAGTTCATCGACATCGCCGCGAGATTCTCGGTGATGGCCTGGTTGTTCTCGACGAAGAAGGTCTTGGCCCAGCCCGGAGGCGTGAAGCTGTAGAGCTTCTTGTAGGCGTCGAGCGCGGCGACGGCCTTGGGCCCGTTGATGATGCCCTCGACCTTGTAGGTCGCCATGTCGCCCAGTTCGCCGCCATAGGAGAACAGGGCGTTCTCGAAGCCCATGGCCATGGCGTCGTAGGAGTTGTCGGTGTAGATCGCCACGCCGTAGCGGTTCTGGTCCGGACGGTGGAAGAACTCGGCGATGTCGGTCAGCTGCTGCCAGTTGGCCGGCGGCGCCAGGTCGTAGCCGTACTTGGCCTTGAAGTTGGCCATCTCGGTCGGATCTTCGAACCAGTCCTTGCGGTAGGCCCAGCCGACCGCGTCGCCCTCGGCGGGGATCGACCAGTACTTGCCGGAATTGCCCGGATACTCGGAATAGAACTTCATGGTCGCCGGAGCCATCAGGTCCAGCACCTTGTTCTCGTTCACGAAGTCGGTGAGATCGACATAGTGGCCGGCGGTCGAGGCGGCGCCCAGCCACTGGCTGTCGCCGACGATCATGTCGTAGGCCGAGCCCTGGGCGTTGAACTCGGTGAAGGCCTTGGTCTGGAAGTCACCCCACGGGGTGGTCTCCACCGTGACCTTGACGCCGGTCTCGGCCTCGTACTCGTTCACCAGTTCCTGCAGGTAGTTGGCCGGATCCCATTCGGCCCAGAAGATGGTCAGTTCCTGCGCGAGCACGGACGTGCTCGACGCCAGCATCAGGCCCATGCCGGCCAGTATGCCCTTGGTGACAGTGCGCATTGTGGTCCTCCCTCTAGCGCTTCGACACAACCGGTTCCCATGGAACCGGCCGAAGCCCCTCCTCCGTGCCGGGGGCATTTCAGCAGCAAACCGGACGCGAGCCCCTCAGCCCATGACCGGCGCGTTCCTCGCAACGCGGGGGCCGCTCCCCCTCTTCCGACGTCGATCCCTGGCGGGGACCGCAGCTGTCGAAGCGGCGCCCAGTCGGCGCCCGTCGCGTCCTTTGTTCTCCGTCGTGACTTGCGTACGTCACGCTAAATTCACCGTTTTGCCACTTGCCGTCAAGCTAACATGCTAGCATTTCGAGAAGTTCTAAGTCGCCAGGGCGGCCTCGTTTCCCGCTTGTTTCCCGCCCGCGGACTCGGCGATCGCCGTCCTCACCAGCGCCGATGCCGTCCAGTTGGCGACATCGCGCATCTCGTCGAACTCCAGTCCCCACAGGTCCTTCAGCACGATCAGCACCTCGAGCCCGTAGACCAGCGACAATGCCTTGGCCAGCCGCTGGTAGCCGAACTCGCCGAGGCTTCCGCGCAGCGGGGCGATCGCCTTCTGCAGCAGGTCGACGCGATGCCCGCGCTTGAACGGCGGCTCGGTCCCCAGCGTTCCGGCCTGGCGTTGCGCCCACTGCTCGAGCGAGAGCTTGAGCGCGGCCTTGAAGGTGGCCTCGAACTCGAGGATGCGCGGCATCGACAAGGCAAACAGGTCCAGCACCCGCGCTTCCGCATCCGCACTGCTCGACGACCAGTCGAGGATCGGCCCGAGGCCCTCGTCGACCACGGCCTGCACCAGCGCGGCCTGGCTGGGAAAGTAGCGGTAGGCGGTGGCGCGGGACACCTCCGCTGCCTCCGCCACGGCGCTGACGGATGGTGTTTCGCCGCGCTGCATCAGCGCTATGGCGGTTTCCAGCATGAGCTTGCGGGTTCGCGCCCGCGCCCCCCGCGGCTCCGCCCCCGTCGCCCCTGCACTTGGTTCTGAGACTTCCATATCGAAATGATACGCACATCTCAAAATGCTTTGCAACGACGGCCTTGCTCTGCTTTGATGGTCGCGAGGGAGGCGCCCGGGCGGCGGCGACGAGCCGCCGGACAAGGGCGCGGGAGGACGGGATGCGGCGCATCTATGTTGTCGGCACCGCCGACACCAAGGGTGAGGAACTGTCGTTTCTCGCCGCGCGGATTCGCGCCGCCGGCGGCACGCCGTGGATCGTCGACGTCGGCATCCGCGAGCCCGCCGCATCGGTTGACGTGTCGGCGGACGAGGTGGCCGCATTCGGCCGGTCCGGCCTGCGCTCCGGCACCGACCGCGGCACCGCGGTCGCCGCCATGGCCGAGGCCTTTGCCGCCTTCGCCGCCAGTCGCGACGACGTCGCCGGAATGATCGGCATCGGCGGCGGCGGTGGCACCTCGATCGTCACCGCCGGCATGCGCAGGCTGCCGATCGGCCTGCCCAAGCTGATGGTGTCCACCCTCGCCTCGGGAGATGTCGCGCCCTATGTCGGGCTGTCCGACATCGTCATGATGCCCTCGATCACCGACATGGCCGGGCTCAACCGCATCAGCCGGGTGATCCTCGAGAACGCCGCGCAGGCGATCACCGCCATGAGCGCTCACCCCCCCGCCATCGCGACCGGACGGCCGGCGATCGGCCTCACCATGTTCGGCGTGACCACCGCGGCAGTGACGCAGATCGTCGAGCAACTCGGCGCGGCGGTGGAGCCGGTCGTCTTCCACGCCACCGGGACCGGCGGCCGGACCATGGAGATGCTGGTCGATTCCGGCCTTCTCGGCGGCGTCATCGACATCACCACCACCGAGGTCGCCGACTACCTCTTCGGCGGCGTGCTGCCGGCCGGGCCGGAGCGGCTCGACTGCATCGCCCGAACCGGCGTCCCCTATGTCGGCTCGGTCGGGGCCTGCGACATGATCAACTTCTGGGCCCGCGACACCGTGCCCGAGCGCTTCGCCGGACGGCTGTTCTACCAGCACAATGCCAATGTGACGCTGATGCGGACGACCCCCGAGGAAAACCGGGCGATCGGCGAGTGGATCGGCGGCAAGCTCAATCTCTGCGAGGGGCCGGTACGCGTGCTGCTTCCGGAGAAGGGAGTCTCGGCGCTCGACATCGCGGGCGGGGCATTCTGGGACCCCGAGGCCGATCGGGCCCTGTTCGAAGCGATCGAGACCACCGTGCAATGGACCGCGCGGCGCCGGCTGATCCGGCTGCCGCACCACATCAACGACCCCGCCTTCGCGGCCGCCGCAGTGGCCGCCTTTCGCGACATCACCGCACAGGAGTGAGCATGGCTGCCATCGCGCGCGCCGAAATCCTCAGGAAATTCCGCGACATGGTGGCGCGCGGCGTGCCGATCGTCGGCGGCGGCGCCGGCACCGGCATCTCCGCCAAGGCGGAGGAGGCGGGCGGGATCGACCTGATCATCATCTACAATTCCGGACGCTATCGCATGGCCGGGCGCGGCTCTGCGGCAGGCCTGCTCGCCTATGGCAATGCCAACGAGATCGTCAGGCAGATGGCGCTCGAGGTATTGCCGGTGGTCAGGCGAACCCCGGTCCTCGCCGGGGTCAACGGCACCGACCCGTTCGTGTTGATGCCGCAATTCCTCGCCGAACTGAAGGCGATGGGGTTTTCCGGCGTGCAGAACTTTCCCACCATCGGGCTGTTCGACGGCGTCATGCGGGTGAGCTTTGAGGAAACCGGCATGGGCTACGGCCTCGAGGTCGACATGATCGCCGAGGCCCACCGGCAGGACCTGCTCACCACGCCCTACGTGTTCAACCCCGATGAGGCCGCGGCGATGACGCGGGCCGGCGCCGACATCATCGTCGCCCACATGGGCGTGACCACCGGCGGCGCCATCGGCGCCCGCGCGGCCAAGTCGCTCGACGCCTGCGCCGGCGAGATCGAGGCCATCGCGGCGGCCGCGCGGGCGGTGCGCGACGACGTGATCGTCCTCTGCCACGGCGGCCCGATCGCCATGCCGGAGGATGCGCGCTTCATCCTCGATCGGGTGCAGGGCTGCCACGGCTTCTACGGCGCCAGTTCCATGGAGCGGCTGCCGGTCGAAGTGGCGATCAAGGCACAGGTGGAGAGCTTCAAGGGGCTGAAGAGGTGAATGGTCAATGGTGAATGGTGAATGGGAGTGCAGCACCCCTCCTGCCATCCACCTTCCACCATTCACCATTGACCATTCACCATTGACCATTCTCCCGGAGGACACACATGACCGAGAACAACTTCGTCTATCCGCGCGACGTCGACGCCTTCGGCTTCGACTGGGGCCGCCTGGCGCTGACCGTCGCCCCGGAGGTCAACGGCGCGCAGAAGTTCTCCGGCGGCGTCGTCGACCTGCCGCCGGGCCAGGGTCACGCGCGGCACAATCACCCCGGCGCCGAGGAGATCATCTTCGTCATCTCCGGCGAGGGTGAGCAGATGGTGGAGACGCCGGACGGCACCCCCGAAGTCCGCAAGGTCGGGCCGGGCTGCACCGTGTTCGTGCCGGAGAGCCGCTTCCACTCGACGCTCAATACCGGCTCCGCCCCGATGCAGCTCTTCGTCGTCTATTCGCCCGCCGGACCGGAGCGGGTGCTGCGCGATCTGCCCGATTTCCGGATCATTCCCCGGGGGCAGTGAGCGCGCCTTTCCGCTTCCACACGAGGCTGGCGCACTTTACCCTTGCGCCTCGGGTATGGAGGCCGGCTCGGTAGCGGGCATGGAACAGATTCTGTCGCGACGCCTGGCCGCCGTGCTGTGCGCCGACATTGCGGGCTACAGCGCGCTCGTCGGTGCCGACGAGGCCGGCACCGTCGCGGCGCTCAAGGGCCACCAGGCGGCCGTGATCGACGTGCTGACCCGGCATGGCGGGCGCGTCGTGAACATCGCCGGCGACGGGCTGGTGGCCGAGTTCGCCAGTTCGGTCGCCGCGCTCGAGGCCGGCCTCGCCATGCAGTCAACGATGGCGGCCCGCAATGCCTCCGTCCCCGAAGGCCGGCGCATGATGTTCCGCGTCGGCATCAACCAGGGCGATGTGGTGCACGACGAGGAGCAGATCTACGGCGACGGCATCAACGTCGCGGCCCGCCTGCAGACCATCGCCGAGCCGGGCGAGATCTGCGTTTCGGGCAAGGTCTATGACGAGGTCCGCGACCGCACCAGGGCGACGTTCCGCGATCTGGGGGAGCGCAAGCTCAAGAACATCGCCCGTCCGGTCCGGGTCTTCGAGGTGTCCCCGGCCGAGGCCCGCGCGCGCCGGGCGCGCCTGCCGGACGGGGTGGCGGTGGAGCCGCGGCGGCCCTCGGTCGCCGTCCTGCCGTTCGACAACATGGGTGGCGACAGCGAGCAGGAGTACTTCGCCGACGGCGTGGTGGAGGACATCATCACCGCCCTCAGCCGCTTCAAGGATTTCGCCGTCATCGCCCGCAACTCGAGCTTCGTCTACAAGGGGCGGGCGGTGGACGTGCGCGAGGTGGCGCGCGAGCTGGGCGTGCGCTACCTGCTCGAAGGCAGCGTCCGCCGCGCCGGCACCCGGCTTCGCATCACCGCGCAGCTGATCGATGCCGCGACCGGCGCGCATCTGTGGGCCGACAAGTTCGACGGCACGCTCGAGGACGTGTTCGATTTTCAGGATCGGATCACCGGCACCGTCGCTTCGCTGGTCGAGCCGACCATCCGCTGGGCCGAGATCGAGCGTTCGCGCCGCGAGCGGCCGGACAGCATCGAGGCCTACGATCTCTACCTGCGCGCCCTGCCGATGCACCTGTCGCAGACCGAGGCGGCCAATGCCGAGGCCATTGCCCTGCTGCTGCGCGCGATCGAGTTCGAGCCGCACAATCCCACCTACCTGGTCTATGCCGGCAACGCGCTGCTGCACCGCTCCGCCCAGGGCTGGCCGGCGATCGGCGCCGAGGACCACCAGCGCGGCATTGCCCTGGTCGAGCAGGCCCTGGCCCATGCGCGCGACGATGCGGTGGTCCTCAGCCTCGCCGCCATGATGCTGATCCACAACCTCAAGGACTATGATCGCGGGCTGGAACTCAGCCGGCGCGCGGTGACGCTCAATCCCAACAACCTCAGCGTCATGATGTTCGCCGGCATCGCGCAGCTGCACCTGGGCGATCTCGACGAGGCCATCGCCTGCAGCGAGCACGCCATCCGGCTGAGTCCGGCCGTCGACGGGGCGCACTGGCCGCTGACGGCCATCGCGCATGCCCATCTGATCCGCGGCGACCATGAGAGGGCCATCGCCTGGGCCAAGCGCTCCATCTCGTCCAACCCCAGCTATGTCTGCACCTACTGGATGCTCGCCGCGGCCAACGCCCATCTGGGGCGCCTCGACGAGGCGCGCCGCCACGTCGAGGCGCTCAAGCGCCTGGCGCCCGAGACCAGCATCGCACGCATCTGGGCAGGGCAGCCGCAGAAGCTGCCCGGGCGGCTGTCGGCCGTGCTCGACGGTCTGCGCCTCGCCGGCCTCGAGGAAGCCTGATCAGGTCCCCCGCGGCTTGGCGCGTGCGGTGGCGGCGGCATTGAGCGGATCGTCCGGCCAGAAGTGGCGCGGATAGCGGCCCCTGAGATCCTTGGCCACGTCCTTCCAGCTGCCGCGCCAGAAGCCGGGCAGGTCGCGCGTCGTCTGGATCGGCCGATGCGCCGGCGAAAGCAGCACGAGCAGCAGCGGCACCCGTCCGCCGGCGACGGCCGGATGCCGATCGAGCCCGAACAGTTCCTGCACGCGCACTTCGAGCGCCGGACCGTTCTCGGCCGCATAGTCGATCGGCAGCCGCGAGCCCGAAGGGGCATCGAAATGGCTGGGCAGCAGCCGCTCGATCTCCTGCCGGCGCGACCAGGGCAGCAGCGGCTCGAGCGCGTTTCCCAGGTCGTCGGGACTGATCTCGGCCAGCGCCGTGCGGCCGACGAGCGCTGAAGCGAGCCAGCCGATATCTGCGGCCAGTCCCGCGTCGGACAGGTCCGGCCAGTCCGCGCCGATCGTCGCCCTGAGGTAGGATGAGCGGGCGCGCAGCGCCAGCTGCTCGCGACTCCACGGCAATTGTCCGAGGCCGGTCTCCGCGATGCCGCGCGCCAGCAGTTCGGCCGCCGCGACCGGGTCCGGCACCGCCATCGGCGCCTCGTCGAGGCGCAGCGAACCCAGGCGTCGCACCCGGCGCGCCCGCACCGATTTCGAGCCGCGCTCGAAGGTCTGTGCCACATCCTCGACGATCTCGGCCCCGAACAGCTCCTCGATCTCGTCGCGCCCGATCGGTGCGGCGGCGCGGATACGGCCGGTCGCTGCGGCGCCGGTCAGCTCGGCCACCACCAGGTACGGTACCGCGGCGAGGGCCTCGGTCTCCTCGAGGCTGGCGCCGCGGCCGTTGGCGAGCCGGAACCGGCCCCTCGCGCCGGCCGCTTGCGCCACCCGGTCGGGATAGGCGCGGGCGAGGTGGCGACCGACGCCGCCGCCGGTGCCGGTATTGCCGACCAGGCCGGCCCAGCGGCGGGCCAGTCCGCGCGCCTCCTCGGCGCGCCGGCCGCGATCGCGGCGGAACCGCTCGAGCCGCTGGCCGATGTCGATATCCTCGCCGCCGAGCCCCCGTTCGGTGAGAAGCACCGCGATCTCGGCGGCCGTGCGGGCCTCATCCTCTGTCGCCGCGGCGTGCACCATGTGCGCGAGCCGCGGATGCAGCGGCAGGCGCGACAGCGCCTTGCCCTCCGCCGTGAGGCGCAGGGCGGCGTCGAGCGCCCCCAGTCCCTTGAGCAGGCCCACCGCCTCGGACCAGGCCGGTGCCGGCGGCGGGTCGAGAAAGCGCAGCTGTCCCGGATCGGTGACGCCCCAGCCGGCGAGATCGAGGACGAGGCCGGCGAGGTCGGCCGCGAGGATCTCCGGGGTATCGAACGGCGCAAGGGCCGCGTTCTGCCCCTCGTTCCACAGCCGGTAGCAGACGCCCGGCGCCGTGCGGCCGGCGCGACCGCGGCGCTGGTCGGCCGCCGCCCGGGAAACCCGCCGGGTTTCCAGCACCGTGAGTCCGGTCCCCGGCTCGTAGGCAGGGACCCGGCGGTACCCCGAATCGATCACCACACGGACGCCCTCGATGGTCAGCGAGGTCTCCGCGATCGAGGTCGCCAACACCACCTTTCGGCGACCCGCCGCGGCCGGCAGCACGGCGCGATCCTGCGCCTCGGGCGACAGCTGTCCGAACAGCGGGGCGATGTCGGTGTCGCCGCCCACCCGCCCCTCGAGCCGTTCGGCCACGCGCGTGATCTCGGCCTGCCCGGGCAGGAACACCAGCAGCGAACCGGGCTCGCTGCGCAGCGCCTCCAGCGTCGCCGCCACCACCTGGTCCTCGAGCCGCAGCGCCGGGTCCGGATCGCGATGGCGGGTTTCGACCGGAAAGGCGCGTCCGGCGCTCTCGATCAGCGGCGCGTCGCCCATCAGGGCGCCGACCCGTGCCCCGTCGATGGTCGCCGACATGACGACAAGCCGCAGGTCGTCCCGCAGCGCCGCCGCGTCGAGGGCGAGCGCCAGTCCCAGGTCGGCGTCGAGGCTGCGCTCGTGGAACTCGTCGAACAGCACCGCGGCAATGCCGCTGAGTTCGGGATCGTCGAGCAGCATGCGGGTGAACACGCCCTCCGTCACCACCTCGATGCGGGTGCGCGCCGAAACCCGCGCGTCGAGCCGCACCCGGTAGCCGACCGTCGCCCCCACCTCCTCGCCGAGGCTGTGTGCCATCCGGCGCGCCGCGGCCCGTGCCGCCAGCCGGCGCGGTTCGAGCATGACGATGCGGCCGTCCCCGCGCCAGGGCGCGGCCAGCAGGCTGAGCGGCACGCGGGTAGTCTTGCCGGCCCCGGGCGGGGCGACGAGCACGGCGGAGCGGTGCGCCGCCAGCGCCTGATGGAGCGCCGGCAGGGCCTCGTCGATGGGCAGCGAAATCGGCGTCATGGCCGCTACATCGGCCAGAACGGGCGCGTCGGCAAGCCGGTCAGATGACGGTCTTCAGCATGTCGAGCAGCGAGCCGTCGAAATTCTCGTCGGCGACGGGTTCGGGTGGCGCGCCGGCCTTGCTCACCGCGACCTCCGACCAGCCGATGACGATGGTGAAGCCGCCCACCTTGCGGTCCGCCACGAACCACGGAACCATCACCGTATTGAAGGCGACCGGGGCGTTGCTCGACGGGCTGATGTAGTTGCGCTTGGTCTTGACGGTCTGTCCCTTCAGCGCCCGCTCGTACTCTTCCCGGCACTCGGCCGGCAGGTCCGGGAACACCTGCGCCAGCGTCTTGCCCACCACTTCGCGTCGTTCGACGAAGCGGTGCGCCTTGAGCCACATCACCGAGCAGTCGACGATCCGGAGCTTGTCGTCGACGATGGCGACGGGGGAGGGCATGTCGGCGACGAGGTCCTGGATGATCCGCAGCCGGCCCTGCAGCTGCAGGTCGCGTTCCACGTCGGCGGTCACATCGCGGCTGGCGCCGAACAGTTCGGTCACCTTGCCGTTGCGAACTCTGAGATCGGCGATGGTCTCCACCATCCGCACCGGTCCGTCGGCGCGACCGACGCGCAGCCGGCAGTGGAAGCCGCGCCGACCCTCGAGCGACTGGGCGATCAGCGTCAGCAGCTTGCCGCGATCCTCCGGATGATAGGCCTTGACCATGTCCTGCAGCGGCAATGCCTCGCCGCCGAGCGGCAGGCCGAGCAGCTGCGCGACCTTGTCGGACAGGATGACGCTGCCCGGGAACACCACCTTCCACTGGCCGTAGCCGGATTGCTGCTCGTACAGCTGCAGGGCGCGGTCCGCCTCGACGATCGAGGGGTCCGGTTCGACCAAGGCGAACGAGTCCGATGCGGTGGCGATCAGCTGCTTGGCGAACATGGCAACGTCATCAAATTCGGGTGACGAACGCTAAGGCCTGTTCGGTTAACCAATCGTTCGCTGGCGGCTCGACTGCATCGGCTGCGCCACGAGGCCACCGCGCGTCTGGGCGAGCGCACGCGCCTGCCGCGCCGGCAGCGGCTGGCTGAAGAGGTACCCCTGCGCCTCGTTGCACCCCTCGGTGGCAAGGAACATCAGCTGCTCGAAGGTTTCGACGCCCTCTGCCGTGACGCGCGAACCGATCGAGCGGCCGAGCCCGATGATGGCCCGCACGATGGCGACGGAGTCGGCCGCCTGCGGCAGGTCGGCGACGAACGAACGGTCGATCTTGATCTTGTCGAAGGGAAACCGCCGCAGGTAGCTCAGCGAGGAGTAGCCGGTGCCGAAATCGTCGAGCGCCACCCGGACACCCGCCTGGTGCAGGGCCCGCAGTTCGTCGATGGCGCCCGTGCTGTCGTCGAGCAGCACCGACTCGGTGATCTCCAGTTCGAGCCGCGCCGGCGCCAGTCCGCTGCGCTCCAGCGCCGTGTTGACCGCGCCGCGGACCGCCTTGGAGCGGAACTGGGCCGGCGACAGGTTGACGGCGACCGACAGCTCGCCGGGCCAGCGCGCGGCCTCCCGGCAGGCCTGTTCGAGCACGTAGGCGCCGATATCCTCGATCAGTCCGGATTCCTCGGCCAGCGGGATGAACACCGAGGGGGCGACCGGTCCGCGCGACGGCGAGTCCCAGCGCAGCAGGGCCTCGAAGCCGGTCAGCCGGTTGCTGCCGATCTCGATCTGCGGCTGGTAGACGAGGTGCAGTTCGTGCCGCGACAGGGCCAGCGCCAGGTCGCGCTTCATCTCGCGCCGCTCGCGCAGCTGCCGGTCCATTTCCGGCTCGAAGAAGCGGTAGTCCCGGCCCTTGTCGGCCTTCACCCGGTAGAGCGCCAGGTCGGCGCAGTGCAGTATGGCATCCGAGCCGCGTCCGTCGCGTGGCGCGATGGCGATGCCGATGCTGGCCCCGATCGCCACCTCCTCGCCCTCGAGGTCGTAGGGCGCGGCGATCGCGTCGAGCAACTGCTGGGCCGCGCTGCCGGCCTGCTCGGGCCGGTCGACCCGCAGCAATACGGCGAACTCGTCGCCACCGAGCCGGGCGGCCAGGCAATTGTCGCCGACGGCGCGGCGCAGGCGATCGGCGACCTGGGTCAGCAGTACGTCGCCGGCGCGGTGTCCCATCGTGTCGTTGATCAGCTTGAAGTCGTCGAGGTCGAGCGAGAACACCGCCAGGTGCCCGCCGGCGCGCAACTCCTGCAGCGCACTCACCAGCCGTTCGTGGAACTGCACCCGGTTGGGCAGGCCGGTGAGGGCGTCGTGGCGGGCGAGGTGGGCAATCTGCTCCTGCGCGAGGCGCCGCTCCGTGACGTCGCGGAAGAAGATGATCAGCCCGGCGGAGCTGCCATAGGCCTGAACCTCGAACCAGGCCCCGGCACTCGGCAGGTAGTCCTCGAAGGCGATCGATCGTTGCTCGGCCATGGCCTGCCGGTAGCGCACGAAGAAGGGCTCCGCCTCCACCGGGTCGAACAGGTCCCGGATGTCTCGGCCGATGAAGGGGGCGCCGCTCTGCGGAAACACCGACATGGCGCGCCGGTTCATGTAGGTCACGCGCCACTCGGCATCGACGCTGATGACGCTGTCCATAGTGCTCTCGAGCACATTGGCCAGCCGGCGCGCGGAGGCGCCGACTTCCACCTCGTTGCGCTTGGCCTCGGTCACGTCGCGCGACAGGGCGAGGACGCGCCTGACCCGGCCTTCGCCATCGAGGATGGGCGACAGCGACAGGTCCCACCAGCGCGGCGAACCCTTGGCGGTCGGACCGAACAGGGTCTGGCGCGTCGCATCGCCGCGCAGCGCCAGCTGGATGGCGCCCTGGACCACCGGCGCGACGTCCTCCGGCCAGAAGCTGGCGAAGGGCCTGCCGACGACCGCGGCGGGATCGTCCACCTCCATGATCCGCACGCCGGGGCCGTTGATGAAGATCAGCCGCCCCGCGTCATCGAGCACCTCGATCGCCACGGCGCTGGCCTCGAGGATCGACCGGGCGAACTCCTCGCTGTCCCTGAGCGCGGCCTCGACCTGCCGCCTGTCGTGGATGTCCTCGAGCGTGCCGTACCAGCGAACGATCCGACCCTCTGCGTCGCGTCGCGCCGCGGCGCGGGCGCGCATCCAGCGATAGTCGCCCGACTTGACGCGGACACGATACTCGACGTCGACCGGTTCGCCCGTTTCGAGGCAGCGCGACCAGAGCTCGACGGTCCCCGGCACATCGTCGGGATGCAATGCGCTCAGCCAGCCCCGGCCGAGTGCCTCGGACTGCGACAGCCCGACGCTGTCCAGCCAGCGCGGGCCCACTTCGATGATCGTGCCGTCGGGCGCCGCCAGCCAGGGGATCTCGGGGTTCAGTTCCACCGCGGTGCGGTAGTGGTCGATGCTCTCGCGCAGCGCCTGGTCGGTCTGGCGGGCCCGGGTCACGTCCTGCACGATGATCTGGACGAGTTGCGACGGCCGGGCGTCGTCGCCGGGAAAGGCGGTCGCGCTGTAGACGCGCGACGCGCGGCCGGGGATGTCGATGCCGAACTGGAAGCTCGACACGCTGCGCCGGCGCGCCACGGCACGCAGTCGCCGCTTCACCAGCGCGCGGTCGGCCGGACGAATCCGCTCCAGCACCGCTTCGAGCGGCAGACCCTGCGCAATCGGCTCGGTCCCCGACACCGTGATGGCATGGTGGACGCGGTTCTGCTCGGGCCGCCACATCCAGATGGAAATGCCGGCCGTCTCCTGCAGGCGGCGCAACGTATCGGGCGAAAGCTCCAGCCCCGAGATTGCTCCCGGTTCGCCCGTTTGCGGTGACTGCACTTGGTGGTCTTTGCTCGGCATACCGTCCTCGACGAGAGGTGATGCTAAGCAACAGGCACAGCGAAACTGTTAATTGCCGCGTCGCCGGTTCAATGCTGCCGCGGCGACGCGACTTGTTCTTTGAGCTTGGTTAAGTGTTGGTGAGCGGTCCTCTGCGGGTTTGCTTGGCTCAGGCCCACTCGCCACGGCGCATCACCGGCACCCGTGTGCCATCCGACTTGATGCCGTCGATATCGATCTGGTCCGAGCCGATCATCCAGTCGATATGGATGAGGCTCTTGTTGCCGCCGCGCGCCGCGATCTCGTCGGGGGTCAGCTTGGTCCCGCCCACGAAACAGTCGGCATAGCACTGGCCGAGCGCGATGTGGCTCGCCGCATTCTCGTCGAACAGCGTGTTGTAGAACAGGATACCGCTCTTCGAGATCGGCGAGGAGTGCGGCACCAGCGCCACCTCGCCGAGCCGCCGCGCCCCCTCGTCGGTGTCGAGGACCTTGTTGAGCACGGCCTCGCCCTTGCTGGCGCGCGCCTCGACGATTCTCCCGGCGGCAAAGCGCACCTCGATGTTCTCGATCAGCGTGCCCTGGTGGCTGAGCGGCTTGGTCGAACGCACGAAGCCCTCGACGCGCTGTGCGTGCGGGGTGGTGAACACTTCCTCGGTGGGGATGTTGGGGTTGCAGGTGATGCCGTTCTTGGCCTCCGAAGCCCCGCCCTTCCAGCGATGCCCGTCGGCGAGCCCGATTGTCAGGTCGGTCCCGGGACCCGTGTAGTGCAGGGCCGAGAAGGCATGCCCATTGAGCCAGGTCCAGCGATCCTTGAGATGGGCATTGTGCGCCGCCCAGGCCGCGATCGGGTCCTCGACATCCACCCGGCTCGCCGCAAAGATCGCGTCGGCGAGCTTGCGCACGGCGTCGTCCTCGGCGTCGTCGGGGAACACCAGCCTGGCCCAGCTCGGGTTGGGATAGGAGACGATGTTCCAGTTGATGTCGAACCCGGTGATCTTCTCGAGCGCCGGGCGGTAGGCGAGCGAGGTGGCGCGGTTGGCCCGCGCGACCTTGTCGGGATCCTCCTTGCTGAGCAGCATCGGGTTGTCGCCGGAGATCGCCATGCGGGCGGCATTGCGCGAGAACGCCGCCGCCATGCCCTCGAACAGCCAGGCGGGCGCCCGGTCGAAGCTCTCCGAGGGGGCGTTGCGGTAGCGCGCGAGGGTGATCTCCTCGTCCGAAAAGATCGGCTGCACGACGCCGGCGCCGGCCTTGTAGGCATGGTGGGCAATGCGGCGCACCAGCGGCAGCGCGGCGATCGGGGCGGTCAGCACCAGGTCCTGGCCCGCCTTGAGCTGCAGGCCGACCTTGATCGCCACCTCGGCGAGCTTGTCGAGTTTGACGGGATCGATGGAGGGGAGGGCCATGGCGTGACTTTCTGGGGTAATCGGGAGCGACAGTGGTAGCCGGGGATGTGCCTCGAAGCCAGCCCTCAGGCGGCGCGCAGCACGGCGAGGAACTCGGCGCCATAGCGCCTGAGCTTGCTTTCGCCGATGCCCGCAATCGTCCCCAGTTCGGCAAGGGTCTGCGGCTTCTCGAGCGCCATGGCGCGCAGCGTGGTGTCGTGGAACACCACATAGGGCGGGACGCCCTGCGATTTGGCGATCGCGGCGCGCTCGGCCCTCAGCGCATCGAACAGGGCCTGCGCTTGGCCGGGCAGCTGAACCGCGTTCTGCAGGGCCCGCCGGGTCTCGGTCGCCTTGCGCGGCCGGTCGCGGCGCAGGGTGATGCGCCGCTCGCCCCGGAACACCGGGCGGGCCTCGGCCGAGAGCTGCAGCGCGCCGTAGGCGTGGTCGACGATCACCAGCCCCATGGCCGTCAGCTGCCGGATCACCGATTGCCAGGAGCGGCTGTCGAGGTCCCGGCCCTGGCCGAAGACCGGCTGGCTCTCGTGCCCGAACTGGGTGACCTTCTCGGTGACCCTGCCCACCAGCACGTCGACGATATGCCCCGCCCCGAAGCGCTGGCCGGTGCGGTAGATGGCGGCCAGCGCCTTGACGGCCGCCTCGGTGCCGTCCCACGTCGCGACGGGCGCAAGGCAGGTATCGCAATTGCCGCACCGGCCGGCATGCGCCTCGCCGAAATGGGCGAGGATGGCTTTCCGCCGGCACTCGGCGGTCTCGCACAGCGCCAAGAGCGCATTGAGCTTCAGCCGCTCGACGCGCTTCACCTCGTCGGGGGCATTGCCCTCGTCGATCATCCGCGAGCGCTGCGCCACGTCGGCCATGCCGTAGCACATCCAGGCCTCCGCCGGCAGGCCGTCGCGACCGGCGCGTCCGGTCTCCTGGTAGTAGGCCTCGATCGATGCGGGCAGGTCGAGATGGGCGACATAGCGCACGTCGGGCTTGTCGATGCCCATGCCGAACGCCACCGTCGCCACGAGGCAGAGTGCCTCTTCCTTGAGGAAGGCGTCCTGGTTGGCGCTGCGCTCGGCCCCCGACATGCCGGCATGGTAGGGCAGGGCCCGGATCCCCTGCTTGTTGAGCCACTCGGCGGTGTCGTCGACCTTGTTGCGGCTGAGGCAGTAGACGATGCCGGAACTGCCGTTGTGCCGCGCGAGGAAGCTCTTCAGCTGTGCCCGCGCATTGTCGCGCTCGACGATCGAGTAGCTGATATTGGGCCGGTCGAAGCTCGAGGTGAAGATGCGCGCCCCCGAGAGGCCCAGCCGCTCGATGATGTCGTCGCGCGTCACCGGGTCGGCGGTGGCGGTCAGCGCGATGCGCGGCACCCCCGGATAGTCCTCGACGAGGCTCGACAGCTGCCGGTACTCGGGGCGGAAATCGTGGCCCCACTGGCTGACGCAATGCGCTTCGTCGATGGCGATGAGCGCGATCGGCACCCCCTGCATCATCGCCTTGAAGCCGGGCAGCACCAGGCGCTCCGGAGCGACGTACAGCAGGTCGAGGCTCCCCGCCTTCAGCTCGCGCAGGGTGCGCGACGTGTCCTCGCCCGAAATCGAGGAGTTGAGCGTCGCGGCATTGACCCCGGCCTGCCGCAGCGCTTCCACCTGGTCGCGCATCAGCGCGATCAGCGGCGACACGACGATGCCGACGCCGGGCCGCGCCAGCGCCGGCAGCTGGTAGCACATCGATTTGCCCGCCCCGGTCGGGAACAGCACCACGGCGTCGCCGCCGGCCGCGACGTGACGCACCACGTCCTCCTGCTGGCCGCGGAAGTGCTGGTGGCCGAACACGGTGCGGAGGATGTCGAGGGGATCGCGCGGGGTCGACTCAGGCATGGCGACAAGAGTCGGAAGATGCGGGATGCGGTCAAGGGGGCCGGCGATCCCCTCGGGGGATCGGTCGGCGAGGCCAGGGAGGCGAAATTGCCGGC
This sequence comes from Devosia sp., assembly GCF_041917035.1. Taxonomy (GTDB): domain Bacteria; phylum Pseudomonadota; class Alphaproteobacteria; order Rhizobiales; family Devosiaceae; genus Devosia_A. The sequence goes on along the minus strand of NZ_JAYRYM010000006.1, from coordinate 4,330 downwards.
GATGGAGACGCTTTGACCTCGATCAGTCGGGACGGCGGCGGGCTGACATGTTACCACTGGCGCCAATCCTCCCGCCGGCCTCGCTCCGGCTGCATCGATTTGCCGGACCGCCAATTGACCGACGCCAGCACGGCGGCGCGCAGCGCCGCGACCACCACCACCCTTTCGATCATCCTCGCGGTCAGCTTCGGCCACCTCGTCAACGACGTGATGCAGTCGCTGCTGTCGGCGATCTACCCCATCCTCAAGCAGAACTACGGGCTCGACTATGTGCAGATCGGGCTGCTGACCTTCACCTTCCAGGTCACCGCCTCGCTGCTGCAGCCGGCCATCGGCATGTACACCGACAAGCGGCCGATGCCCTATTCGCTCCCCGTCGGCATGGGCTCCAGCCTCGTCGGCCTCGTCATCCTGGGCTTTGCCAACAGCTATTGGCTGCTGCTGCTCGGTTCGGCCTTTGTCGGGCTCGGCTCGGCGATCTTCCACCCCGAGTCGAGCCGGGTGGCGCGGCTTGCCTCGGGCGGGCGGCACGGCCTCGCGCAATCGCTGTTCCAGGTCGGCGGCAATGCCGGTTCGGCGCTCGGGCCGCTGCTCGCCGCCTTCATCGTCGTGCCGCGCGGGCAGTGGAGCGTCAGCCTGTTCGCGCTCGGCTCCCTCGTCGGCATCTTCGTGTTGTGGCGCGTCGGGCGCTGGTATGCCGAGCACCGGCGGGCCAATGCCGGCCGCACGCCGCCCAGTACGGCGCTGCTGTTCGATCGGCGTACCACCACCGTCGCGCTGATCGTGCTCACCGTGCTCACGCTGACCAAGAACGCCTACATGGCGAGCCTGTCGAGCTACTATACGTTCTTCCTCATCGACAAGTTCTCGGTCGGCGTGCAGGACGCGCAACTGCTGCTCTTCGTCTATCTCGGCGCCTCGGCGCTGGGCGTCTTCCTCGGCGGCCCGATCGGCGATCGCTTCGGCGCCAAGTTCGTGATCTGGTTCTCGATCCTGGGCGTGCTGCCGTTCACCCTGGCGCTGCCCTATGCCGATCTCACCTGGACCGTGGTGCTGACCGTCGTCATCGGGTTGATCCTCTCGTCGGCTTTTTCTGCCATCGTGGTGTTCGCGCAGGAACTGATGCCGGGCCGGGTCGGGATGATCGCGGGCATCTTCTTCGGCTTCGCCTTCGGGGCGGGCGGCATCGCCGCTGCCGCGCTCGGTGCGCTCGCCGACGTCACCAGCATCGAGTACGTCTACTGGCTGTGCTCGTTCATGCCGCTCGCCGGCCTGCTGACGGTGTTCCTGCCCCGGATGCACCACAAGGTGCGCTGACCGGCATCGCGGTCAGATCGGCAGCAGGCAGACCGGCTTTTCGAGCGCGAACACCCGTCCGTTCGGGGCCAGCGTGCCGTCGGCCGCGACATCGAAGCTAACGAGGCTGTCGGACTTCTGGTTGGCGACGACGAGGTGCGTGCCGATCAGGATGAAGAAGCGCGGCCAGTCGCCGCCGCACGAGACGATCTGCCTGAGGCCGATGCTGCCGTCACCGGCGATCGAGAACACCGCGATCGAGTTGTGGCCGCGGTTCGACACATAGACCGTGTCGCCCGCCGGGTTGACGGCGATGTGGGCGCCGTAGGAGGTGCCCGAGAACCCCTCCGGCAGCGCCGAAAGCGCATTGATGCGGGTCAGCGTGCCGTCCGCCTCGCGCCTCAGCGCCGTGAGGAGATTGGCGTACTCGGTCCACAGGTAGGCGAAGCGGCCGCCGGGGTGGAAGGCGAGATGCCGGGGGCCGGACCCTGCCGGCATGGCATAGGCCGTCTCCGGCCCGCCGGTGAATGCGCCGCCGGCATAGGGGAAGCTGCGCACCTCGTTGTGGCCGAGATCGACGGCATAGAGCCGGTCGCCCTCGGGCGACCACTGCGTCCAGTGGGCGTGCCCCAACTCGTGCGGCTGCGTGCCGCGCAGCACCGTCGGGTCGGCCTTGAGCGCGCCGGTCGCTCCGTCGATGGCAAAGACAGGCACCGAATCATCGCCGTAGTTCGCCACGGCGAGCTTGCTGCCCTTGGGGCTGAGGCGGATGTAGCAGGGGTAGTTCGCGCCCGTCGGCTGGTAGCCGAGCGGCGTGGCGCTGCCGAGATCGGCGGCAAGGGCGAAGGCGCCGACCCTGGCGGCCATCTCGTCGGTGACATAGGCGGTGCGCGAACTCGGCGAGAACGCGATCCAGGACACGTCCGGGGTTCCGCCATAGGCGCACACCAGCTCGAAGGCGCCACTGGCGGTATCGAAGCTCAGCAGCTTGAGCCCGGCGCCCGCGCCCTCGGTGTAGGAACCGGACAGCAGATTGAGCCTGGTCATGGTGATGCGCCTCCTCGCTTGGCCGGCGATGTCATAGAGCGCTTGCGGCCGACCCCGCAATGGGTTTCGGCCCCGACGACCGACGCATCGGGGACAGGCCGCGCCCGACCGGCTCCCGCCTCGCCTAGAGCATCGACAGCAGTCGCCCGACCTCGTCCGCCGAACTCGCCCAGCTGGTCACGAGCCGCACGAGCGTCTCCCCCGCTTCTGGCCGCTGCCCCACCGGCAGCGAGTCGGCGGGCCACTCGTGAAGCGATCCGCCGGCCGCCCGGATCGCCGCGACGCTGGTTCCGGGCAGCACAGCGAACACCTCGTTGGCCTCGCTCTCCCAGCCGAGTCGCGCCCGGTTCGATGCCCTGAGCCCGGCCCTGAGCCGCTCCGCCATCGCATTGGCGTGTCTCGCCCAGCGCAGCCAGTTGCCGTCGTCCAGGTAGGCCTCGAACTGCGCCGCGACGAACCGCGCCTTGGAGAAGGTCTGCCCCGCCCGCTGCCGCCGCGCCGCGAGGTCGCGCATCCTGTCGGGCGCAAACACCACGATCGCCTCGGCCGCCCAGCAGCCGTTCTTGGTGCCGCCGAAGCTCATCAGGTCCACCCCGCTGCGCCAGGTGAGGTCGGCCGGGCTCGCCCCCGTCGCGACGACCGCATTGCCGAAGCGGGCGCCGTCGAGATGCACCGCCAGCCCGGCGGCGCGCGCCGGTGCGGTCAGCGCCGCGATGTCGGCGGGGCGATAGACCGTGCCCAGTTCGGTCGCGTTGGTGAGGCTCAGCGCCACCGGCGTGCCGAACCTGCCTGCGGCGGGATAGCGGCCCAGGGCGTCGACCACGTCTTGGGGCTGCAGTTTTCCGGCCACCTGCGGCAGCGCGATCAGCTTCATGCCGCCCGACTGGAATTCGGTCGCTCCCCACTCGTCGGTGGTGATATGCGCCTCGCTCGAGCACAGCACCAGTCCGCCCGGCCGGCTGAGCGCGGCGAGCCCCAGCGAGTTCGACGCGGTGCCGGTGGCGGTGAACCACACCTCCACCTCGCGCTCGAACAGCGCGGCGAAGCGGGCCGTGACCCGCTGCGTCAGTGCGTCGTTCCCATAGGCCGGGGCAAACCCGTCATTGGCGCGCCCCAGCGCCGCCATTACTTCGGGCGTCGCTCCGGCCCAGTTGTCGCTCGCAAAATTCACCCTGTCGCTCCGCTCTCTGGCGGCTCGCTCCTAGCACGCGGCCGGGCATCGCAGTAGGCCCGGCCGGAGGCCCGCGTCGGTCCGCCGCGTGCTGCCCCCTAGCGCCGAATCCACGGCCGGCTATGATCAGGCGCAGGAGACCCCCACCCATGCGAGCCATATCCTGTACCGCGCCCGAGCAACTGGCGCTGATCGACATCGACCGCCCCGAGCTCCGGCCCGGCTGGGTGCGCGTCGCCGTGCGCCACATCGGCATCTGCGGCACCGACTACCACATCTTCGAAGGCAACTTCCCCTACTTCGAGTATCCGCGCGTCATCGGTCACGAGCTGAGCGGCACCGTCGTCGATCCCAATGGCAGCGATTTCGCCATCGGCGATCCGGTGGTGGTCAACCCCTACCTCACCTGCGGCACCTGTCCCGCCTGCCGCGAGAACCGCGCCAATTGCTGCGAGACGCTCAAGGTGATCGGCGTCCACGCCGCCGGCGGCATGACCGAGGAGATCGTCATGCCCGCCGGCAACCTCTACCGGGCCGACGGCATCTCGCTGCGCGACGCCGCCATGGTCGAGTTCCTCGCCATCGGCGCCCACGCCATCCGGCGCACCGCCGAGCTGAAATCGGGCAGCCGCGCCATCGTCGTCGGCTCCGGCCCGATCGGGCTCGGCGTCGCCTTCTTCGCCCGCATTGCCGGGGCCGACGTGACGGTCGTCGATGCGGCGCCGGACAAGATCGAGGCCACCCGCGCGCTCGGCTTCCGCACCTTCTCGGTCGCCGAGACCGAGGGGAGCGCATTCGCCGCCATCCGCGGCACCG
>NZ_JAYRYM010000005.1:0-44795 GCF_041917035.1 Devosia sp. | reverse complement strand
CGAAATCGTCGATGGCGATGCCGATGCCGTGACGGCGCAGGTCCGAGATGGTCTCCAGCACACGACCGCCGCGATCAACGAGCACGCTTTCGGTGATCTCGATGTCGAGCCGCCCGGGCGGCAGGCCCGAGCTGCCGAGGGCTGCCGCAACGGCCCCCGATACATCCGAGACCTGCAACTGCACGGCCGAGATATTGACGGCCAGCTTGCCGGTCCAGTCCCACCCGGAGACGATGCGGCAGGCCTCCTGCAGGACAAAGACGCCGATCGGGACAATCAGGCCGGTCTCTTCGGCGAGAGGGATGAAATCGGCTGGAGACACGGAGCCGAGTTCCGGATCCTCCCAGCGGACCAGCGCCTCCACTCCGACCAGTTCCCCGTCGCTCAGGCGGACCTGCGGCTGGAACACCACCGACAGGTTGCCGTGGGCCAGCGCCTGCCGCAGACCGGCATCGATCTTGCGCCGGCGGCTGATCGCCTGCTCGAGGACATCGGTGTAGACGAGGACCCCGCGCAGATGGTCGCGCCGCGCCTCGTCGAGCGCCAGTTCGGCCCGCTGCAACAGCCGTTCGGCCGGCCCAACTCCGGTGACGGCGCCGATTGCCACGTCGACATGCACGGAGTGGCCCGCCAGACCCAAGGCCGGGCGCAGCGCATTGCGGATCAACGGTCCGAAGGCGGCGAGCGCCGGGCCATCCGTCGGCCGGGTCAGCGCTACCGCGAAGATGTCGCGCTCGATCAGGGCCAGTTCACCCAGCTGCAACTCGGCAAGCCGGCTGGCGATGATTCGCAGCGCCTCGTCGTGAACATCCTGTCCGAGGGCGCCGCGCACTTGCCCCAGACGCAGGATGCCGAGAGCGAGGAGCGTGGTTTCGCCCGTCTCGCTCTTGTCCAGAAGGGCCTCGAGCAGGCCACGCCGCGACTTGAGCCCGGTGACCTCGTCATGCCGGGCGAGATAGGCGAGACGCGCTTGGGCCCGCTGCCGGGCGGCGAACTCGACGAGGAACGCATCGAGCAGACGCAGCGCGAGCAGGAACAGAACGGCGACATGAAAGCTGGCCGTCGACAGCATCACGCCGGCTTCGGCCTTGAGCAGCAGCGCGGCCCCTTCCATTCCCGCCATCACCAGCGCGGCGGCGGGGACGGAAGGACCCAGCTTCAGCCTGCGGCCGAACGGCGCCAGCCCGATGGCGAGCAGGAGTGCCACCGCGAGCCCCGGCCATGGTCCCCATTGGCTGAGCGGCATGCCGGCCTTCAGCGTCTCGGTGGCCAGCGCCTGGATCAGCGGGCCGGCGAGAAATCCGAAGCGCGGCACGGCGAACTGGTCGCGCAGTTCGATCGCGCTGGCGCCGATGATCGCCTGCCGGCCGGCGATCTGCTGCGGCGGCACCCGACCATCGATCAGGTCGGCGACCGAGATCCTCGCGATGCTGTGCGGATCGATGCCGTAGTCGATCAGCACGTCGGCCGTGCGCAAGGGCTGGGCGGCCAGCGCGGCGGCGAGCGAGGGAAGAATGGCGCCGTCGACGGCAAGCCCGAGCGGCACGCGATCGACTAGGCCCTGGGGATCGGTCTCGACATTGACGAGGACCGGCACCGCCTCGGCGAGGAAGGGCGCAATCGGCTGATTGAGTACGATACGCCCGCTGGCGCCGTCCGGCTGCTCGAAGGCGGCAAGATAGGTGAAGCCGCCGGCCCGGCCGAGCGCGGCGGTGAAGGCGGCGTCCGCCGACTCGGTGGAGCGGGTGCTGAAGTCGATGTCGAAGGCGACATCCCGGGCTCCCAGGTCCATCAGCCGGTCGAGAATCTCGCCATGGAGATCCCGCGGCCATGGCCAGACGCCGATCCGCGCGAGGCTCGAACTGTCGATATCGACGAAGACCAGGTCATCACTGGCCATCCGGTTGGTGAGGCCAAAGCGAATGTCGTCGAGCACCCGGTCGATCGAGGCGAAGATGCCGGTGGCGCCAACAAAGAACACCACCGCGACCAGCGCCGCCGCAACAATTGATCGAAAGAGGGCCGCCACCGGGGATCCGCATGCAGAACCAGAGACGTCCACTCTAGCCCGGGCCGGCCTTCGCGAACGTTAACCGAAGCGGCGCGCCGCCTCGAGTGCCAGCCCTAGCCCGACGCTGCCGAAGGCATCGGTTTCAACCACACGTGACTCTGGCAACTGGCGGCGCAGCAGGTCGCCGACCGCCGGCACTCGGGTCGAGCCGCCGGTCAGGATGAGCGTCTCGATGCGGCTGGCTTGGATGCCGGCGGCGACCAGCGCAGACGCGATGGTCGCCGCGATCGCCGCTGTTGGCCCGGCCAGCGCGGCGTCGAGGTCCTCGATGCCGATCGGGGTGGCGAGCGCAACGTCCCGCGTCGAGAAGCGGAACTCGGTGCTGGGGGCGTCGCTGAGCGCAATCTTGGCTTCCTCCACCCGCCCGGCCAGCCGGTGCCCCAGCCGGCCCTCGACCAGCGCCACCAGCCGCGCCACGAGGTCGGGAAACCGCGCCTCCTTCTGCGTCGAGCGAAGCTCGGCGAGTGACCTCGTATTGTAGAGCCGGTTGATCCGGTGCCAGGTGGCCAGGTCATAGTATGGCGCGGACGGCAGCGGCCGCTTGCCGTCAGCGGTCTCGGTGCCGTAGCCGAGCAGCGGCATCACCCGCCTGAGCGACAGCAGCCGGTCGAAATCGGTACCGCCTACATGCACGCCGGCCGTCGCGAGGAGGTCGGGCCGCCGGTCGGCGGCGCGCGCCCGCTCCGGCGACAGGCGGATGATGGTGAAGTCCGAGGTTCCGCCGCCAATGTCGGCGACCAGTGCCAGTTCTTCCCCGGCCACCTGCTGCTCATAGTCAAGCGCCGCCGCGATCGGTTCGTACTGGAACTCGACGTGCCGATAGCCGAGGGCGCGGACGGCGCCCTCGAGTTGCCGCTGCGCCTCGGCGTCGGCGCGCGGGTCGTCGTCGACGAACTGCACCGGACGCCCGCAGACGATCTGCGTGAGTGGCCCGCCCTGTACGGCCTCGGCCCGCCGCTTCAGTTCGCCCAGGAACGTGCCGAGGATATCGGAAAAGGCAAGAGCCTGCCGCTTGACCCGCGTGGTGTCGCTGAACAGCGCCGTGCCGAGCACCGACTTGATCGAGCGCAGCAGCCGGCCGTCGCCGCCTCCGACATACTCGCCGATGGCCTGCCGGCCGAAATAGGTACGGTCGTCCTCGAACGAATAGAACACCGCCGAGGGGATGGTCGGCCTGCCGTCCTCGAGCGGTAACAGCACCGGGGGCCGGCCGCCGGCAGCGACCGCTATGGTGGAGTTGGAGGTGCCGAAATCCATGCCGCAGTGGGTTTGCGTCATCGTCAACCTCCCGACTCGACGAAAAGACAACGGCCGCCGGTGGGCGGCCGCTGCGCAGGGCCGGCCTCTCTAGGAGGCCGGCCGGGCATCGTCAATAGGCGAGATCAGGCGCCGAAGAAGGTCGAGGGGAGGACGCCGATCAGGGTCGCCAGCGAGCGCACCACCTCGAGCGGCACGTTGGTGCCGGTGAAGCTGCCGGACGCATCCACCTTCATCGGCGTGGTGATCTTCTCGCCGTCGACCTCGACGGTCACCATGGAGGAGTTCTTCATGATGATCTGGCCGGTGATGCCGTCCACCGCCGCGAAGAGGTCGGCGTTGAGGTCTGTCGAGGCGAACAGCGCATCGTCGCCGATCAGCTCGGTCGAGGGCAGCGTCAGGGTCAGGTCGTACTGGGTCTGGCCGGCGACGCCGGGGGTATCGGTGAAGGGCATGTTGCCCTTGAGTTCGTAGGTCTTGCCGTCGCAATCGGCGGTCAGCGCCATGAACCAAGAATAGGTCTGGTAGGCGAACACCATGTTGCCCGACCAGGTGCAGCCCTTGTCGGACGGCAGCCCGGCTCCCGGGATGAACACGCGGTTGAGGTCGACCGTGTCGACTGCGCTGTTGATCGGGCCGGTGGTATCGCCGGTGACCTTCTTGAGCACCGCCTGCGTGAGGCCGGCGGCACCGGTGGAGGTCAGTTCCGGCTTGAGGTTGAGGGAACCGGCGAACTTCTTGGTGTCCGAGGGGACCTTGCCGACGGCCAGGTAGTTGACGCTGAGCGCCGTGGCGTCGGTCAGGCCATCGGCGGCAACGGTATACTGGCCGAGGTACTGGGTGCGCGGCAGCTGCTGCTTGTTGGCCGGGTTGATGATGGCGCCGTTGCCGCCGACGGCGCAGGCCTTATCCTTGCGCACGATGAGCAGTTCGGTGCGTCCGGCAGTGCAGTCGATCTCGAGGGTAGTGGCCACCTGCGCGTCGGACAGCGTCACGACGAAATGGTCCTGCTTCTTGGGGTCACGCAGGGTCGGCATGTCGGCGATGGCGGCGAAGCTGACGACGCTGGGCGGCGGCGTCTGCGCCGTGGAATAGGCGGTGAGGCCGAGCAGCGCGATGCCGGCGAGCGCAAGTCGAATCATGGGATTCCTCCAGGAGGTGGGGCGTTGTCGTGCAGTACGCGTCACTCGCTGCGGCAAGGCAAACCTACTTGCCGGGCCCCGCCGCCAGCCGCGTCAGGAAATACTCTATGCCGGCGCAACTGAATAACCGCTGAACGGCAACGGCGTTCTTTGCCCGACCCGCTCATCATTTCGGTAATACTGGCAGTCGCGACGGCGCGGCACACGGACGGCTGGGGGTTGGTCCGATCGCGCCTGCCGGGTACAGTCCGGGCACGAACGTGGGTGAATGGGATGCATATCCGAGTGAGCGAGGCAGGCTTCGATCCGGGTGCGGAGACGAATGCCTTCATCACCGCGACGCTGGGCGCCGGAGCAGTCGTCACGTTCACCGGACTCGTACGCTCGTCGGCGAGTGACGCGGTGGAGACGCTGACGCTCGAGTGCTACCCCGAACTGGCCGTGGCGCAGATCGAGAAGGCTGTCGGCCAGGCCACGGCCCGCTTCGGCCTGCTGAGGGCAGCGGTCATTCACCGCTACGGCACGCTGCAGCCGGGCGAACCGATCGTCCAGGTAATGACGCTGGCCGCGCATCGCGCCGCCGCCTTCGAGGCGGCCGATTTCCTGATGGACTACCTCAAGACCGATGCCCCGTTCTGGAAAAAGGAGACCGTCGAGGGCGGCGAGCGCTGGGTAGAGGCGCGCGAGGCGGACGAGGCGGCACGGCGGCGATGGACGGGCGACGGCGACTGACGCCACCCGAGACGGCGCGCCCCTCGCGGCGCGCATGACACAGATCAAGTGCAATCGCCGGTGGTCGCCATAGTCTTCCGGAACTGTGGAGGACTGCCTCGTGAGCACGCGACTGAGCGACATGACACCCCGGGTCGACCTGGGCCACGACCTCGGCACCGGCCCGGTGCGGGCGCGTCGGCCGGTCTATGTCGACCTGATGCCCCCCTGCAACAACGCCTGCCCGGCCGGCGAGAACATCCAGGGCTGGCTGGCTCTGGCGCAGGCCGGCAGGTACCGCGAGGCCTGGGACATGCTGGTTGCCGACAATCCGCTGCCCGCGGTTCACGGCCGGGTCTGCTACCACCCGTGCGAAAGTGCCTGCAACCGGGGCGAGGTCGATGCCCCGGTCGGCATCCACGCCGTGGAGCGCTTTCTGGGCGATCTGGCCAACAGCGAGAACTGGGGATTCCGGATCGCGGCGCCGGCAAGCGGCCGCCGGGTGCTGGTCGTCGGAGGCGGGCCGTCGGGACTGTCGGCGGCCTACCACCTGGCGCGCCTCGGGCACACCGTCGAGATCCACGAAGCGGGGCCCGTCGCCGGCGGCATGATGCATTTCGGCATACCGGCGTACCGGCTGCCGCGCACCGACCTCAGTCGCGACGTCGCCCGCATCGAGGCGCTGGGCGTCACCATCCTGACCAACCGCAAGGTCACCGACCTCGCGGCAACAAAGGCCGAGGGCGGCTTTGACGCAGTCTTCCTCGCCATCGGCGCGGGGGTGGGCAAGCATGTCGACATTCCGGCCCGCGACGCCGCGAAGGTGCTCGATGCGGTCAGCCTTCTGCACGACACCAGCGCGGGCGCCCCACCGCTGCTCGGCCGGCGCGTGGTCGTCTATGGCGGCGGCAATACCGCGATGGATGCGGCGCGCACCGCGCGCCGGCTGGGCGCGACCGAGGCACTGATCGTCTACAGGCGCGACCGAGCCCACATGCCTGCGCAGGCCTTCGAGGCCGACGAGGCGCTGGAGGAAGGTGTCAAGATCCGCTGGCTGACGACCATCAAGCAGATCTCCGGGGCCGACCTTACCGTCGAGCGCATGGCTCTCGACGGTGACGGACGGCCGCAGCCGACGGGCGAGTTCGAAACGCTCAGCGCCGACGCATTGGTCCTGGCCCTCGGCCAGGCGACGGACGCGGGCTTCCTGCGCCGGCTGCCGGGAATCGGCTTCACCGCCGAGGGAGCGATCGAGGTCGGGCCGGACATGATGACCGGGGAGGCGGGGATTTTTGCCGGCGGCGACATGGTGCCGGGTCCGCAGTCGGTGACCCAGGCCGTCGGGCACGGCAAGCGCGCGGCGCGCCACATCGACGCCTTCCTGCGCCAGGCGAGCTACGTGCATCCGCCGCGGCCGGCACTGGCCGAGTTCGGCATGCTGCACCTGCCCGTCTACGCCGATGCCGACCCCAATCCGCAGCGTACCCTGGCTGCCGCCGAGCGACTCGCCGGCTTTGCAGAGATCGTCGGCGGGCTGAGCGAGGGCGAGATCCGCTACGAGGCACAGCGCTGCTACTCGTGCGGCAATTGCTACGAGTGCGACGGCTGCTACGCCGCCTGCCCGGAGCAGGCCATCGTCAAGCTCGGGCCGGGACGACGCTATGCGGTCGAGTACGACAAATGCACCGGCTGCGCCGCCTGCTTCGAGCAGTGCCCCTGCCACGCCATCGCCATGCTTCCGGAGGCGGCCGATGCCTGACACCCTCAATACGCGGGCGACGATGGATGGGAATGCCGCGGTGGCGCACGTCGCCTACCGGGTCAACGAGGTCTGCGCCATATACCCCATCACCCCGTCCTCGACCATGGCGGAACTGGCCGACGAATGGTCGTCGGCCGGCCTGACGAACATCTGGGGCAATGTCCCGGTGATCCAGGAGATGCAGAGCGAGGCCGGCGCCGCCGGCACGCTGCACGGGTCGCTGCAGGCCGGGGCCATGACCACGACCTTCACGGCTTCGCAGGGGCTGATGCTGATGCTGCCCAACATGTTCAAGATCGCCGGGGAACTGACCTCGACCGTCTTTCATGTCGCGGCTCGCTCGCTCGCCACGCAGGCACTGTCGATCTTCGGTGATCATTCCGACGTGATGGCGGTACGGTCAACGGGCTTTGCCCTGCTCGCCTCGGGCTCGGTGCAGGAAGCGCACGACATGGCGCTCGTCGCGCAGGCGGCGACGCTGCGCTCCCGTGTGCCGTTCCTCCACTTCTTCGACGGCTTCCGAACCTCGCACGAGGTCAATACGCTCGAGCTGCTGAGCGACCCGCAAATCCGCGCCATGATCGACGACGAGCTGGTGCACGCCCACCGAGCCCGTGCCCTCAATCCCGAGCGTCCGTTCATTCGGGGCACGGCGCAGAACCCCGACGTCTTCTTCCAGGGGCGGGAGGCCGCCAATTCCTTCCACGCACGTGTTCCGGAGACGGTGCAGGCGACGATGGACGATTTCGCGCGGTTGACCGGACGTGCCTACAGGCTGTTCGACTACGATGGTGCTCCCGATGCCGAGCGGGTTGTCGTCATCATGGGGTCGGGCGCCGAGGTTGTCGGCGAGGCGGCCGCCGACCTGCGCCGCCACGGCGCCAAGGTTGGGGTGCTGACAGTCCGTCTCTACCGCCCGTTCTCCGCGCAACACCTGCTCGCGGCCCTGCCGGCCAGCTGTCGCGCGCTGGCCGTCCTCGATCGCGCCAAGGAGCCGGGTGCTGCGGGAGAGCCGTTGTACCTCGATATCGTCGCGGCGCTCGCCGAGGCCGTTGCGCGCGGCCAGCGTCCGTCCCTGCCGCGGATGATCGGCGGCCGCTACGGGTTGTCGTCGAAGGATTTCGACCCGGCCCAGGCCAAGGCGGTGTTCGATGCCCTCGATGCCGCCGAGCCGAATCACGGCTTCACCGTCGGCATCAGCGACGACGTCACCCACCTGAGCCTCCCCGTCGATCGCAGCTATGCCACCGAGGCGGACGACGTGGTGCGCGCCGTGTTCTACGGCCTGGGTGCCGATGGCACGGTCGGGGCCAACAAGAACAGCGTCAAGATCATTGCCGAGGAGACGCCGCACTTCGCGCAGGGCTATTTCGTCTACGATTCCCACAAGTCGGGGGCGCAGACCGTGTCGCACCTGCGCTTCGGGCCGAGGCCGATCCGCTCGCCCTACCTCATCCGCTCGGCAGGCTTTGTTGCCTGCCATCAGTTCCAGTTCGTGAAGCGTTCCGACGTGCTGCGCCTCGCGGCACCCGGCGCGACCTTCCTGCTCAACAGTCCGTTCGGTCCGGACGAGGTGTGGGACGAACTGCCCCGCACCATGCAGCAGGATATCATCGACAAGCGGCTCCGCTTCTTCGTCATCGACGCGACGACGGCCGCCGCCGAGGTCGGCCTCAAGAACCGTACCAATACGATCCTCCAGACCTGCTTCTTCGCCATTTCCGGCGTGTTGCCGCGCGCCGATGCCATCGCGGCGATCAAGCACAGCATCGAAAAGACCTATGGCCGGAAGGGTCGCCGGGTGGTCGAACAGAACTTCGCGGCGGTCGACGGCGCGCTGGCGCGCCTCCACGAGGTTGCGGTGCCCGCTGTCGCGACCGGTACGTTGTATCGTTCGCCGGCCGTGCCCGATAGCGCCCCGGACTTCGTCCGCAGGGTGACCGCGAAGATGATGGAGGGACTGGGCGACGACATCCCGGTGAGCGCCATGCCGGTCGATGGGACGTTTCCCTCCGGTACCGCGGCATTCGAGAAGCGCAATATCGCCGACGAGGTCCCTGTCTGGCTCTCCGACCTCTGCATCCAGTGCGGTCAGTGCAGTTTCGTCTGCCCGCACAGCGTCATCCGCGCCAAGTACTACGACCACAGCAAGCTGGCCGGCGCACCGGACGGCTTCAGGCACGCGCCGGTCACGGCGCGCGGCTATCCGGGCACCTCGTTTTCGCTGCAGTTCTACCTCGAGGACTGCACCGGCTGCGGTTTGTGCGTCGAGGCGTGCCCGGCGCAGAGCCAGATCGAGCCGGGCGTCAAGGCCATCAACCTCGCACCCAAGGCGGATCTCGCAGAAAAGGAGCGGGACAGCATCGCCTTCTTCGAGACATTGCCGGTCAACGATCGGGCGCGGGTGGATTTCGCCAATGTCCGCGGCGTGCAGTTCCTCGAGCCGCTGTTCGAGTTCTCGGGCGCCTGCGCCGGCTGTGGCGAGACCCCCTATCTCAAGCTCCTGTCACAGCTCTTCGGCGACCGTCTGATGATCGCCAATGCCACCGGCTGCTCCTCGATCTATGGTGGCAACCTGCCGGTGACCCCCTGGACCACGAACACCGAGGGTCGCGGGCCGGCCTGGTCGAACTCGCTGTTCGAGGACAATGCCGAGTTCGGGCTCGGCTTCCGTATCGCCGCCGACACGCATCTGGAACTGGCCCGCTCGCTGCTGCGTGGTCTCGCGCCGGACCTCGGCGACGCGCTGGTCGAGGCCACCCTCGCCGCGCCTCAGATCCAGGAATCCGAGATCCGTGCGCAGCGCATCCGGGTGGCCGAACTGAAGACCCGGTTGCTCAAGCTCGAGGCGCAGAGCCAGGCGGCGCGCGATCTGCTCTCGGTGGTCGATCACCTGGTGCGGCGCAGCGTATGGATCGTCGGCGGCGACGGCTGGGCCTACGATATCGGCTATGGCGGGCTCGACCACGTGCTGGCCAGCGGCCGCAACGTCAACATCCTGGTGCTCGACACCGAGGTCTATTCCAATACCGGCGGCCAGGCCTCCAAGGCCACCCCGCTCGGCGCCATCGCCAAGTTCGCCGCGGCCGGCAAGCGCACGGCGCGCAAGGACCTCGCCCTGCAGGCCATGGCCTACGGCAACGTCTACGTGGCGCAGGTGGCGATGGGCGCCAACCCGCAGCAGACGCTGCAGGCCTTCCGCGAGGCCGAGGCCTATGACGGGCCATCGCTGATCCTCGCCTACAGCCACTGCATCGCGCACGGCTTTGAGCTGAGGAACGGCCTCGCTCAGCAGGACAAGGCGGTGGCCAGCGGCTACTGGCCGCTGCTGCGCTACGATCCGGCGATGCGCGACATCGGCGAAGCGCCGTTCCGGCTGGATTCGCCGCGCCCGACGCTGCCCTTCAAGGACTATGCGTATAACGAACTGCGCTACCGGGCGCTGGCGGCGACGCGTCCGGCAGAGGCGGAAGCCCTGCTCGGAGAGGCCCAGCGGGCCATTCTCGACAAGTACCGCACCTATGAGGATTTCGCCCGGATGGAAGCCGGCCCCGGCCCGTCGAGGTCGACCCTCGGCGCCGGCAAGGCCTGACGGAGACGCGCCCATGGACCTCTCGACCCGCTATCTCGGCCTGACGCTTCGGAGCCCGCTGGTCGCCAGCGCCAGCCCGCTCAACCGATCGCTCGATACCATTCGCCGGCTCGAAGACTGCGGCGCCGGCGCGGTCGTGCTGCCCTCGATCTTCGAAGAGCAGATCACCCACGAGCAGGAGGTGATGGATGCCCTGATGACTACCGGCATCGACAGCTTCGGGGAGGCGCTGAGCTACTTCCCGAGCCAGTCGAGCTATGCCTTCGATATCGAGCGGCATCTCGATCTGATCGAGCGGGCCAGCAGCGCCGTCGACATCCCGGTGATCGCTAGCCTCAACGGCGTTACCGATCACGGCTGGATCGAGCATGCCCGCGCCGTCGAGCGGGCCGGGGCCGGGGCAATCGAACTCAACATCTACTTCATACCGACCGACCTGGCGCTCTCCGGGGCCGAGGTCGAGACGCGCTACCTCGACGTGTTGAGGGCGGTGAAGGGCAGCGTCTCCATCCCGGTGGCGGTCAAGATCGGCCCATATTTCAGCGCCCCGGGCCACATGGCGCTGCGGCTCGCGGAGGCAGGCGCCGATGGCCTGGTGCTGTTCAACCGCTTCTACGAGCCCGACATCGACGTGGCGCGGCTCACGCTGGTTCCGAGCCTCGAGCTGTCGCGGCCCGATGAAATGCGTCTGCCGCTGCTGTGGATCGCCATTCTGGCGGGGCGCGTGAAGGCATCACTGGCCGCCACCTCCGGCGTCGAGACCGCCGACGATGTCGTCAAGTACCTCCTCGCCGGGGCTGACGTCGTTATGACCACCTCCGCGCTGCTGCGGCACGGCGTGGGGCATATGCGGACGCTCGTCACCGAACTCGGCCAGTGGCTCGCGGCGCGAGGCCTCGAGTCGGCCGATGCCGTAAGGGGCAGGATGAGCCACGGCGCCATGGCCAACCCGGAGGCCTTCGAGCGGGCCAACTACATCCGGGTGCTGCAGAGCTATCGGAACCGATAGACGCCCATCTGAGCGCTGTGCCCACGGATCACGTCGCGCGCAGCAGCCGCCGCCAGATCAGCACGCTTGCCCCGAGCGCCAGCGCGATGGCGGCGAGCGCCGGTGCCCAACCCGCCTCCGCGCCGAACAGCACGTCGTGCATCCGCCGGCCAGGAAGCAGCGTGAAGGCCCCGGTGAGGATCAGCGCGAAGAAATACAGCCCCTGCATTGTCGCGCGGTGGCGGCGCACGTCACCGCGGCGAATCTGGCGGATGCCTTCGACGATCCCGACGAAGGTGACGATGGAGAACAGGTGGATCGGACTGAACGGACCGATCATACGGATCTCGTTGATGAACAGGGCCGACCCGGCGGTGATCAGCATCAGGGCGGCCCAGACGCGCCCCAGCGTCCGGTGCAGCCGGGTCCCCTTGCGGTTGAACAGCACCAGGGCGCCGAGAAACAGCGCGCTGAGGGCGACGGCAGCGTGCAGCTGCACGGCGAGCGGGGCGTCGAGCAGTGGAGTGAGAGACATGATTTGTGTTCCGAGGGACGTGCGGTTGGACTTGCGCCGCAGTCCCTCCCCCACCTAGTTGTGAGAGGCAAACGCCCATTCGCTAAGCGACGGACAGATACGTGAACGGCAAGGCCCTGCAGATCACGCTTCGCGAAATGCAGCGGCATTTCTCCGATCCGCGAATCCTCGTCGGCCTCGTGGTCGTCGGCGCGCTGCTCGGCATCACCGGACCCTTCGGCACCTTTGCCTCGCTCGAAACCGTGCCCCGGCTCGCCTACTGGCTGGCCGTGGCAGTCGGCACCTACGGAACCGGCATGCTGGTCAGCCTGTTCATCATCAATGCCTTCGGCATGACCATCCGCGCGGCCTGGGCGCGGGTGCTGGTGTTCGGCACGATTACAGGCGTGCCGGTGACGCTGGTGGTGCTGCTGCTCAACATGGTGACCTTCGGCGCCGGCTGGCGGCACGCCATCGATCCCATGACTCTGTGGCTGGACAGCACGCTCGTCGGCTTCGGCGTGATGGCCATCTCCGAAATCCTCGGCGGCTCGCTGCGACGGCCCACCGAGACCGAGGCCGCCGCGAACGCTGCTGCTCCATCATCACCTGCCATTCTCGAGCGGGTGCCTCTGCCGCAGCGCGGCGCCCTCTGGGCGCTGATCGTGCAGGACCACTATGTCGAGGTGCTCACCGAACGCGGCCGGACGCTGGTCCTGATGCGGTTATCCGATGCGATCCGGGAAACCGCGGGCGTCCGCGGTCTGCAAATCCACCGGTCGCACTGGGTGGCGCTTGAGGCGGTGCGACGGGTCGTGCGTGAGGATGGCAAGCCCGCGGCAGAACTGCCGGACGGGCGCCGGCTCGGCATCAGCCGCAGCTATCTCGCCGCGGCGCGCGAGGCCGGCCTCGTCTGAGCCCGCGCGGGCAGTCCCGCTCTCTCAGGGACCGGAGGCCGCGAACACATCGACGCGCGGCCAGATCGGGCGGGTCAGCTTGCGGTAGTCGGTGACGCGCGGATCGTCGGGATAGGGCCCCGGCACCCGGGCGTAGAGGACCTCCCGCGCGATCGGCGCGAAGCCGGCGTAGAAGTGGTTGGTCGACTTGACCAACAGGAGCTGCTTGCCGGCGTAGTCGATGCCGAGATTGCTGAAGATGTCCGGCTCGAAGGTCTGCGTGCGATTGGTGTTGAGAATGATGTCGATCTCTGTGCCGACGATGCGCACCACGGCGGCCACGCCGAGCGGCACCTGCGACTTGCCGAAGCTCTGCCAGCCGGACCCGGTGGTCCGCAGCACCTCGACACGGGCATCTATTGGCAGCCCGGAGGCACTGCCGGCCTTGCCGCCGAAGCGCAGGTCGAGCACGGCGCCTTCGCCGGCAGCAAGCGCGAAGGCGGCAGCCTGCGGGTCCCAGATGGTCGCGACGCCGACGCGGTCGAGCCCCGAAGCGATGATGGCCCTGAGGGCCACCGTGTTGTCGCCGGCCACCCCGCCGCCGGGGTTGTCCCAGACGTCGGCGACCACAAATGGCTCCGTGCCCGGACCAGCGGCCGCGATATGGGCCAGCGTGTCCTCGACGCTGCGCATCGGCATGGTGGTGCGACCGCGATAGGACTGGATTTCCCGGCCAAGCCGCTCGGCCAGGGCGGCCCCCTTGAGCGGGGCATTGTCGGTCACCACCATGACGCGCGAGCCCAGTTCGGGCACGTCGGAGGCCATGAAGCCGTGGATGAAGCTCACCGAGAGGACATCGTCCTTGCCGTGGAGCGCGATCATCCGGTCGACGAACGAGCGCATCGGCTCGCGGCTGGTCGGGTAGACCTCGATCATCTGGCAGTCGAACGTCGAGATCACCGGCCGGATCTCGCCGCGTGCGGCGCGCAGCGCCAGATCCACCACATGCTCTGCGCGTTCGAAGAAGTCGGTGTGCGGGAACTCGAGGAAACTCGCGAGAATGTCGGAGTTGGCCACACGCCTGGGGGTCAGGTGGCTGTGCGGATCGAGTTCTGCCGCGACGATCACCCCTGGGCCGACGATCTGCCGGACCCTCTCGAGGAGATCGCCCTCGCAGTCGTCGTAGCCGCTCGCCACCATGGCGCCGTGCAGGCCGAGGACCACCGCATCGACCGGCAGGGCGTGCCGCAATTGGGAGAGGATCTCGTCGCGCAGCGTCTCGTAGACGTCGCGGCGGATCAGGCCGCCCGGCTCGGCCCAGGTCGCCGTCCCCTCGATGAGGGTGAACCCTTCCGCCGCGGCGCGCTGGCGCAGCACAACGATGCATGAAGAACACAGGGTGGGCGTCTCGGGATGTTCGCCGGGCGCCGCGTAGAAGGTGTTCTTGAACGACGCCATGTCGGTGGGGACGGGCGAGAACGTGTTGGTCTCGGTGGCGAGTGAGGCGGTGAAGACGCGCATGGGAAATTGCCGATGTAAGTGAGCTATTTGACGGCGCCGAGGGCAAGACCGCGGACAAGGTAGCGCTGCAGCCAGGCAAAGACGATGGCCACGGGGATGGTGGCGACGAAGGCAGCGGCCATCACGTGGTGCCACTCCACCGTGTAGCGGCCGGCGACCAGCGAGAAGACCTGGATCGGCAGCGTGTAGCCGGCCTGGTTGCGCAGCATGGTCAGGGCGATGACGAACTCGTTCCAGGCATTGATGAACGAGAAGATGGCGGTGACCACCATGGCCGGCAGGGCCAGCGGCAGGAACACCCGGCGCAGCGCCTGCCAGGGGGTCGCTCCCTCCATCCAGGCCGCCTCCTCGAGGTCCTTGGGGATGGTCGAGAAGTAGCTCTGCAGCATCCAGACCGAGAAGGCGATGTTGAAGGTGGCATAGACGAAGACCACGGCATTGAGATTGTCGAGCATCTTGAGCGCGACGAGCAGGCGGAACAGCCCGATGACCAGCACGATCGGCGACAGCATCTGGCTGACCAGCAGGAACTGCTGCACGAAGCCGCGCCCGGTGAAGCGGAAGCGGCTCAGGGCGTAGGCCGCAGGGATAGAGACGAGGAGCGACAACAGGGTCGAGAGCACGGAAACGTAGATCGAGTTCCACAGCGCCGCGCCGAATCGCGTCGCCTCCCACATGCTGACGAAGTTCTGCCACTGCGGCGCGCTCGGCCACCAGGTGGGCTTGAGCACCTCGGTAGCGGGTTTGATCGCGGTGACGAACATCACCGCGAACGGGAACAGCACCGCCACGATCAGCGGCGAGAGCAGCAACCAGGAGACGATGCTGCGGCGGGCCTTGCGAGACAGGGCCATCAGCGTTCTCCCCGCATGGCAAGGCGCACATAGAGGATGGTGAAGACCAGCAGGAGCGCGAACATCATCAACGAGAGCGCCGAAGCCTCGCCGAGCTTACCGAAGGAGAAACCGAGCTTGTAGAGGTAGGTGACGAGGATGTCGGTCGAGTTGGCGGGACCGCCCTGCGTCGTCGCCCAGATGATGGGAAAGGAGTTGAACACGTTGATGGTGTTCATCACCACGGCGATGTTGATGAACGGACGCAGCAATGGCAGCGTGATGGCGACGAAGATCTGCCAGTCGCTGGCCCCTTCGAGGCGAGCCGCCTCGTACAGATCGTCCGGGATCGAGGACAGGCCGCCGAGGAAGATCGTGGTGGTGAACGGGATCGAGACCAGGATGCCGATGGCGATCTGCACCGGGAAAGCCGTGCCGGCCTGCGCCAGCCACTGGATGTTCTCGTCGATCAGCCCGAGGCCCTTGAGGGCCGAGTTGAGCATGCCGCTCTCCCCGCTCAGCGCCCAGCGCCAGACGATGGCGGTCATGGTGAGCGAGACCGCCCAGGGCAGCATGATGATGATGCGGGCGAGGCCCCGGCCGTGAAAATCCTCATTGAGGATCATGGCGACGGGAATCGACACGAGGATGGTGCCGACGACGATGCCGACGGTCCAGATCACCGTGCGCCACGAGGCGCTGAGAAACTGCGGATCGGACAGCACCGCAGCGAAATTCTCGAGCCCGGAGAAGCCCTTCAGCTGGCCGAAGCGGTTGACGCTGTTGAGCGAGATTTCCCCTATCTGGAACAGCGGCCACAGGATGATGAATGCGGCTAGGAGGAACGCGGGCGCGATCAGCACGTAGGGGTTGGTGAAGATCGAGCGGTTCATGCAGCGTCCTTCGTGGCCGGGCCGGCGGGCGGGGTGCGGCCGGACCCGAAGGCCCGACCGCGGGAGGAACTGCGAGTTACTTGTTGGCGGCGATGATGCCGTCGATCTCGGCGGCGGCGGCGTCGAGCGTCGCCTTGATCTCACCCTCGCCGAGGTAGATCTTCTGCAGCGCGCTGGAGGTCACCGCGGCGATCTCTTCCCAGCCCGGGATCACCGGAGCGAAGCGGGCGTCGGGGAGCAGTGCCGTGAAAGCCTTGAGGTCGGCGTTGTCGGCAAAGGCCGGCGAGGCGGCGACTTCCTTGTTCACCGGCAGGAAGCCTTCACCGCCCGTGAACTCGGCGCGCAGCGGGGTGGTGAAGATGTAGTCGAGGAACTTCCAGGCGGTGTCCTTGTTCTGGCTGTTCTCGAACATGATGATCGAGTCGGTGACGCCATAGGTGCCGCGGGCGCCGTCGGGGCCGGCGGGAATGGCGGTAACGCCGTATTGCAGGTCCGGCGCCTCTTCCTTGATCTGGCTGGACAGGAAGGGCGCGGTAACCATCATGCCAACCCGGCCCTGCTTGAACAGGTTCTGCACATCCTCGCGGTTGAGCGAGGTGACGCCCGGTTCGGTCAGGCCCTCGTCGATCAGCGACTTGTACAGTTCAGCCGCCTTGTAGGCGGCGTCGGTGTCGAGACCAGAGGTGCCGTCGGCGTCGATCAGGTTGCCGCCATAGGACCAGAACGCGTAGTAGAAATACACGTCGGTCTCGATTTCCTTGCCCTGCATGCCATAGCCGTAGACATCGCCGCCGATGGCCTTGATCTTGGCCGCGGCGGCCTTCAGGTCCTCCCAGGTCGCCGGGGGTTCGGCGATGCCGGCCTGCTCGAACAGGGACTTGTTATAGTACATGGCGCGCGCCGAGGCCGCGATCGGCAGGCCGTAGGTCTTGCCGTCCATGACCGACGGGCTGAGGAAGGTGTCGATGAAGCGGCCCTTGAACTCGTCGGTGATGTAGCCATCGAGCGGCGCGGCGACGCCCTGGCTCACGTAGTCGATCAGCCAGCGCGTGCCGATGATGGCGAGGTCGGCGTTGGCGCCTCCCGAAATGTCGGTGGTCAGCTTCTGCTGCAGCACGTCCCACGGCACGACTTCGATCTGGATGTCGGTGCCCGGGTTCGCCGCCTCGAACGCGGTGGCCGCCTTCTCGAAATAGGGGCCGGTCTTCGAGCTGTACTCGGCGACGGTGACGCGCACCGTCTGCGCATAGGCGGCGCTGGCCAGCGCGATCGCGGCGACGCTGCCCACGGCAGCGACTTTCAACCAATGCAACGACATGATCTTCCCTTCCAGGTTCTTGTGGGCGTGAAGGTCCCGCGCCATGCGCCGGCAGCCTCACCCCTGGCGGTAGATTTTTTCATATCGGCGGCACTTTCAAGTGAAATGTGACATTCGTGTTGCTTTATTACATTTCAAGGCTAGCCTGCTGTCAGCCGTCACGATCGGAGGTCCGCCATGGCCGAACTCAGCCTGCGCAACATTGCCAAGCGCTATGGCAGTACGACGGTGCTGGAGAATGTCTCGCTCGACGTCGCCGATGGCGAGTTCATCGTCCTCGTCGGCCCCTCCGGCTGCGGCAAGTCTACCCTGCTGCGCATGATTGCGGGGCTCGAGGAAATCTCGGGCGGCGATCTCGACATCGGTGGCGTGCGCACCAACGACGTGCCGCCGCAGCGGCGCGACATCTCGATGGTCTTCCAGTCCTACGCGCTGTTCCCGCACATGAATATCAGGAACAACATCACCTTCGGCCCGCGGGTACGGCGAGAGGCGGCAGTCGATACCGACAGGGCGCTCGGACGCGCCGCCGACATCCTCAATCTCTCCAACTATCTCGACCGCACCCCAGGGCAATTGTCCGGCGGCCAGCGCCAGCGCGTCGCCATGGGGCGCTCGATCGTGCGCAATCCCAAGGTGTTCCTGTTCGACGAGCCGCTCAGCAACCTCGACGCCAAGCTCAGGGTGCAGATGCGCACGGAGATCAAGGCGCTGCACCAGAAGCTCGGCACCACCATTGTCTACGTGACGCACGACCAGATCGAGGCGATGACCATGGCCGACCGGATCGTGGTGATGAATGCCGGGCGCATCGAGCAGATCGGCGCGCCGCTGGAACTCTACGACCGGCCGGCCAATGTCTTCGTCGCGAGCTTCATCGGGTCACCGGCGATGAGCTTCGTTTCCGGCACCTATCGCAGCCGCGACATCGGTGCCGTGGTCGAACTGGCGGACGGCGCGCTGCTGCCCGTCCACCCCGTGCGGGCCACGGACGGTACCGCGGTCGAGGTCGGCATCCGGCCCGAGAACTATCAGTTCGCCGAAGGCGGCCCGCTCAAGCTCGAGGTCGAGGTCGTGGAACCCACCGGCCCCGAGACGCATGTCTTCGGGCGCATGGCCGGCAAGGAGGTGCGCTGTGTCTTCCGCATCCGGCTCGACCCGGCGCCGGGCAGCACGCTGCAACTCGGTGCGGCACCCGACAATATCCACCTGTTCGATGCGACGAGCGGCGAGCGACTGAGCGGCGCGGGCAGCGAACGGCCGTGAGGCGCAACGGTGCCACGATTGTCGACGATGGTCGGCGCATCGACATCATCGCGCGGCTGCGCTCGCGCCTGGGCGAGGGGCACCGGGCCGAGGCCCAGCTGATCGAGTGCATTCTCGCCGACCTGCACTTCGCCACAACCGCGCCGATCGGCGACATCGCAAGGCGAGCTCTGGTCAGCGAGCCGACCGTGACGCGCCTCGCGCGGTCACTGGGCTTTCACAACACCCGCGACATGAAGGTGCACCTGGCGCAGGCCCTCGCCACCGGTGGCGCCTATCTGCGGGCGCACGAGTCCAATTCGGAAGGCCAGCACAGCTCCAACCAGGTGGTGGCGACGATCTGTGGCCGTGCCCATGCCGCCCTCGACCTGATCAGCGTGGCGCTGGCCCGGGTCGACATGACGGCGCTCGGGAAGCTGATCGCCGGGGCCTCCCGGGTCACCTGCTACGGCACCGGCGGCAACTCGTCGATGGCGGCAGTCGAGCTGCAGAACCGGCTGTTCCGACTGGGCCTGAACTCGAACGCCTACGCCGATCCGCAGCTGCAGTCGATGAGCGCCTCGGTGGCCGACGGGCGCTCGGTCATCGTGGCATTCTCGACCTCGGGGCGCGCCCGATCCGTGCTCGAGGCGGTGGCCGTCGCCCGCCAGTACGACGCCGTCTGCATCGGCGTCACCGCTCCGGACTCCCCGTTGGCGAGAGCTGTGCAACACCTCGTGCCATTCGTCTTCGAGGAAGATCAGAACCTCTACAAACCCTCCTCGTCGCGCTTTGCCATGCTTGCGGTCGTCGATATCCTTGCCATGGCCGCGGCCGAGGCCATCGGGCCGGACGTGCTCGAACGGCTGCGCCGGGTGCGCCAGAGCCTCACGGCAATCCGGTCCGAGGGCCCGATGCAGCCGATCGGCGATTGAGCGCGACACCCGGTCCGCTTGCTGGGTCGGGGCGGATTCCGCTAGGGTTTCCGGTATCAGGGTCCCGACCGGGAGTATCGCCGGGTGCCGAGCGGCGAAGTCATCCAGTTCTCCGGCGAGGTCCGCCCGGCGGAGCTCGAAACCCAGATCATCCGACGTCGACTGCTCGATCGCATTCTGGGTGCGGCCGTACCGATCGTGGTTCTCGATGCTCCCGCAGGGCTCGGCAAGTCGGTGTTGCTGCGGCAACTGGGGCGACAGCTGGGGGTCGCTGTCTGTCGCGGCCCGCGTCCCGATGGCGAGGGAGACCCGTTGCTGTGGGACCTCGTCGACGCGGACGTCCGGCCGCTGCTGCCCGAGGCCTTCGTCGCCGGGGAGCGGCGGCTGGTGATCGCCAAACGCCCACGACAGGAGATTCCGGGCCTTGCGCGCGCCATGGCCTACGGGCAGGTTCTGGTCCTCACGGAGGCCGACCTGCGCCTCACGATCGAGGACCTTTCCCCGGCGATGTCACCGCGGGCGGCCAGGCGCGTGCTCGAGCAGACGGGCGGCTGGCCGCTGCTGCTGCGCGCCGCGGGCCTCGATGGCGCGGTGCTGCAGGCGTTCCTCAGCGAAGAGGTCCTGGCTTCGCTCGGCTCCCACGAGCTGTTCGACCTGCGCGACCGTGTCGGATCGGCAGAGGCGGGCCTCCTGCCCTTGCCGCCGGCGCTGAGCGATCCCGTCAGCAGAGCGGTGAATGCCATCTTGGTCGAGCGCGCCGGCGATCCGACCGAAGCCCGCCAGATCGCGGTGGCCCATGACCGGCGCGGCGAGGTCACCGAGGCGATCCTGTGCTATCAGCGCGCCGGGTGCCTAGCTGAGGCGCTCGAGGCCTTCGAGCGGGGCTGGGGCCGCTTCTACCTCTATCACTTCGGTCCCGATGCCTTTGCACGGGTACTCGCGGGCTTCCCCGAGTCCTTCGCGCAGAGCAATGACACCCTGGTCATGAGCCTCGCCATGCAGGCCCTCAAGAGTGGCGAGATCGCCCGGGCCCGGCGCCTGCTCGCCGATCGCTTCGGGCCGCAGGTCAACGACCTCGGTACCGTCTTCGTCGAGCGCCACCGCTACAGCACCGATTTCCTCGCCTTCCGCGTGATCATGATGATCTACGAGGACTATCAGCTCACCGACGAGCTGTTCGGGCTGGTCTTCGACATGTTCCAATACTTCCCGGTCGATGCCCACCTGGTGCGGGGCAGTTTCTACAACTCGGTCCTGGAGTTCTATATCCGTCGGCGGCGCTTTGCCGCCGCCGAGGATGTGGCCAACCATGCGCTGCATCACTACGAGCAGGCCGGCGCGCCGATGCTGGCTTTCTATATCAGCCTGCACCGCGCGATCATCCACCTGATGATGGGCGACGCCCTGAACGCGCGCCGGCATGCCGGCCAGGCCGAGACCTATCTCGCCAGTGTCCGGTTCGACAGTCCCGGCGACTGGCGGCTGCTCGGGCTGCTGCGCGCCTGCATCGACTACGAAGGGGGAAGGGCCGAACCGCTGGCCCGCTTCCTCAGCACGCAGCTCGACGACTTCGTGCATGGCGAGATCTGGCCGAGTCTCATCGAGTTCGCCCTGCAATATGGCAGCCAGGCGCTCAGCGAGCACTTCTCGACCATCGCCGCCCGCAGCTTCCTCGACCGCTGGCGGGTCTACCAGGTCCGCAACCGACAGTTCGGCATGATGATCGAGATGCGCGAGGCGGCAATCCTGCAGAATGCCAACCGATGGCAGGAGGCGGTCGAAAAGCTGTCCGCCGTCCCCTCGCGGATCACCCGCGCCTGGGTTGCCGCGGCGACCGACGAGCTGTCGCGGCTGCAGGATCGCGACGAGATCATGCTGTGCCTGTCCTGGCTGCGGCACCTCGTCAACGAGGCTCCCGCGCGGGCGGGGCTCGACCGCCAGCTCGTCGCCACGCTCGAAAACCTCAACCTGACCGGCCGGCAGCGACTGAGCGTCGAGATCTGGCTGGCCTTCGTCAGCAAGCGCCAGAGCAACCTTTCGAGGGCACGGGCCCTGCTGCAGAAGGTCTTCGAGCAGGCTGCGCGGCTCGACGCCATTGCGCCGCTGGCCGAGGAGCGGCACTTCCTCAGCGAACTCATCGAACATCAGCGCATCGGACAGTATCTCGACAGCTCCTCGCCAGTGCGACAGGTGTTGCGACGCCTGCGCGACGCCGGCCTGCCGAACTCGCCGCTCGGGGTGCAGAGCGGCCTGTCGCGGCGCGAAACCAAGGTGTTGCTGATGATCGCCGAAGGGGCGTCGAACAAGTTCATCGCCAACGCCCTGGGTCTGAGCGAGGCAACGATCAAGTTCCACCTCGGCAACGTCTATCGCAAGCTCGGCTGCGGCCGGCGTCGCGAGGCCATCACCGCGGCGCGTGCGTTGGGTTTGGTGCGGTGATCGGCTCGGGAAACCTAGCCATCTTGGGTAAAAACCTAGACGTCTGACGCCTTGAGCACGTCGTCTTGCTCGCGCCAAGCTGTCGTTTCATCGGTCGGCTGCAGGCTGGCGGGCATCCGTCGGTCGTGTCGCGGCCGACCGGTCGGCGTGCGGACCATCGAAGGCCAGATCGCTGCAGCATGGGGACGCGGCAGCGGACACCAGACACCCCGCGAAACGAAGGAAACGAGGATGAAGACCCAGAGGCTCTTGCTTGCTACCGCGCTGTCCGCGCTTGCGCTCGGCGCTGCGCCGACCCTGGCGGCGACCGTTGTCACCATGAACACCGTGCAGATCTTTGGCACGATCGATCCGGCCAAGATCTCCGACTATACCGACTACATGGCCGCCGTTAACCTCTATGACGGGCTGGTCTCGGTCGACTCGGGCGGCAACATCGTTCCGGAACTGGCGGAGAGCTGGACCGTCTCGGACGACGCCAAAGAGGTCACCTACAAGCTGCGCGACGATGCGAAGTTCTCCGACGGCTCGCCGGTCGAGGCCAGCGACGTGGTCTACTCGGTGGAGCGGCTGCTGCGCATCAACCAGGGCCCCGCAAACCTGTTCGCCGACGTCCTGGCGCCCGGCTCGGTCACCGCCGTGGATGCCAAGACGGTGAAGTTCACGCTGTCCAAGACCTTCGCGCCGTTCCTCACCACCGTGCCCGCCATCATGATCCTCAACGAGGAAGTGGTGAAGGCCAACGAGGGCAGCGATGACGGCCAGACCTGGCTGGCCACCAACGTGGCCGGAGCCGGCGCCTATTCGCTGAAGAGCTGGGATCGCGGCTCGCAGATGACCATCACGCGCAATGCGGACTACTACAAGGGCTTCGGCCCGGGCCCGATCGACGAGGTCCGCTGGATCGTCACCAATGACGAGGCGACCGTGAAGTCCCTCGCCGCCTCCGGCGAACTCACCATGACCAGCCAGTTCCAGTCGCCGGAAACCTACAAGGCGCTGGTCGACATGGGCAGATTCACCCTCGTCTCCGAGGACACCTCGACCGCGTTCTACCTCAAGTTCAACACCAAGGTGGCGCCGACCGACGACGTCCATATCCGCCGCGCCCTGGCGCTGGCGACCGACTATGCCACCATCCGCGAAGTGATCTTTCCGGGCGGCGTGCTGTCGACGCCGCTGCCGAAGGCCTTCGCCGCCTTCCATGCGGACGACATCCCGGAGCCCAAGTACGACCTCGAGGCGGCCAAGGCGGAAATCGCGCAGTCCAAGTATGCCGGTGCCCCGATCCCGATCACCCTCGGCTATGTCGCCGGCGCCAAGTTCGAGGAGGAGATCAGCCTGCTGCTGCAGGCCAATCTCGAGCAGCTCGGCTTCGTCGTCACGCAGCAGGCGGACCCCTGGAACGTGATCACCGAGAAGGCCGCCAAGGTGGAATCGTCGCCGGCGGTGAACCAGATCTTCTTCGGCCCGACCTACCCCTCGCCGGACTCGATGTTCTTCACCCAGTACCACTCCAAGGCGGCCGGCACCTGGGCCTCGATGGAGTGGATCGCCGACCCCGAGATCGACGCCCTGATCGACGAGGCGCGCGGCACTGGCGACACCGCCCGACAGGCCGAGATCTACAAGTCGCTGCAGCACAAGCTGGTCGACATGCAGGCCGATGCCTTCCTGCTGACCCAGACCGTGCAGCACGCCATGGACAAGTGCCTCACCGGCTTCAAGCCGGTGCCGATGCAGTCGTTCGACTACGACTTCGTGCGCTACAGCTGGACCTGCTCGTAAGGTCCCCGGCTCCCCGGCCCTAACCGGGGAGCCATTCCTCATTTCCCGGGTTCCCGCACTTGGAATTCCTGCTCTTCCTCGTTCGCCGCATCCTGTGGTCGCTGCTCGTGCTTGTCGGCCTGTCGATGGTCATCTTCGCCATCGCCCGCGTCGTCCCGGGCGATCCGGCCCGGATGGCACTGGGACCGACGGCGACGCAGGAGCAGGTGAGCGATCTGCGCGAGAAGCTCGGCCTCAACCGGCCGATCGTCGAGCAATACGGGCTGTTTGTCGCCGGGCTGGCGCAAGGCGACCTGGGGCGTTCGCTGCTCACCGAGCGGCCGGTCAACGATGACATCCGCAGCACCTTCGCGGCGACGTTCGAGCTGGTCCTCGTCACCATCACCCTGGCCTTCGCGCTCGGAGTGCCGCTGGGGGTGGCGGCGGCGCGGTGGAAGGACCGCTGGCCCGACAACCTGGTGCGCATCCTCGCCATCTTCTGCGCGGTGACGCCGAGCTTCTTCCTCGCGCTGCTGCTGCAGATCCTCGCGGGCTATGTGCTGCACATCCTGCCCACGACCGGGCGGATGCCCCACAACATCGACTTCATCGCCGACATCACCGGGCTTATGTCGATCGATTCCCTGCTGAAGGGCCGCCTGGACGTGTTCGGCGAGGCGTTCCGCTACCTGCTGCTGCCGTCCCTCGCGCTCGCCGCCGCGACTATGGGCCAGATCGCCCGCATCACCCGCTCCTCGATGATTGACGTCGCGAGCCAGGACTACATCGAGGCAAGCCGTGCCTTTGGCGTGCCCGAACCGGTGCGCGTCTTCAAGTACATGCTGCGCCCCAGCTTCGTGCCACCGCTCACCATCCTCGGGCTCGAATTCGCCTCGCTGATCGGCAATGCCTTCGTCGTCGAACTGGTCTTCGCCTGGCCCGGCATGGCGGCCTACGGCATCCGCACGATCCTGCAGAAGGACCTCAACGCCGTGATGGGCGTGGTGATGGTCTCGGGCGTGTTTTTCGTCCTCGTCAATCTCGTCATCGACGTGCTTGTCGGCTTCGTCGATCCGCGCATCCGCATTCGGGGAGCGCGCTGATGGCCGACGTCGCGGCGCCTGTGCGGCGCCTCTCCAACGCCTACCAGAACTGGTACCGCTTCTCGCGCAATCCGACGGCGGTGGTCGGCGCGCTGATCGTCACGCTCGTCGTCCTCGCCGCGATCCTCGCGCCCTGGATCACGCCCTATCCGGAGCATGTCGGCGCGGTGGTCAACTTCCGGGCGCGCCATCTGCCACCGTCGGCCGAATATTGGTTCGGCACCGACAATGTCGGCCGCGACATCTTCACCCGAGTCATCTTCGGGCTGCGCGTCTCGCTGCTCCTGGCCCTGGTCGTGCTCGGTACCGCCGTGCCGATCGGCACGATCCTGGGCCTGCTCGCCGGCTACTTCGGCGGTTGGGTCGAAATCGTCATCATGCGCATGACCGATATCGCCCTCGCCATCCCGCCGCTCGTCATGGCCCTCGCCGTCACCGCCGTGCTGTCGCCGGACCTCATCAACTCGATGCTGGCGATTGCGGCGCTGTGGTGGACCTGGCATACGCGCCTCGTCTACTCGATCACCCGACAGCTCAGGACGCAGGAGTTCGTCGAGGCGGCCGAGACGCTGGGCGCCAGCAAGGCCCACATCCTGTTCCGCGAAATCCTGCCCAACTGCGTCTCGGCCCTGTCGGTCAAGACCTCGCTCGATGCCGGCTTCGTCATCCTGGTGGGGGCGTCGCTGAGCTTTCTCGGCCTCGGCATCCAACCGCCGACCCCCGACCTCGGCACCATGGTCGCATCCGGCTCGGCGTTCCTGCCAGACTACTGGTGGGAATCGGTGCTGCCGGGCTCGGCCATCCTCGTCGTCGCGCTCGGCTTCAATCTGCTCGGCGACGGATTGCGCGACCTCTTCGACGTGGAGGACGTGCGGTGAGCGAGGCGCTGCTTTCGGTGCGCGACCTCAGCGTCGAGTTCACCACCTACGGCCAGACCAACCGGGTGTTGAAGGGCGTTTCGCTGGATGTTCCGGCGCGCAGCCAGGTGGCCCTGGTCGGCGAGAGCGGCTCGGGCAAATCGGTCACCATGAAGGCGATCATGGGGCTGTTGCGCACGCCACCGGCCCGCATCACCAGCGGGCAGATACTCTATGACGGACGCGACCTGCTCACCCTGCCGCATCGCGAGCGGCTGAAGCTGCGCGGCACCTCGATGTCGATGGTGTTCCAGGACCCGATGAGTTCGCTCAACCCGGTCTTCACCATCGCCGATCAGATGGGCACCATCCTCAAGTACGCCGACCGTCGCCTCGGTCGCGCGCGCTCCGCCAAGGAGCGCCGGGCGCGGGTGCACGAAGTGCTCGCCCAGGTGCGGATGCGCGATCCGGAGCGGGTGTCGCGCAGCTATCCGATCATGCTGTCGGGAGGCATGCGACAGCGCGTGCTGATCGCCATGGCCCTGCTCTCCGAGCCCCGGCTGCTGATCGCTGACGAGCCGGGGACGGCCCTCGACGTCACCACCCAGGCGCAGATCCTCAAGCTGCTCAAGGACCTGGTCGAGGCCCGTGGCCTCGCACTGATGCTGATCACCCACAATCTAGGCGTCGTCCGCGAGACCTCGGGCTATGTCTACGTCATGAACAAGGGGGTCGTGGTCGAGCACGGCCCGACGGCCCAGCTGTTCGCCGCGCCACAGGACGCCTACACCCAGGCCCTGATCGCCGCCGTGCCGCGGCTCACCGGCGGCACCCGCTTCGGCCAGCGCGAGGCGGCGTCATGACCGCCCGTCCCATGCTCGAACTCGTCGGACTCTCCAGGCACTTCCCGGTTCGCAGCCCGTTCGGCCGCATCACCGGAGTGGTGAAGGCGGTGGACAACGTCTCGCTCAGCATCCCGCGGGGTGGCGTCTACGGCCTTGCCGGCGAGAGCGGCTCGGGCAAGTCCACTATCGCCCGGATGATCATGGGGCTGACGCGACCGACGACCGGCGACATCCTGCTCGACGGCGAGAACATCACGGGCCAGACCGGCACTCGCGCCTACGGCCGCAAGGTGCAGATGGTGTTCCAGAATCCGGGCTCGTCTCTCAATCCGCGCCGCACCGTCGGCCAGTCGATCGCCGTGCCGCTCGCGGCGCATGCCTATCCGCGCGCTTCCTGGGCTGCGCGGATCGCCGAACTGCTGGACATGGTGCAACTGCCGTCCGACTTCGCCCAGCGCTACCCGCACGAGCTGTCGGGCGGCCAGAAGCAGCGCGTCGCCATCGCTCGGGCGCTCGCGGTGGCGCCCAAGCTGATCGTGCTCGACGAGCCGACCTCGGCCCTCGATGTCTCGGTACAGGCGCGGGTCATCGACCTCCTCGTCGATCTGGGACGCCAGCTCGAGTTGACCTACCTGTTCATTTCCCACGACCTGAGCCTGATGCGGAACTTCGCCGATACGGTCGGCGTGCTCTATCTGGGCCGGATCGTCGAGACCGGCCCGACCGCGTCGGTGTTCGAGCATCCGGCGCACGACTACACCCGCCTGCTGCTCGCCTCGGTCCCGGTGATCTCGGCCGAGGAGGAGGCGATGCGCCCCCGGATCGAGCTCATCGACGGCGAAATCCCGACGGCCGAAAAGCTCCTCGCGCTCCGCGCCGGCCAGAACCCGCACCCCTGAAGAACTCCAAGCAAGGATCCCTGCAATGATCAGAATCGGCATCGATGTCGGCGGCACCAATACGGACGCGGTCGTCATGGACGGGACCCAGGTGATCGCCGGCGTCAAGGCCGCGACCACCGCCGACGTGATGACCGGCGTCGTCAACGCCCTGCGCGACGTGCTTGCGGCCTCGGCGATGGAGGCCGGCAAGGTCGACGTGGTGATGATCGGCACCACCCACTTCACCAATGCCGTGGTGCAACGGCGTGATCTCGCCCAGACGGCGGCGGTGCGGCTGGGCCTGCCCGCCACCGCCTCGCTGCCCCCGATGGTGGACTGGCCCGAGGACCTCAAGCGGGCGATCGGCGGCCACACCTACCTGGCACACGGCGGCAACGAGTTCGACGGCCGGGTGATCTCGCCGCTCGATGAAGCCGAACTGCTCGGCATCGCCGCCGACATCGCCGCCAAGGGAATCAACACCGTCGCCATCAGCTCGGTGTTCTCCCCGGTGAGTTCCGATTTCGAAAAGCAGGCGGGCGAGGTCTTCGCCAGGGCCCTGCCCGGCGCCCACATCACGCTGTCGCACGAAATCGGCCGCATCGGGCTGCTCGAGCGCGAGAACGCGGCGATCATGAACGCCTGCCTTCGCGACCTCAGCGCCCATGTGATCGAGGCGTTCCGCAGGGCCATCGCCGCAACCGGCATTCGCGGCAAGTTCTTCCTGACCCAGAACGACGGCACGCTGATGGATGCGGCCTTCGCCGAGAAGTTTCCGGTCCTCACCTTCGCCTCCGGGCCAACCAATTCGATGCGCGGCGCGGCGTTCCTGTCGGGCGTCAAGGATGCCATCGTGGTCGATATTGGCGGCACCACCTCCGATGTGGGCTCGCTGCAGAAGGGCTTCCCCCGGCAGGCCACGGTGGCGGTTGAGGTGGGCGGCGTGCGCACCAATTTCCGCATGCCGGACGTGTTCTCGATCGGGCTGGGCGGCGGCTCGCACGTGGTCGAGACGGAAGGCGGCATCAAGGTCGGGCCGACCTCAGTCGGCTATCGCATCATCACCGAGGCGCTGATCTTCGGCGGGGCGACGCTGACCACCTCGGACGTCGTCGTGGCTGCGGGCCGCTACGAACTGGGCGACCGCTCGAGGGTCGGTCACATCACGCCCGACTTCATCGCTCGCACCCAGGCCCGTGTCATGGCCATGCTCGAGGACTGCGTCGAGCGCTCGCGGCTCTCGCCCGAGCCTTTGCCGGTGATCGTCGTCGGCGGCGGCTCCATCCTCGTCGACGGCCCGATCGGCGGCCTCGAGGTGATCAAGCCCAACCACTTCGCCGTCGCCAATGCAGTAGGTGCCGCCATCGCTCAGGTCTCGGGCGAGATCGACCGCGTCTACGCGCTGGCCGAGATCAGCCGCGACGCCGCCCTCGCCGATGCCAGGGAGCGGGCGACGGACGCGGCGGTGGCTGCGGGGGCGCGTCGCGACAGCATCGAGATCGTCGATGTCGAGGACGTGCCGCTCGCCTACCTGCCTGGCAACGCCACCCGCGTCAGGGTCAAGGCGGTGGGAGAGCTGCATGTCGCGTGAGATCTACCGGCTCACCGAGGCCGATCTCGAGCCGCTCGCCGTCGGCGCGGCGCTGCTCGGCACCGGTGGCGGCGGAAATCCCTATGTCGGGTTCCTCAGGGCGCGGGAAATCTTCCGGCAGGGCGCGGCGGTGCCGCTGCTCGACCCGGGTTCGCTGACCGAGGCGGACTGGATCGGCGAGATCGGTGGCATCGGCGCCCCGGTCGTCTCGATCGAAAAGTTCGAGCAGGGCGACGAGGGAACCCGGGCCTTGCGCGCCGTCGAGGAGGTTCTGGGGATCAAGGTCGTGGCGCTGATCTCCGGCGAGATCGGCGGCGCCAATGCCATGGAGCCGGTGATCACCGCGGCGCGGGCGGGACTCGCGGTGGTCGACGGCGACGGCATGGGCCGGGCCTTTCCCGAGGTGCAGATGTGCACCTTCTTCATCTACGGCGCGAAGCCCTCGCCGGCCGCCATTGCCGACGAAAAGGGCAATGTCGTGGTCTACCGCAACGTCATCGACATGTACTGGCTCGAGCGGCTCGCCCGCCACACCACGGTGGACATGGGGGCCACCGCCATGCTGGCCCTGCCGCCGATGCGCGGCGACTTCGTCCGTCGCACCGCAGTGCCCGGCACGGTCACGCAGGCCATCGCGATCGGCCGCACCATCCGGCAGGCTCGGGCGAAGCGGCAAAACGTCGTCGAGCGCGTCGTCGAGGCGACCGGCGGCAGGCTGTTCTTCACCGGCAAGATCACCGACATCCGTCGCCATCTGGTCGGAGGCTTCGCCCGAGGCGAGGCGATCCTCGGAGGAACCGGCGACTGGGCTGGCTCGGAGGCGCGCATCGCCATCCAGAACGAGAACCTCGTGCTCTGGGTGGATGGTGTGCCGGTGATCATGGTGCCCGACCTGATCGTCAACCTCGAACTGGACACCGGCGAGCCGCTGACCACCGAGGTGCTCCGCTACGGGCAGCGCCTCGCCGTGATCGGCCTGCCCGCCCACGACCTGCTGAAGACGCCGGAAGCGCTCAGGGTCATCGGACCGGCGGCCTTCGGTTACCCCGACCTCACCTTTTCGCCGCTCGGCGCCCCCGCCTGAAAGGACAGACCATGAAGATCCTGCGCACCATCAAGGCCGAGGACATGGAAGACATCGCAACCGGCGGCGCCATCCTGGGCACAGGCGGCGGCGGCGACCCGTATATCGGCAAACTCATGGCCCAGCAGGCCATCAGGCAGCACGGCCCGGTCAACCTCATCGACATCGACGAACTCGCCGACGACGCCCTGGTCGTTCCGGTGGCGATGATGGGGGCCCCGACGGTGATGACCGAGAAGCTGCCGCAGGGCGACGAGTTGATCAACGCCTTCCGTGCCCTCGAGCAACTGCTGGGCAGGAAGATCGACGCGGTGCTGTGCGGCGAGGCGGGCGGCGTCAATTCCACCACCCCGTTCGTCGTCGCCGCGATGACCGGGCTGCCGCTGGTCGATGGCGACGGCATGGGACGGGCCTATCCCGAACTCCAGATGGTGACCTTTACCATGCACGGCGTTTCGGCCACCCCGATGGTGCTGTGCGACGACAAGGGCAACTCGCTGGTTCTCAACACCGTCTCGAACGCCTGGACGGAGCGGCTTGCCCGTGCGGCGACGGTGGAAATGGGCGGTTCGGCGCTGCTGGCCTTCTACTCGATGACCGGCGCAGTAGCCAAGAAGGCCATTGTGCGCGGCACTCTGACGCTGTGCGCCCAGCTCGGCGAAACCCTGCGCCGGGCCAAGGCGGGCCATGTCGACCCGGTCAACGCCGTAGTCGACAGGCTCGGTGCGCGCGTGATCTTTCACGGCCGCATCAAGGATATCGAGCGGCGCACCGTCGGCGGCTTCGCACGCGGCACGGCCCGCTTCGAGGGTGTCGAGGACTGGAAGGGGCACAGCTTCAAGCTGGATTTTCAGAACGAGTTCCTGATGGCCGAGCGCGACGGCGAAATCCTCGTCACCACGCCGGACCTGATCACCGTGCTCGAGGCGGAGTCCGGTCGTCCGGTCACCGCCGATGCGCTGCGCTACGGCCTCAGGCTCATCGCGCTGGCCCTCCCCTCCAATCCGCAATGGCAGAACCCGGCCGGGATCGCGCTCGTCGGCCCGCGCTACTTCGGCTACGACGTGGACTACCGCAACTACTTCGAGACCTGAGGCGACCGACGCCGCTGGACAGCGCCGCCAGCGGCTGGCAGCCTGCCGGCCGTCGAGAGGGCTTGGAGGACCGTATGCCGCAGTATGACATGAGCCTGGCGCAGTTGCGGGAATACCGCAGCACCGCCGAGCTGCCGCGCAACTTCGACGATTTCTGGAACGTGACGCTGTCAGAGGCGCGGGCACTGGCCATGCCGGCGCGTTTCGAGCTGGTCGATGTGGGGCTCAGGCTGGTCGAGGTGTACGACGTCACCTTCTCCGGCTTCGGCGGACATCCGATCCGCGGCTGGTTCATCCTGCCCAGACGTCGCGATGCCGAACTGGCCTGCGTGGTGAAGTTCATCGGCTATGGCGGCGGCCGCGGCTTTCCGCACGAACACCTGATGTGGCCGACCGCCGGCTATGCGCTTCTGGTCATGGATACACGAGGCCAGGGCAGCAGCTGGTCGAAGGGCGATACGCCGGATCCCGTCGGCTCCGACCCGGCGCTTCCGGGCTTCATGACGCGCGGCATCCTCGACCCCGAGACCTACTACTACCGTCGCGTCTTCACCGATGCCGTCCGGGCGATCGAGACTGCGGCGCAGCATCCGGCGGTCGATCCCGGCCGCATCGCAGTGGTGGGCGGCAGCCAGGGCGGCGGCATTTCGCTCGCGGCAGCCGGCCTCGATCAGCGGGTACGGGCAGCAATGCCGGACGTCCCGTTCCTCTGCGACTTTCCGCGCGCCGTCACCTTCACCCCGCGCGATCCGTTTCCGGAGATCTCGCGCTTCCTCGCCGTACATCGCGACAAGGTGGAGCGGGTGTTCAGGACGCTCGGCTATTTCGACGGGGTGAACTTCGCCGCCCGCAGTTCCGCCGCGGCGCTGTTCTCGGTCGGCCTGATGGATACGATCTGCCCGCCCTCGACCGTCTTTGCCGCCTTCAACGCCTTTGCCGGCGCCGACAAGACCCTCAACGAGTACGGCTTCAACGACCACGAGGGCGGCGGCGCGTTCCAGGAGCGGGCACAGGTGGCCTGGCTGGGCGAGCGCTTCTGACGCAGCGTCAGCCCTGCGCCAGCAGGGCTTCGATCTCGGCCCGCGTCGGCATGGACGGCGCGGTCCCCGGCTTCTGCACCGACAATCCGGCCGTGGCGCAGCCGAAAAGGACCGCCGCCTCGGCCGACTTGCCTTCGGCGAGAGCCACAGCGAAACCGCCGTTGAACGCGTCCCCCGCGCCGGTGGTATCGACCACGCGGGGCACCTTGAATGCCGGCACCATGAAGGTCCCTGCCGCGCCATGCAGCAGGGCGCCCTTCTCGCCCAGCGTGATCAGGGCATTGCGTGCGCCGCGCCGAACCAGATCGCGCGCCGCGGCGAGCGCCTCGTCCTCCGTCTCCACCTTGAGCCCGGTGAGCGTCGCCGCCTCGGTTTCGTTGGGGGTGACATAGTCGCAGAGGCCGTAGATCGAATCGTCGACGGGCAGCGCCGGCGCCGGATTGAGGATGGTGATCACCCCGTGCCGGCGGGCCAGGCGCAGGCCGGCCAGCGCGGTCTCCACCGGCTGCTCGAACTGGGTCAGGAAAACCTTCGAGCCGGCGATCGCGACCTCGGCCGACGCGACATCCGCCGACGAGAGCATTGCCGCCGCACCGCTCTCGACGATGATGGCGTTGTTGCCGGTCTCGGTGGAGACGAAGATAAAGGCCGCGCCGGTCGGCAGGCTGTCATCGATCACCACCGCCGAGGTGTCGATACCATCGGCGGCCCAGGCCTTCCGGGCCATTTCGCCGAAGGTGTCGCGGCCAATCCGCGTGATCATGCGGGCGTCCGCCCCGGCCCGCGCTGCCGCGATGGCCTGGTTCGAACCCTTGCCGCCGGGGCCGTCCTTGAAGCCCTGCCCCAGGATGGTTTCGCCCATTACCGGCAGCCGCGGCGCCTTGAACGCCAGGTCCGCGACGAAAATCCCGAGCACCGCGACTGCCGCCCGCCCCATGACTGTTCTCCTCGTGGGCCGGTTAGCTCAGCTTGCCGGCCTTCAGTGCCGCCAGGATCCAGTTCCGGTAGGTCTGGTCCCGACCTTCGATTTCGGGGGACACCTTGCTGGCTTCCTCCATGAAGTAAAGATAGTCGCGCCCCATTTCCTCACCGCGCAGCGTGTGCATGTCGACCGCGAAGTCGGGAATCTCGGGCAGCCGTTCGCCAAAGGCCATGCTGTGCTTGGCCCAGTTGAGCATGTCGTCGGTGGTGCGGTCCTTCGGCCCCGCCGCCATCACCCGGATGGCGTGCGCAGCGAACAGGAACCGGTCGTGCTCGGGGCGCTGAAAGCGCTGATGCATGCGATAGAGCGTGTCGATGAGGATCGGTGCCTGCGGGTTGCCGAGCCCCACGTCCTCGACCGAGATGACCGAGAGCCGGGCCCAGAGCTTCTCCTCCAACTCCGGGCTGGTGAGGTACATCTCCCAGCCCAGCAGCAGGGCATTCTCGACGAGGCCGCGGCGGATCGACTTCTGCAGGGCCGAGATCACCTCGTCGGCGGCAAAGCCGTGTTCGGTCGTGGTGCGCTGCCACGGATCGGGCGCCTGTCGGACCCTGGTCATCGGCCGGAGACCCAGCCGGCGATCTGGTTCCACAGCGGCGCATAGCCGGCCCAGTCGCAGAAGGGTGGCGGGGCCCAGTGCGGCCCGCAATCGGAGGTGAAGGCGACGGAGCGCCCCTTGCCGAAGCTCCCGGCGACGACCAGCGGGTGGCCGGCCACCCGGACCAGCACCTCGGCATCAGGCCTCGCCTCGACTTCGTTGAAGCCCAGCAGCGCCGGCCACTCGGCGTCCAGCCCAGCCACGATGGGGTGACTCCGGTCGCCCACCCGCGGCACCACGCCCTGAGGGGATTCGACGCGGTCGTCGCGATGGTGCAGCCGCACCGGCAGGGCCTCCTCGACCGGCGAGCCGGCCCATTTGCCCTTGGCCTCGATGCCCTGGAAGGTGAGGTAGCCGCCGATCATCACCAGCCCGCCGCCGCCCTGCACATAATCGCGGATCGAGACCAGACGGTTCGGCAGGGGGATCGAGCGCACGAAGGTATCGGGGTGCAGCAGCAATGTGTTGGCGCCGATGTCGGAGAGCATCACCACATCGTAGGCGGCGAGTTCGGCGACGGTGAGGGGAAACTCCCGCGCGGCGAGGTGGTTGGGCAGGAAGGTCACGTCCCAGCCGCCGGATTCGAGCGCCGCCTTCAGCCAGCGCACGCCCTCGTTGTACTCGGTGGTGGTGAAGCTGTCGAAGCCCTTGGTGTGGATCGAATGGGTCACCCAGGATTCACCCGCGATCAGTACGCGCTTGCTCACGCCATCTTGTCCTTGTTTCTAGGGGCGCCGACCGACTGGCGCACCATGAGTTGCACCGGCAGTCGCGTCAGCATCGGCGGCGACTCCCCGTTGAGGAGGGCCAGCAGGGTCTGAAAGCCCAGCCGGCCCAGCGACTCGACAGGCTGGCGGATTGCACTGAGCGGCGGCGTCAGCAGTTCACCGAAGCTCATGTCGTCGAAACCGACCAGGGACATGTCGTCCGGGATGCGCACGCCCCTCGCCCTCAGGCCCTGCACCGCCCCGATCATCAGGTAGTCCGAGGAGGCGAACAGGGCCGTCGGGGGGTGGTCGAGGGCGAGGAAGTTCAGCGTCGCGGCCCGGGCAAGATCGGGTGCGAAGCTGCCGATCGCCACATATTCAGGGCGAGTACCGATGCCGGCTTCCCGCATGGCCCGGACGAACCCGGCGTAGCGCTCGCCTACGGTAAACAGCCCGTCGGGACCGCCCAGATAGGCAATCCGCGTGTGGCCGGCCTCGATCAGGTGCCGCGTCGCGGCGTGAGCGCCCGCCTCGTTCTCGACGAACAGGCGCGGGGCGCTGACGCCGGGGATGTCCTCGTCGACGATGACGACGTTGCGGCGACGGCCGATCAGGGCGGCGAGCGTGCCGTCGTCGGCGGTGTTGGTCATCATCAGCAGCCCGTCGACATGGCCGTCATGCAGCCGCTCGAGCGAGGCGATCTCGCGCTTGCGGTCGGAGCGGGTCGAACTGATGAAAACGGTATAGCCGTGCCGGTCCGCCTCGTCCTCGAAGGCGGAGGCCAGCTCGGCGAAAAAAGGTTCGCGAATCTCGGGGGTTACGAGGCCGACGGCCTCGGTCTTGCCGGTCGACAGGCGCTTGGCCAGCAGGTTCGGCCGGTAGTCGAGCTTGCGGATGGCGGCGTCGATCCGGGCGGCGGTGGTCGAGGGCAGCTCGATGCGGTTGTTCAGGTAACGCGACACCGTCGTCGGCGATACGCCGGCATCCTGCGCCACGTCATGGATCGTCGCCATCTCACCCCCACTCGCAACCGCAAGGCTAGTGCGCCGCAAGCGCTTTAGTAAAGCGGTTTCATGAACGCACATGAACGCTGTCTGAACGAGATCACCAGACGATCGGGTGCGTCCTACCCGTCGCGACATTGACGAGCCCCTCCGGCGCCAGAGGCGAGGGGGCCACCAGCACCCAGCGCCACGGCGCGCAGGTGAGCGTGGCGAAGGCCAGCCGCTCGGGAAAACCGGGCCACCAGCGCGGCGAGAAGGTCGGCTCGTACATCCAGTCCACCCGGGCGCCGGCGGCGTAGAGCGCCTGCATGTCGCGATCGAGCTCGGCGGCGGGGCGGCAGCTCATCAGCCCGCCGACCTCGTAGGTGACGGTGGCGGCGAGTTCACCCCCCCTGACCAGGGCCCAGCCGCCCTGGGTGTCGGTGAGCGCGTTGACGGCCCGGGCCATGGCGGCGTCGGACGAGCCGACGACCCAGATATTGTGCTTGTCGTGGCCGAGCGAGGCGGCGAGGGCGGTCTCGGCGTCGCGCGGACCGGTGCCGAGCCAGAACATCTTCGCCACCTTCCCCTCGCCCGAGAAGCGATCGACGATGGCGAACTTGGTGACGTTGCGGGCGCTGTCGCGCTGCACCTCGCCGTCGGCGACCGGCATCTCCATGGTGATGAAGTCGTCGGCCCAGTGGAACGGCCGCAGCACCGCCGCCTGCATGGTCGCGCGGCCCGGCGCCGCAGGGATGACGAAATCGGCCGCGGTCAGCCGGCGCTTGATGTTGACGGTGCGAGTCGCCCAGGCCGGCCAGTCGATGCTGGGCACCGGCGCGAGGTAGCGGCCGTCGCGGGCGACTTCGTTGCCATCGGCCCAGACCGAGGCGATGGAGAGCTTCTCGACATCGTCGAGCAGCACGAGGTCGGCATAGCGCCCCGGAGCCACCGCCCCGACCCAGGGGGTGAGGCGCATGTGCCGGGCGGGATTGATCGTGACCAGCTGGATGGCGATCTCGGGCGCCAGCCCGTTCTCGATGGCGAGGCGGACATTGTGGTCGGTGGCGCCGAGCTTCAGCGTATCGGTGGCCGAGCGGTCGTCGGTCGCGAGCGCGAACTGCGACCAGTCGGCCAGCCCGTCGGCCCGCATTGCCTTGACGATGTCGGGCAGCGAATGCGGACGCAATTGCATGAACAGGCCGCGGCGGAGCTTGTCGCGCACCTCGTCGGGCGTCCACGCCTCGTGGTCCGATGCCATGCCGGCGGCGGCGAAGGCGTTGATCTCGGGGAGGCCCCGGAGCCCGGCGGCATGGCCCTCGACCACGCCGCGCTGCTCGAAAGTGGCGCGGATCATGCCCCAGAGCCGCTGGTAGGAGGGGTTTTCCGGGTTCCACACCGCCGGCCAGTCCATCACCTCGTCGAGCCCGGCAACCTGCAGCGACTGGGCGAGGAACTGGCGCTGCTCGGCATAACCGAAATGCCCGCCGCCCCATTCGTAGGCGGTGGGCGGCACGGCCGAGCCGGGGAGCGGGAAGATCTTGGCCGGCGAGCCGGCGCGCCGGGCGGTGAGCCAGAACTCGAGGTTGTGCGGCCCGTCGACATTGGAGAATTCGTGGCTCGCCTCGCAGGTCCAGGTGCAGCCATGCGGCAAGACCAGCGCCGCTTCCCATTCCGGGGTGAGGTGCGAACTCTCGATGTGCTTGTGCACCTCGCCGAAGCCGGGAACAGCGGAGAGGGCGGGCTCGTGGACGCGTTCGCCGACTTCGCCCGGCCAGACGCCGGCCGGCCCGACCCAGGCGATGCGCCGGCCGCGGATGACGATCTCCTGGTCCTCGTGCCAGCGGCGCGCATGCACGTCGAGCAGCCGGCCGACGCGCAGAGACCGGTCGGCCGGACGCTTGCCGAGGGCCACGAGGGTGAGGTCCTGGCGGATCGCGACTTCGTCGGCGGCGTCGAGGAGGAGATCGGGGGGGAGATGGGTCATGGGGTGCCGTGGCGATGTCCGGGTCTCTGGCCTTCCCCCCTCCCAGCCTCCCCCGCAAGGGGGGAGGTGCCGGCCGGTGCGCTTGGCGAGCTCGAGCCACAGCCGCTCTTCACCTCCCCCCTTGCGGGGGAGGTCGGG
This sequence comes from Devosia sp., assembly GCF_041917035.1. Lineage (GTDB taxonomy): Bacteria > Pseudomonadota > Alphaproteobacteria > Rhizobiales > Devosiaceae > Devosia_A. Next base: position 7,021 of record NZ_JAYRYM010000005.1, on the reverse strand, counting down.
AGGGGGGTCTCCGCGCACACCGGCATCCCTAGATCCCCCATTTCGCCCGCCAGATCGCGATCAGCCTGAGCGATTCCGCCGCGATGGCGGCGATCAGCTGTTCGCCCTTCTCGGCCGTGGCGGGGCGGGGGTCGCCGAAGATGCCGCTCTTGCTGAAGGCGCTCAGCTGCATGGGCTCGTGGCCGAAGAGTTCGGGGAACTCGGGGTATTCGGGCATCGCGCGATCGAGGCGAACGCTCTCTGGCGCCAGCGCCAGCAGCATCGAGGTCTCGACCTCGTCGGCATGATAGAAGCCGGGGCCGGCCGGCGGGCTCTCGACCACTTCGGCGGCGATGGCTTCGAGCCGGGGGTAGTCGAGATGCAGCACCGGAAAGCCGAGTTCGCTCAGGCTCCGCGCGGCGAGCGCGATCGGTTCGCGATTGCCGAAATGGCCATTGACGGTGACCAGCCCGCGTACGCCCATGCGATGCAGGCCGCGGCCGAGATCGACCACCGTGGCGCGCAGCGTGTCCGGCGACAGAGACAGCGTGCCGGCCCAGCCCTCGGCGGTCCACGCGTCGCCATAGGCGATGGCCGGCAGCAGCAGCCCGTCGCAGCCCGCGGCGATGCGGCGGGCGACGCCGGTGGCAAGGACGGTGTCGGTGAGGAGCGGCAGGTGCGGGCCGTGCTGCTCGACCGCCCCCACTGGCAGGATGGCGACGAGGCCGCCCTCGATCGCTGCCGAAACATCCTCCCAGCTGGCGGTGGCGGCGTCGAGCATCAGGCCCACCCGACGGTGGTGAGGGGCACGCCGGGGGCGAGCCTCCCCAGCAGTTCGCCGACACTGGCCGCATAGTCGACGGCGCCGCCGAGGCGCGTGCCGAGCGTCGCGGCGGCGATGTCGGAGGTGGCGCAGCCATGGGCGACGAGGTCGATCATGGCGGCCTGCAGCGGCCCCATTGTCGGATTGAAGGCGACGCTCTCGATCGAGAAGCCAGAAACGAGGCTGCCGTCCCTCAGTTCCAGCACCAATGCCCCGGGGCAGCGGCTGTAGGGCGCATGGGCCCGCCGCCCGGCCGCCCGCAACGCTGCGGCGGTGGCCGGCGGCAGCCCGTTCGGAACGAGGTCCAGTTCGGGCAGCGTTCCCTTGCCCGTCACCAGTCCCGCTTCGCCGAGATAGGCCGGATCGAACGGCCAGGGATAGAGCTCGGCCATGGTGAGGCGATGGCCGAGCGGGTCGATGAGGACGAGATCGCGGCTCGCCGCGAATTCCGACAGGTATTGCCGGCAGTGGGCACAGGGGTGCGCCTCGCCGATGGCGATGGCGGCGACCGAGGTGCCGCGCGAGGCGGCGCGGGTGAAGACGAACCCCTCGCCGTGAATGGTGAAGCCCAGGTGCGTGCCGGGGAACTCGACATTGCCACCGAGGATCAGGTTGCCGGTCTCGCGCTCGAGCCCGACCGCGCCGACGAAGAACTGCGAGATCGGCGGCAGCGCGATCCGCCGCGCCACCGGCAGCGCAAGCAGCATCAGCATTTCGATACTGCCGAGGGCAAAGCTATCGACCAGCCGCGCCACCTCTTGGCTGCCGACGATCCCGCCCAGGTTGTCTGCCGTCCGATAGGCGCGCGCGGCCACGAGGCCGGCCAGCTCCGCCTCGAGTTCCGGGCCGATCAACGTGCTCAGCTCCAGATGCCGGGCGGCGATCGCGGGATCGGCGAGGAAGGGGTTGGCGCTCACGGGCCCGGTCCGGAATGCATTTGACAAGCGCCTTTCAACTGTCGTTACATCGTCATGTAAACCGGTTTACCGGATGGGGGTCAAATGGGTTCGACGCTTATCCACGGAGCGACCATCCTCTCCGTGGACGCTGGAGATCGGGTGTTCGCAGGTGGCTTCGTAGCCATTCGCGACGGCCGGATCAGCGCGGTCGGACCAGCGGCCGAAAGGCCCGATCCAGCCGGCTTCGACGAGGTGCTCGACCTGACCGGGCACCTCGTCATGCCGGGCCTCGTCAACGCTCATACCCATTCGGCCATGGTGCTGTTCCGCGGCCGGTCCGAGGGGCAGAGCCTGCTGACCATGGACGGCTGGTACAACTCGATCCGCGAGCCGGAGCTGTCGCTCGTCGCCTCCGATATCGGCCCGGCGGTGGCGCTCTCCTGCGCCGAGATGGCGCTTTCGGGCACCACCACCTTCTGCGACCAGTACTTCTTCGCCGAGGAAATCGCCGAGGCCGTCAAGCAGTCGGGACTGCGCGCCGTGATCGCCTATGGCATCGTCCAGCTCGGCGATGCGGCGCGCGGCGAGGAGGAACTGGCCCGCGCCACGCACTTCCTCGAGAAGCAGCGCTCGGCCGATGGCCGGGTCATCCCCTGGTTCGGGCCGCACGCGCCCTATGTCGACAATACCGAGGACCTGCTCAGGGCCGAAGTCGAGATCGCGAGGACGCATGGCGCCGGGCTGCACATGCACATGGCGGCCGGCCCCGAGGACAACGAGGAGACGCTGCGACGCTACGGCAAGACCGCGGCAGTGGCGCTCGAGGCCACCGGCTTCTTCTCGGGGCGGGTGCACGTCGCCCACTGCCTCGACCTCAGCGCCGAGGACATCGCCGTCTTTGCCCGCGCCCCGGCCGCCTCGGTCGCCTACTGCGCCAGTGCCGGGCTCAGGTCGGGGCGCGATGGCATGTGCCCGGCGGTGGACCTCAGGGCGGCGGGGGTTACCGTTGCGATCGGCACCGACAATGTGGCGGCCAACAACTCCTACGACATGGTCAGCGAGATGCGCGTCGCCGGACTGGTCGCCAGCCACCGCGAAGGCCGGGCACAGCCGCTGTCCAGCCGCGAGCTGATCCGCATGGCCACCATCGAGGGCGCCCGGGCCCTCGGCCTCGACCACGAGATCGGCAGCCTCGAGGTCGGCAAGTCGGCAGACATCGCCGCTTTCGACCTCTGCGGACCCGGCTATTCCGAGACGCCGGACCCCGAGACCGCACTGATCTACTCCGGCAGCGGACGCGACCTGCGGCACCTGTGGGTAGCCGGAGAGCCCCTTGTGCGCGACCGCGTGCTTATGCGACGCCCCTATGCCAATATCCGGTCCGCCTACTCGGCCACCTATGCCGAGTTCTGGGAGCGCGTCGCCGACGCGCGGCAAAGCAAAGAAAAAGAAGTAGCTTGACCAAACGTACCTTCATCTTCGACAGCGACGGGGGTGTCGACGACGCCCAGGCGCTGATCCTGCTGGTGGCCAACGGCAGGGTGCCCGACCTGATCACCACGGTGTTCGGCAATGTCGGGCTCGACCAGGCGACCACCAACCTGCTGGCGGTCACCGCGACCCTCGGCGTGTCGATTCCCGTGCACAAGGGCGCGGACCGGCCGCTGACGCAGCCGATCATCGATGCCAAATACGTGCATGGCGACGACGGCCTGGGTGGCGCGCGCCGTCCGCCCCGGCAGGACCTGCCGGCTTCCGAGGATGGCGTGGGCGTGCTGCGCCAGGTGTTCCGCGATGCCGCGGCGAAGGGCGAGAAGGCCGACATCCTGATGATCGGGCCGCTCACCAACCTGGCGCTGGCGCTCCGGCTCGAGCCCAACATCCTCGACGGCATCGGCACGCTCACCATCATGGGCGGCAATGTCTACGGGCGCGGCAACACCACTCCGGCCGCCGAGTTCAACATCTATGCCGATCCCGAGGCCGCGCACGTGGTGCTGACGGCCGGCATAGAGACGATCGTGGTGCCGTGGGAGCCCTGCACCACGCACTACATGGAGGGCGCGCGGGTCGAGGCGCTGTTCGACGGCATCGCATCCTCGCCGCTGCGCGATTTCTCCAAGGCGCTGGCCAGCCACGCCCGCCACAATTCGGTGAGCCGGGGCAATCCGGACCGCCTGCTCTATGTCGATCCGCTGGCCGCCGCGGTCGTCCTCGATCCCACGATGGTCACGAGGTCGATCAAGGCGTCCTCGTCGGTCGCCCTGGCCCCCGGCATCACCCGCGGCATGACGCTGGTCGATCCCTCGGGGCGCCTCGGCACCCCCAAGATTACGTTCGTCGAGGAGGTCGACATCGCCAAGGTCGATGCCCTCTACGCCGTATCCGCCGCCTATTCCCCCTGAACCAGAACAACCGCAAACAGGAGTGCGCATGTCTCTGCTCTCGACTCTCGGAAAAGCTGCAACCGGAGCCCTGCTCGCGGCCAGCATGCTGGCCTCGACGGCGATCCCCGCCGCAGCCCAGACCTATACCAAGGACAACCCGCTCAAGGTCGCGCTGGTGCTGCACGGCACGCTCGGCGACAAGAGCTTCTTCGACAGCGCCAAGGCCGGCATGGACAAGGCCACGGCCGAGCTGCCGGTCGACGTCAAGATCATCGAGATGGGCTATGACCGCTCGAAGTGGCAGCCGGGCATCGCGGACGCGGTCGATTCCGGCTACGACGTGGTGATCGCCGGCACCTTCGACATGACCGGCTACATCACCGAGCTCGCCAACGAATATCCGGACGTCAAGTTCATCGACTTCGACGACTCGCCGGACTTCTCGGGCGGCGCCTTCCCGAACGTGCTGGCGGTGCAGTACGGCACCTCGACGGCGGGCTATCTCGCCGGCTACGCGGCGGCCAAGATCTCGAAGTCGGGGATCCTGGGCACCATCCTCGGCATGGAGTTCCCCACCGTCACCGACTTCAAGACCGGTTTCGACCAGGGTGCCAAGGATGCCAATCCGAACATCCAGATCCTGAATGCCACGGCCGGTACCTTCTCCGACCCCGCCAAGGGCAAGGAAATCGGCCTCGCCCAGCTCAACCAGGGCGCCGACATCATCTTCCCGATCGCCGGCGGCACGGGCCTGGGCGCCCTGCAGGCGGTCAAGGAAGCCGGTGGCGGCCAGCTGGCCGTCGGCGTCGACAGCGACCAGGCGACGATCTTCGCCGCGACCGACGCGGCGCAGGCCGACGTGATCTTCACCTCGGTCGAAAAGAAGGTCGGCGAGTCGCTGTTCCTGGCGCTCAAGGGCACCATTGACGGCACCCAGGCCTATGGCCAGCGCGTCGTGCTCGGCCTCAAGGACGGCGCCGTGGGCATCTCCAAGAATGCCCAGTACGAGAAGCTCGTCCCGGCCGATATCCGCGCCGAGATCGAGGCCAAGGAAGCGGCAATCATCGCCGGCGAGATCGTCGTCGCGGCCGACGTGAAGTGACCTGACCACCGAGGGGCGCCGCCGGTCGCGGCGCCCTTCTTCACACTGGGGGCAGCCGGGGGCAGCATGGCGCTTCTTGAAGCAATCGGGATCAGCAAGACCTATCCCGGCGGCGTGGTGGCCAATGACGGGGTGAACCTCGTCATCGAGCCGGGCGAGGTTCACGCCGTGGTCGGCGAGAACGGCGCGGGCAAATCCACGCTGATGAAGATCCTGTTCGGCATCGAACAGCCCAATTCCGGCACCCTGACGCTGGACGGCCGGCCGGTGCGCTTCGCCAATCCGCGCGAGGCGATCGAGGCCGGCATCGGCATGGTGTTCCAGCATTTCTCGCTGGTTCCGAGCTTTTCGGTCTACGAGAACGTGGTGCTCGGCTCCGAGCCGCGCAGCGGCATCCGCTTCGAGCGCCACAAGGCGATCGCCGAGGTGAAGGCGATCTCGGACAAGTTCCGCCTCTCCGTCGACCCGATGCCGCCGGTGATGACGCTGCCGGTCGGCCAGCAGCAGCGCGTCGAGATCCTCAAGGCGCTGTATCGCAATGCCCGTATCCTGATCCTCGACGAGCCGACGGCGGTGCTCGCCCCGCAGGAGGTGCAGGAACTGTTCGTCGCCATCCGCTCGCTGGTGGCGCAGGGCAAGACGGTGATCTTCATCGCCCACAAGCTGCCCGAGGTGCTGGAGATTTCCGACACCATCACGGTGATGCGGCAGGGCAAGACGGTGGGCCAGGTCAAGGCCAGGGAAGTGACCGAGAAGAGCCTCGCCGCCATGATGGTGGGACGCGAGGTGACGCTCAGGGTCGAGCGCCAGGCGACCGACCAGAGCCAGCGCGTCGCCGCCATCGCGGGCCTGCGCGTCGTCAATGCCCGCGGCACCGAGGTGGTGGCCGGGCTGGATCTCAACGTCCATGCCGGCGAAGTCGTCGGGCTGGTGGGCGTCGAGGGGAACGGCCAGGCCGAGACGCTCGAGGCGGTGGCGGGGCTGCGGGCCATTGCGGCCGGCACGATCCGCATCGCCGAGCAGAACGCCACGGCGATGAGCGTCCTCGAGCGGCGCGCGCTCGGGCTCGCCTCGATCCCCGAGGACCGCATCGCGCAGGGGCTGGCCACCGGCGCCACGGTCGCCGAGAACCTCGTCGCGACCCGCCTCAACGAGAGCCGCTACGTGCGCAACGGACTGCTCGACCTCAAGGCCATAAAGGCCAATGCGGTGCAGCTGATCGAGCGCTTTTCGATCCGCGTCGGCGGCCCGGCCTACACCGTGGACACGCTCTCGGGCGGCAACATGCAGAAGGTCGTGGTGGCGCGCGAACTCGCCGAGCAGCCCAAGCTGCTGCTGGTCAACCAGCCGACGCGCGGCGTCGACCTCGGTGCCACGCAGTTCATCTGGCGCACCATCACCGACGCGCGCGATGCCGGCGCGGCGGTGCTGCTCAGCTCGGCCGACCTCAGCGAGTTGCTGGCGCTGAGCGACCGGCTGCTGGTGCTGTATCGCGGCAAGATCGTCGCGGCCTTCGTCAATACGCCCGACCTCACCCCCGAAACGCTCGGCACCTACATGCTCGGGCTCTCGACCCAGACCGCAGACGAAATGAAGGCGGCATTGCGATGAGCAGCGGATCCGAAACCAAGACCTCGTCGCGCTGGGCGGCGTTCCGGCAGGAAATCGGCCGGGCCGGCGGGGCACTGCTGATCTCGCTGCTGGTCACCTTCGTCATCGTGCTGCTGACCTCCAAGGATCCCCTCGGCGCGTTCGAGCAACTGCTGACGCAGTTGCCGCAGAAGACTCGCACCTTCGGCTACTGGATCGACGATGTCGCCAAGCTGACCAT